>JBGPJK010000206.1:0-8363 GCA_041485425.1 Terriglobia bacterium | reverse complement strand
CTTCCTGCGGTTTGTCTTTGGCGGAGTCGGGAATGATGATGCCGCCACGCGTGGTTTCTGCTTCTTCCACCCGGCGGACCAGAACGCGGTCATGCAGGGGAGTGAATTTAGCCATGAAACGACCTCCTTTGGAAACGCTACGACACTGGTTTTTGGTCTTGTCTTCTTACGCTAAGTGGCTGTGCTTACAACTTGATATCGCCGAAATCTGTACCATGGCAAGAGGCTAAACTGTCGAGTGTTAGCACTCTCGCCTGTCGAGTGCCAAGTGTAAATGGCAGGCATTCTGTTTGTCAAGTTTGAGGGGTGGGAGGAAAAGCCGTGGGGTAGGGCGCGATGAAAATAGTGGCACTGCTGCTCTGCGTGGGTGCCAACTACTGATGAAGAATACAACGCCGTGAGTTTAGCCAACATCTCATTCGCGAGAGGGCGCGCGTCATGACCCTAGGCATGACGACATCCAAGTCGGCACGCACGGCTTGATCTCGAAAGTTTCCTGTTTTTCCACGCAAGTCGCAGCTTATACGAATCACCAACCGAAGGAGAAAATTCATTCCCACGATTACGACACGAGACGGCACACAGATCTACTACAAGGACTGGGGGACAGGTCAGCCGGTGGTGTTCAGTCATGGCTGGCCGCTGAACGCGGACGCCTGGGAAGATCAGATGCTATTTCTGGCCGACCGGGGCTATCGCTGCATTGCGCATGACCGCCGCGGGCACGGCCGATCGAGCCAGCCCTGGGACGGCAATGAGATGAACACGTACGCCGACGATCTGGCGGCGCTGGTGGAAAAACTGGACCTGAAGAACGCGATTCACGTCGGCCATTCGACGGGCGGCGGCGAAGTGGCGCGCTATATCGGCCGCCATGGCACGGAACGCGTTGCCAAGGCGGTGCTGATCGGCGCAGTACCGCCGCTGATGCTGAAGACAGCCGGCAATCCGGGCGGCCTGCCGATGGACGCCTTCGACCAGATCCGCAGCGGCGTGCGCGCCGACCGCTCGCAGTTCTTCCAGGATCTCGCCGTGCCCTTCTACGGCGCCAACCGGCCGGGCGCCAAGGTCTCGCAAGGCTTGCGCGATTCGTTCTGGCTGCAGGGGATGCAGGCCGGATTCAACGCCGTTTACGACTGCATCAAGGCTTTTTCCGAAACCGACTTCACGGAAGATCTCAAGAAGGTCGATGTGCCAACGCTGATTCTTCACGGCGACGACGACCAGATCGTGCCTATCAGCGCCTCGGCCCTGCTCTCTGCCAAGATAGTCAAGGGGGCCACACTCAAAGTCTATCCGGGCCTGCCGCACGGCATGTGCTCGACGCACAAGGACCAGGTCAACGCGGAGCTGCTCGCTTTCTTCAAGCGTGCTGGTCGGGTGGCAGCGTAAACACGGCGCAAGGCTCAGGGTTTTCGTCTCTCTCGAGGCATTTGCCTTGAGCTTTGCGCGCCCACATCTGCCAAAATCGGGCAGATGTGGGGCACCAGCAAGCGCACGGATGGGATAGTTATGACCGAAGCAACTCCTCCACTACCGCCGATCACGTCACGATTGGATCACATCTTTCCGAACCTGACGGCGGCGCAGATGGCGCGCATCGCGGCGCAGGGGCGGGTGCGTGCGATTGAGCGCGGCGAAGTCCTTGTCGAGCAGGGAGACAGCGTCGTACCTTTTTTTGTGGTGAAGGCCGGCGAGATCGAGATTGTTCGACCCTACGGCAGTACGGAAACGCTGGTCACAGCGCACGGTCCCAGCCAGTTTACGGGCGAGGTGAACATGCTCTCCGGGCGCCGGTCGATGGTTCGCATGCGCGCCAGCCAGCCGGGAGAGGTCATCGAGCTGGATCGCGAACGCCTGCTGGCGCTGGTGCAGACCGATAGCGAGCTCAGCGAAATCGTGATGCGTGCGTTCATTCTTCGCCGGGTGGAGTTGATTGCGCACGGCCTGGGAGATGTCATCCTGGTCGGGTCCAGTCATTCGGCGGCGACGCTTCGCATCAAGGAGTTCCTCACCCGCAACGGACATCCGTATGCCTACATCGATCTCGACCGCGATGCCGACGTGCAGGACCTGCTGGATCGTTTCCACGTCGCTGCCGCCGACGTGCCGGTGGTGATCTGCCGCGGCGACGTTGTGCTGCGGAATCCGACGAACCGGCAAATCGCCGACTGTCTCGGTTATAACGAAACCATCGACGAGGTACACGTCCGCGACGTGGTGATCGTGGGCGCGGGCCCGTCGGGGCTGGCGGCGGCGGTGTACGGCGCCTCCGAAGGGTTGGATGTGCTGGTGCTGGAGACGAACGCGCCCGGAGGGCAGGCGGGTTCGAGCTCGAGAATCGAAAACTACCTGGGATTTCCGACGGGCATCTCGGGTCAGGACCTGGCAGGCCGCGCGTACACGCAGGCGCAGAAGTTCGGGGCAGAGGTGATGATCGCCAAGGCCGCGACACGGCTCACCTGCAACCGCAAACCCTATTCCATTGAAGTTGGCGACGGCGCTCGAGTGCCGGCGCGCGCGGTGATCATCGCGACCGGAGCGGAGTACCGGAGACTACCGCTGGAAAACCTGTCCCGGTTTGAAGGCGCGGGTGTGTATTACGGCGCGACGTTCGTCGAGGCGCAGTTGTGTGGCGGAGAGGAAGTGGTAGTGGTAGGCGGAGGAAACTCGGCTGGACAGGCTGCGGTGTTCCTCTCCCAGACCGCCAGGCGCGTCCACATGCTGATCCGGTCCGGCGGCCTGGCCGCGACCATGTCGCGCTACCTGATACGGCGGATCGAAGAGAATCCCGGCATCGTCTTGCGGCCGCATACGGAAATCGTGGCGCTGGAAGGAGGCGAGCACCTGGAAAGCATGCGCTGGCGCAACCGTCAAACCGGGGAAGTCGAGACGCACAACATCGGTCACGTGTTTATGATGACGGGCGCCGACCCCAATACCGGCTGGCTGGATGGCTGCCTGGCGCTCGACGCCAAAGGATTCATCAAAACGGGACCGGACCTGTCACCCGCAGATCTCAGCGCCGCCCGCTGGACGCTCGGCCGCGCACCCCACCTGCTGGAAACGAGTTTGCCGGGCGTGTTCGCGGTTGGTGATGTTCGGGGCGGCAGCGTCAAACGGGTCGCGTCAGCGGTGGGAGAAGGATCGATTGCAATCTCGTTCGTGCATCAGGTTTTGCATGAATAGCAGCGTAAGTCCGTTTGGATTGCAGGGTTGAAAGATCGCGGGAAGAAAGAAAAACCTAGATTCCTCGCGGGCTGAAGCCCGCTCGGAATGACAAACATAAGGAGAAGTCCGATGGCAAGAAACCAGATGGATGCGAAAACGACGGGCAGGATCAACGCACAGCCCCGGCTTCATCAGCGCGCGGGGGAAATTCAGTCCTACGGCACGGTGAGCCAATTGCTGCCGCTTGAACTGGAGGAACCGGTCCGCCTGGAAATCACCGCACAATTGAACCAACTACTTGCCGACACGATGACACTTCGCGATTTGTACAAAAAGTCCCATTGGCAGGTAGCGGGTCCAACCTTCTACCAACTCCATCTGCTCTTCGATAAGCATTACGACGAGCAAGTCGAACTGGTTGACTCGATTGCCGAACGGATCCAGTTGCTGGGGGGAGTCACCATCGCCATGGCAGCGGATGTGGCTGAAACCACGCAAATCGAGCGTCCGCCTCGCGGTCGCGAGGAGGTTCCGGTGCAACTGTCGCGTTTGCTCGACGCCCACCAGATCATCATTCGAGAAAGCCGCAAGCTGGCCCGCCGTGCTTCCGAACTTGGCGATGATGGCACCAACGACCTGGTGGTCAGCGATGTGTTGCGGAGCAACGAGCTTGAAGCCTGGTTCTTGAGCGAGCACCTGGTGAACATGCCGTTGACGGAGGCGCAAGAGCCGTCAAGAAGGGCGGGGGCGGCGTAGCGACTGAGATTTTTCATGCTCTCGCTGGGTTGGGACAGCGGTGAGATTTGCGTTGACGAGTTCCCCTTGGAGCTCAGATTTCTGTCTCTGGGCGTTGTCAATCTGGCGGCACGGCTATTGCGCGCGAGTGGTCGGCATCTCTTCCACAATCCGATAATGTCCGAGCCGCCCGTTTTACGTCCACTAGACTGCGACAAATATCGAGCCGGCCGGAATCGGGGGCCGGTTTGCTCGTTTCGCTAGCGCGATCCGCATCAGCAGCGGTGTTCGCGTGCCGCGGTACCGCCTACGTCCTTATCACCTTGCCCATCAACTGCTCATACGCCGGATACCCATGCAGCGGCAGCAGGTCCGGGTTCATCTTCAGCCAGATGTAATTGGTGTACCCGTTCTGGATCGCCAGCTCCAGCTGGTCAACCGCTTCTTTCTTCTCGCCCAGGAGGCTGAGCACAAAGGCCGCCTCCAGGTGAAGCTGGGGCACCTTCGCCATGGCCTTGCGCAGCATTTGCCGGGCGCGATAGGTTTCCCCAAGGCGCGCGGAGGTTGCGGCCAGCGCCAGTTGTGTGCCCGGCTCATGCAGCGTCTTTTTCCACTGCGTTTCCAGATCGCGGCGATAGCGGGTGAAAGACTCGCGCGCTTTCTGGCTATCTCCCATCCGCTCATACACAACTCCCATGTCGTAAAACACCGAGGTCTCGCTCGGATCGACCTTCTGGATCTGCAGTAGCGTTTCGATTGCCTGCTGGTAGTGGCCTTGCAAACGGTGGGTGTGCGCCAACCGGTAGCGGGATAACGTTGCCTGCGGATTGGCCGCTACCGCTTTCTCGAATGCGGCTTGCGCCTGTGGAAGATCGTTCTTCGCAAAGTACGACCAGCCCAGACAATCCTGCGCCCAGGCGTTTCCGGGATCAAGTTGCAGGATTTTCTGACACACCGGCAGAGCCGAGGCGACGTCGCCCATCTGGTACAGGTAGGTGGCCCCCACATTCGCGTATGCGAGAACAAATCTTGGATCGATCCGGAGCGCTTCTTTGTACTCCGCAAGCGCCTCCGGCACGCGCCCCATCTGCGCGTATGTCCGGCCCAGGCTCACGTGCGTGACGGAGTCGTCGGGGTACAACGCTAGCAGAGTCTTCAAGTATCCGATTGCGTGTTCCGGATTCCTTTCCACCGCACGGGCATGAAACGCCAGGATGCCGTATTTCTCCCGGTCGGTAAGTCCGTCCACGTGCTTCACCGCCTCGCTCAGCAGGCGTTTGCCCTCTTCGCCATCAAAATGAGGCATGCCGTTCATGGCTTGTTCCACGTGCATCATGCCCAGGGAAGCGCGGGCCGCAGTGAAGGTGGGATCGATGCGCAGCGCGTTTTCCAAATACACCTTCGCCTCGGCCCATTGGAGCGCCAAGGTTTTCTCCGTCGCGATCGAGTACTGCCGCAGGGCTTCCAGCGACTGCGTCGTCACCGAGCTGAGTCGCTTGCCTTGCGAGACGGTTTGCAAGGACTCGCCCAGGTCCTTGCGAATCGCTGCGGAGAGCGTGTCTACCGCATCGAGTACTTTGTCTTTGCCGTTGGCCTTCACAAACTCGCTCTTTACGTCTTTGCCGGAAGCCACGTCGCGGATACTGGCCGCAACCCGGTAGCTTTCTCCGACGCCGCTGATGCTCGGCAGCACGATCACTTTCAGTCCCTCCCGCACGGCGATCTCTTGCGCCAGCGGTTCATCGATCGGGTCCACTGCGGGCTTCTTCATTCGCTTTAGCGCCTCGCTTACCCGCCGCCGCGAGTAGACGTTGGCGTAGCTCGACTGCCCCAGGCTGGTCGTGAATGCCGTCGTCAACGACTTGTCGAACACTGGATCGCCCGTCTGGTTCTCAAAATCGCTGATCAGCACGAAATCTCGCGCCGCAAAAGCCAGGGCCGGGGTACGGCCCGAGAACCAGACTATGATCAGCACCGCCGCCAATATGGACGCGGCCGAAACCAGCA
Source organism: Terriglobia bacterium (assembly GCA_041485425.1). GTDB lineage: Bacteria > Acidobacteriota > Terriglobia > Terriglobales > Acidobacteriaceae > JAIQET01. Next base: position 2,450 of record JBGPJK010000206.1, on the reverse strand, counting down.
ACGTGTGGTACCGCCGTACCATGCGCCACTTCAGCCACCCTAGATATTGGGGTGCCGTCGCTGTGGCCGTCGGCATGCCCAGGCGCCGGAGGTCTACCAGTAGCTCCTTCGCTGACTGATAGCGGTTCTCGGGATCCTTCTCCAGGCATTTCTGGATGACCTCCGCCAGCCGGGCGGGGAGTTTCGGCTGCAATACCTGCGGCGAGGGGGCGGCAGCATGGAGGATCTCGTCCGCCAGCGCGGTTGTGGTTAGGCCCTCGAACGGCCGTCGCCCCGTGGCCAGTTCATACAGCACCACGCCCGCCGCCCACAGGTCGGCGCGCGTGTCCACTTTTTCGCCCCGGAGCTGTTCCGGTGCCATGTAGGCCAGCGTCCCCGCCGGCCCGCGCTGCTCGGAAAAACTCTGCGTGACAGTTGCTTGATCCGCCGGATCCACGCGCTTGGCCAGGCCAAAGTCCAGAATCTTAAGCCGCCCCTCGGGCGTCAGTCGCAGGTTCCCCGGCTTCAGGTCGCGGTGGATCACCCCTTCGCGGTGCGCTGCCCCCAGCCCGTCGGCCAACTGTAGACCGATCGGGATGACTTCTTTTTCCGGCAGCGGCCCGGACGCCAGCTTGTCGTCCAGCGTTACGCCCTCGATCAGTTCCGTCACTAGGAAGTCGGTGCCTTCCTGGGTGTCGAAATCGAACACCGTAGCGATGTTGGGATGGCTGAGCCGGGAGAGGGCGAGGGCTTCCTTGCGGAAGCGCTTGCGGGTGGAGTCGTCGGCTAGCGTGCCAGGCGGCAGGACCTTCAGGGCGACGTCGCGCTCCAGGCGCTCATCGTGCGCCCGGTAGACCACGCCCATGCCGCCGGACCCGATTTCTTCCAGAACTCGATAATGACCCAGCGTGCGCCCTATGATGGAACCGGAGGACGCCATAATGGGCGCATATTAGGCCGCAAGTAGATGTAAGTCAACGTAGCCTTACAGCGTCGCTAGGTGGGGGTGGATGCCCCCAAATCGCGAGAAATCGCAGACACATTTTCCGCGCGCATCTGGCGGCCGGCGGGCCGATTACTCCCTATCGGGCTTACTCGAGACCGAAACTCGAAACTGAAACTGTGTCCCCGCCGCGCCGGAGAATCCAGCTTCCAGATTGCCGACTATTAGCCAAGTAACGGCAAAGCGGTGAATGCGGTGGCGCTCAAGTGGAGCCCGGGCCGTTTTATTTTTGATGGGTGGTTAGTGGTTAAACGCGCTCACGACTGGTTGGCGGCCGGTTTCGTGTTTTCGGGCGCGGCGGCGACGGGCAGGAAGATGGAGAAGACGGTGCCGGAGCGATGCGGAGTGGTGCGGGAGCGAACCCGGATGGAGCCCGCGTGTTTGTCCACGATCTGGCGCGAGACCCACAGTCCGAGGCCGGTGCCCGCGTCTTTCTTGGTGGTGAAGAAAGGCTCGAAAATCTTGGCCAGGTTTTCGGGCGCGATGCCGTGGCCGGTGTCGGCGACGGTGATGCGCACGCCACGATTCGCGGGCGAGCGCCAGTCCGGTGACGAGGCGACCTTGATCTGAAGGCGTCCGCCGGGCTGGACGGCATCAATGCCGTTGCTGATGACGTTGGAAACAACCTGGCGAATTTCACCTAGCGAGGCCAGCACCTGAAGATGCGTGCAGTAGCGCTTTTCGACCGCGAGGTTCCGGGCCTCGATCCTGGTTTGCAGCAGCGCGAGAACACTGTCGAGGAGTTCAGCCGGGTCAAAGAGGACGGGCGCGCTCTGCTCACGATAAAAACCAAGAGTCTGCTTGGTGATGTGAGCGACACGCTGGAGTTCGGTATCGGCGAGCTCAAGGTGCTCACGTGCGGCTTCCGGGAGATGCTCGGCGTGGCGAGCCAGGTAGAGAAGGTTGGTGACGGCGGCCAGGGGATTGTTGATTTCGTGGGCGATGGTGGCGGCGAGCCGGCCGGCGGAGGCCAGCTTTTCCGATTTGACCAGAGCCTCTTCCGCCTGCCGGCGCAGGGTCACATCGCGCAGGATGACGGTGTACAGCTTCTGGCCTTCCGCTTCCACCTGGGAGATGGTGGCTTCAATCGGGAACTCCTCGCCATCGGATCGAATGCCGGAGAGCGATCCGGGAGGTCGCATGGAGTGGGTGGAGGCGCCGGTTTCACCGAAGGACTGAATGTGACGACGATGGATGTTGCGGAAACGAGGGGGAATGAAATGGTCGAGATCGCGGCCGATAGCGTCGGCGGCCTGGCAGCGGAAGATGCGCTCGGCAGCGGAGTTGAAAAGGACGACCCGCTGGAAGCGGTCCACGGTGATGATTCCATCCATGGCGGAATTGACGATTCCGCTGAGGCGCTGTTCGCTGCTGCGGAGAGCCTGCTCGGCCTGCTCGCGGCGCCGGGCCAGGTCCTGGACCAGATGTAAGGCGCCTTCGGCGGCTTCACGTTCGGCAATCACGGCGG
>JBGPJK010000205.1:0-8379 GCA_041485425.1 Terriglobia bacterium | reverse complement strand
CTTCTCCAGGTTCTTCACCTTTTCAAAAAACGCGGTGAAGGCCTGGGGATCGTACCCCGCCTTGTACATGTACTGCACGCCCAAGTAGTCCGCGTCCGATTCGAACCCGCGGGAAAACTTCAGGAAGGTCACGGGCAGCGCCAGTCCGGCCAGGTTTTGTGCTGCATATCCGATCCCACCGCCTATAAAGATCAAAGGGATGGAGGCCAGGTTCATCAGTTGGCTGCGGGTGCTCTCGCGGGCAAAGTGGCAGGCCGCCACGTGCGCGATCTCATGGGACATCACTCCCGCCAGTTCGGCCTCATTGTCCGCCGCCAGGATCAACCCCGAATCCACGTAGAAAAATCCGCCGGGCAGCGCAAACGCATTAATCGAGTCCGAGTCCACCACCTTGATGGTGAACGGTACCAGGGAATCGGAGTTCCGCACCAGGTTCTGCCCGAGACGGTTGATGTACTCGGTCACCACCGGATCCGCGACCAGCTTGCTGCTTGATTCCACTTGCTGGGCAAACTCTTTGCCCATGATGATCTGTTTTTCCAGGCTATACCAGTTGCCCAGACCGCGCCCGCAACCCACGTTCCGGTTCCCGACCGCATCGATGTCACGGATACTGCCGTCGTGATAGCTCTTGACCGGTTGGGAAGCCGCCGCTGGGACCGCCGTTGCCGGCTGATCCTGCGCAAAGGTAAACACACAGAGGACGAGAAAGCTGGCGGAAACGAGGAAGCTTGCGAAACGAGGTTTCATCACCCACACCACCCCGGAGGACTACCTCATTATAGTTAGAGTGGCCAGGGATGGGAAAAGTTATCTGGCAGGTGTTTCGTTCGCCACAACTCGCTGTCCCCGCAGACGGCCCCCGCCACCCTGACTCGACGGCGGCCGCCCTCGGTATAGGTCCCTACTCCGGATCGGTCGGATCGTTAAACAGCACCGTGAGCTTGATGCTGCCGTGTCCGAATTGCGGGAAGTTGGCTTTGGTTGGGTCCGCCGGGTCGAGATTCGATGCGGTATCGTCCGGCGGAAAAAGTACCAGCGAATTCAGAAACGTCAGCAGCGCGTTCTGATCGTTGGCCTTCAGCGCGGCGAAAGCATTGCGCGCTGTCAGCGCCTCTCCACCGTGGCGCAGAATGACATCATTGAGCGTGATGCTGCGACCATCGTGACCGTATGGTCCTGTGGTGCCTACGCCCCACAGTGCCCGAGTAAGGAACGTGGTCTGGATTGATCCATCCCAGTTGCGCTCGTAGAAGTTCGTTCCCAAGTCGTGGCGCTTGAAGTCGGTGAAAATGTCTTTCACCACGAAAGAATTTTCCAGAGGCAGCTTCAGCACGGGCAATCCGCTGCCGTCATCTTTCGTGTAATAGAGCGTGCTCGCGGTTGCGAACATGCTGTTGAATGCGCCGTCCACCGGATCGTAGACCGTCTCTACGTCGGCTACCCGGCGGTCATGGTTGATGGTCAGGTCAGCGATATGGCATGCAGAGCACCCGGTTTTGTTGAACACCGCCCGCCCGCGGTCCGTGGTGCTGTTCTGGATGTAGTGCGCCGCTTTGAAGTAGTTCAAAAGGTAGAACTCGAGATGGTCCACGATCGACGGATCCACTTCGTTTCCGTTCTCCTCATCCGGCGGCGGAGGCGGACTGATCTTGTCCTTGGAGCCATCCAGCACCATGCCCGAGGGGGTCACCACCCGCCCCCCGGCGCTGGCCGCCAGCAGATCGGGGTCGGACGAGTCCTCCATCCCCATTTCCCCGTGCAGCGCGCCCACGATGAACTCGCGCATCGAGATGGTTGAACCTTCCGCGAAGAACGGCTTCACTCGCAAGTCGGTGTCAACCCCTGCCACCTTCGAAGTATCCAGCGAGCCATCCGGGTTGGCGGTGATGCTGCCGTAATTAATCCCCTTGCTCGCCAGCTTCATGGTTACCGAATGTTTGCTCTGCTGCGCCTTCGCGATCGCCAGGTCGCGGGTCGCCCGCAGGTCGGTGGTGATCTCGTCCCCCAGCATCTCCTTCAACCCCAAGCCGAATAGATGACCGGCATCCCGGCTGTCCGGGCGGGTGACCACGTTGCCACCCGCTCCCGCCGATCCCCGCGGACGTCCGTGACACAGGGCGCAGCTATCCGACAGGCCGGCGCCAATGGCGATATCGGTGTTGATGTCGCCAACCCCGTCCTTCTCATTCGGCCCCTGCCCTTGCAGGTGCGTGAACTTGCGCTGGAAAAGCTGGCGCCCACGCCGGATCGAGCGGAACGGGTCGCGATTGATGATGTAAACCGACGAGTTCGGGGTCAGCACATCCCCGCGTCCCGCGCCGATTTCGTCCAGCAGCGACTTGTTGATCCCGGCCTTGGCCGTGTTTGGCGCCTGGGTGTTGTCGATCATTTGCGCGGCCGAGATAGCAACCACTCCCAGCACGAGCAGCCCCGTCAGCAAACTTCGAATCCGTGTCGCGCGAGCTAATTTGGCAAACTTCATACCCCACTCCTTGTCATGCGCGAGCATCCGTGCATGTCGCACGCATCCTGCGGCAGAACTGCTTTCCGGGCAATAGCGAACGTCTGAAGACGGTCTTAATTTCCATTAACCCCTAAGTAACGGAACTATCGGGACTTATGCTCAATCGAGGAACCAAGGTACAATGTCTCCACTTTTGCGGTGGGACCAGTATGGAGTTGAGCCGGGCAACCTTGTCGAATCCAGTTAAGTTTGGCGACGATTTCGAGCTGGATTTTCGCACCTACGAGTTGCGCCGCGCTGGCCGTCCCTTGAAGCTGGAACGCATTCCCATGGATTTGCTTCTGCTCCTCGTGGAACAGCAGGGGCAACTCGTTTCCCGCGAACAGATCATCGAGAAAATCTGGGGGAAAGATGTCTTCCTGGACACCGACAACAGCATCAATGCCGCCATCCGCAAGATTCGCCAGGTGCTCAAGGACGATCCCGAGCGCCCTCGTTTCGTGCAAACCATCACCGGCAGAGGCTATCGATTCATAGCCCCGGTGGAAGAGGTACTCCCGCCGCCTGCGGCCGAACCCAAGGCCCCTTCCCAACCGGCCGCCGAAAACCTGATCGGCAGGAAGGTATCCCATTACCGCATTCTGCAAATTCTGGGCGGTGGCGGGATGGGCGTGGTTTATAAGGCGGAAGACCTCCGGTTGGGCCGCCGCGTGGCGCTGAAGTTCCTGCCCAGCGAATTGGCCACCGATCCCAAGGCTTTCGCACGCTTTGAACGCGAGGCGCGCGCCGCCTCCGCCCTGGACCACCCCAACATCTGCTCCATTTACCAGCTTGGAGAGCACGAGGGCCAGCCATTCATCGTCATGCAGTTGCTAGAGGGGCAGACGTTGCGCGAATGGATTGAGTCCCCAGCACGGCAGAGTACGCCTGAAGGGCTTAGTCAATTTCTTGACATTGCCATTCAAATCGCGGACGGGTTGGAGGCCGCACACCAGAAAGGCATCATCCATCGCGACATCAAGCCGGCGAACATCTTCATCACCAGCCGGGGCCAGGCCAAGATCCTGGACTTCGGGGTGGCCAAGTTTCTGGAGTTGCCGGAAGGCGCTCTCGAGCTCTCCGCCTCTGCGCAGGAAACTGTCCCGTCTGCCAACCCGACCCTGACCGGAACCGGGGTCTCGATGGGAACTCCTTTCTATTTGTCGCCTGAACAGGTGCGTGGCGAGAAACTGGACGCTCGCTCGGACTTGTTCTCGCTGGGTCTGGTCCTCTATGAGATGGCGACGGGTCACAAGGCTTTTCCAGGCAAAACGGTGACCGTGATTCGTGATGCGGTGTTACACCAACCGGCGGTGCCCGCCCGCCAGATGAACTCGCAGATGCCTGCCGAACTGGAACAGATTATTAGTAAGGCGCTGGAGAAGGACCGCAACCGAAGATACCAATCCGCCCAGGAATTGCGGTCTGATCTGGAGCGGCTGCGCAGCGGACTGACCCTGGTTGTCGCGCCGCGACGCAAAGCCTGGGCATGGACCTCTGCGGCCGTCGCCGCCATCGCCCTGGTACTCTTTGCGATGAACGTCGGCGGAGTGCGGGAGCGAGTATTTCGCCATTCTCCGCCCGCGCCATCGGGGGCCGAATTCAAGGCCCGTCCGTCGGTCGCGGTGCTGGGCTTCAAGAATCTCTCAGGCAAGGAGGACGAGGCCTGGATCTCCACCGCTTTGGCGGAGATGGTGGGCGCCGAATTGGCCGCCGGGCAACAACTGCGGATCATTCCCAGCGAGGATGTCACGCGCATGAAACTCGACCTCTCGCTGCCCCCTGCCGACAGCTATAGTCAGGACACGCTGAAAAAAATCCGCAACCATCTCAGCGCCGACCTGGTGGTGCTCGGTTCTTATCTGGCGGTGGGAAGAGATTCGGGAGGCAAAGTTAGGGTTGACTTGCAATTGCAGGATACCCGGGCAGGAGAAACCGTGGCCGTCATTTCGCAAGACGGAACCGAGGCCGAACTCGCCGACCTGGTTTCGCGGGGCGGCGCCCGCCTTCGGCAGAACCTGGGAATCAGCGGCGTGTCGGCTGCCGATACGCGCCAGGTGCGGGCCTCCATTCCTGCCAATCCCGAAGCGGCTCGCCTCTACGCCCAAGGCCTGCTCAAACTACAGAGCTTCGATGCCCTGGCCGCGCGTGATCTTCTGGAAAAGGCCATTGCTGCCGATCCCAATCATGCCCTCTCTCATTCCGCGCTGGCCGAAAGCTGGTCGGTTCTCGGCTACATCCCCAAAGCCCAGGAGGAAGCCAGGAAAGCCCTCGATCTCTCGGCTGACCTGTCGCGGGCAGATCGTCTTCTGGTGGAAGGAAGGTACCGCGAGCTGTTGCCCGATTTTCCCGCGGCCATCGAAATCTATCGCACTCTGAGGAACTTCTTTCCCGACGATCTTGAATACGGACTGCGTTTGGCTTCCGCACAAAGCCATGGCAGTTTTGCCAAGGATGCTCTCCAAACGGTAGCCCGGATGCGCAGCTTGCCGGAACCGGAAAACAAAGATGCCCGCATTGATCTTGCCGAAGCAAAAGCGGCAGAGCATCTCGGCGATTTCCCCCTCATGCAGCGGGCCGCCGCCGCGGCGGCTGAAAAAGCTCAAGCCCAGGGCAGCCGCTTGCTGATGGCAGAGGCCAAGGAACAGGAAGGCTGGGCCTGGGGGCACCTTGGCGACTTCAAGAAGGCCATGGCTGCCTATTCTCAAGCCCAGGAGCTGTCGGCGGCCGGTAATCCCAATACTTTGGCGACGGTGTTCTATGGGACCGCCACGGCCCTACTGGACAAGGGCGATTATGACGGTGCCCGCAAGTTCTACGAAGATTCCCAGAGGATCTATCGCCAGATTGGCTCACGCCAGAACGAAGCCTTTGCTACCAGCGGTATCGGGAACGTTCTTTTTTCCCAAGGGAAGTACGTGGAGGCGAAGCGGTATTACGAAGTCGCTCTGCAGGTACACCGCGAGCTGGCTGATCCAACCGCAATGGGCAGTGATTTGGGCAATATCGCGAATGCCTTGATCTACCTCGGCGAGCTGGCCGAAGCCACTCGCATGCAGGAACAGTCGCTACAGGCCTACAGACAAGTGGGCGCCAAGCTCGGCGAAGCGACCACGCTTGCCAGTCTGGGGAGCCTGCTTGTGGATCGCGGTGAGTTGGTTGCTGCGAAGCAAACGCTGGAGCAGGCAATGGCCGTCCAGAAACAGAGCGGCCAAGAGCTTATTCGGGGATATGTCCTGTTTAGTGTTGCGCGGATTTTGCTGGCGCAGGATCGGCTGAAGGATGCACAAGCCACGGCTGAACAGGCGCTTGCTCTTCGTAAAGAGCACAACGAGGAAGGCCTTGTCGCCGAGAGCCAGTCGCAACTAGCGGAGATCCTGTTAGAGCAGGGCAAGGCTGCCGAAGCCGAGTCGTTGCTGCGCGGCGCCGCGGAGGTGTTCGACAAAGAGAAAGTGGACGATAGCGCTTGCCAGGCGGCCGCGCTCCTCACCCACATCCTGCTGGCGCAAGCGAAAACCAAGGACGCGCAGGCAGCCGCGGATCGTGCCATCGCGCTGTCCCAGCAGGTCTCCGACTACTATTCTCGCTACGATGCTCTCCTGGCCGCTGCCGCGGTCAGTGGGGAAGCAGGCAAGATCGCAGAAGCCGCGAAAGCTCTCCAGGCGGTCCAGGAGGACGCCAGCCGCCACGGCTACCTCGGCTATGAACTGGAAGCGCGCCTGCGCTTGGGTGAACTTGAAGTTCGAGCCGGCAAACCCAGCATCGGCCGGGCACGACTGGAAAAAGTGCAACACGATGCTCAGGGTAAGGGCTTTCTTCTCATCGCGCGCAAAGCAGCCCCGGCCCGCAGCTAGCCTCATCCCGCCCGCAGCGTCCAGAACCACACCATGCTCAACACCACCATGAGCACCGTGGTTGCCCAGGCCACAATGTTGTATGCCCGCGAGTTGACGTACTCGCCCATGAGTTCTTTCTTGTTCACCAGCAACAGCATGAAGACAAGCACGGGCGGCACGGCAATTCCATTCACCACCTGGGAGAAGATGGCGATCTTCACCAGCGGCAGGTCCGGGATCAGGATCACCCCCGCCCCCGCCACAATCAACCCCGTGTACAACCAGTAGAATACCGGCGCCTCCCCGAATTTCTTCCCCACCCCGGATTCGAATCCCAACCCCTCGCACACCGTGTACGCCGTCGACAGGGGCAGGATCGAGGCCGCAAACAGCGAGGCATTAAACAAGCCCATGGCAAACAGGATGTAGGCGTAGTCTCCTGCCAGCGGGTGCAGGGCTTGGGCCGCGTCTTTGGCGTCGGCAATGTTGTGATAGCCGTGGGCGTACAGCGTAGCCGCACAGGCCACGATGATGAACCACGCCACCACGTCGGTGAAGATGCATCCCGCCACGACGTCAATCTGCGAAGCCCGGTATTGCCGTTTGCTGACTCCTTTTTCCACGATGGAAGACTGCAGGTAAAACTGCATCCAGGGTGCGATCGTTGTTCCCACCACCCCGATCACCATGTACAGGTAGCTCTGTTGCAAAAACATTTCTTTGTGGGGAGGCTTCACCGTGGCTACCAGCGCCTCGATCCAGGCGGGCTTCGCCAACACCCCGGCAAAAATGTAGGTCACGTAAAAGAAGGAGGCCACCAGAAACACCTTCTCCACGCTCTTGTACTGTCCTTTGACCACGATCAGCCATACGATGACCGCGCAGATGGGAACGGTGATGTACTTGGATAGGCCGAACAGTTCCAGGCTGCCGGCGATGCCCGCGAACTCCCCCACCACGTTGCCGAAATTGATGATGAGAATTCCCAGCATCATGAAGAAAGTGATGCGCAGACCAAACTCTTCGCGGATGAGATCGCTCAAGCCCTTGCCGGTGACCGCTCCCATGCGCGCCGAGATCTCCTGCACCACGATCAGCGCCAGCGTGATGGGAATCATGGTCCACAACAGCATGTGGCCGAACTGCGCCCCGGCAGACGAGTACGTATAAATGCCATTGGCATCGTTGTCGACGTTCGCGGTAATGAACCCCGGCCCCACCACGGCGGAGAACAGCAGGATCCGGGTCTTCCAACGCTTCAGGGGTCTCATGGACGCAGCTCGCAGACATAAAACGAACGATCAGAATAAATGTAGTTGTGACGGTTGAACAGGCAGAAAGCTGATGGCTCGGCAGATTCTGTTCGGGGCGAGCCTCCCTGGGACCGCCTCCCTGCCCCTGCTTATCGCTCTCGGTTACCGATTCCCCAGTCAGTGACACCAGGGCAATCAGATCCTCCGCAATCTTCGTGGCTCCGTCGCGGGCATCCGCCAGTTCATGGAGCAAGTCCGCCACACAATCCACTGTGGGTTTCGTGCTTCCAGCAATCATGGATTGCCAGAGCAACGCTTGTGAAACCGCCAACCCATTTTCCGACCACGGACATTCACTTTGTCTTTGGCCGTCTGGATAAAGCGCTCCGTGGCTAACACTATAGGGAAGCCGACGCTCGCGATCGCTGTAAAGAGCTTGCAAAAGGTGGAGCATTGCATGGCCGAATCGCAGTTCCCGCTGGATCGGGGAGTTGGAGCGGGAGACCGGGATCGAACCGGCGACATCCAGCTTGGGAAGCTGGCGTTCTACCGCTGAACTACTCCCGCTCATTCCGGTAGGTAACGCGAGATTATCACCGAGTCCCAGTCCCTCGCAATACACCGCCTGTCTTCTGCCCTTATAGCTCCGTCGGCCTGGTGTTGCACAAGAAGGTTCCGGATCCAGTAATCGCGGGCGAGCCCCTGTGCACAATTCACTACAATTCCCAACAGCGCGCAGCGCGGGCAAGAAATTTAATTGAAGCGAGTTATTACATCGACGATG
>JBGPJK010000204.1:0-8393 GCA_041485425.1 Terriglobia bacterium | reverse complement strand
CGGTTATGTTCTCGTATTGTCGAGCGATTTGCAACCGAGAGAGGCTGAACGCGCACAAGGAGATTTCAATCGCGAGGAATGCGCATCGATTGGCAGAGATGGGGTGGGAGCGGTTCTGCGACCCGCCCTACCCCGCTCGAAGACTCGGGCCCACCCAAGCCGCTAGCGGGCCGTCGACAACCCAAGCACCAGCACAATCAAGACGGCCAACGCCAGGCTGGCAATCAAGGCGAAGGCGCCCTGCCAGGGATGGGGATGGAAGTAGTCATTCCGCCGATGTCTAAAATCCATCATGGTCCGCATGACGAGCCTCCCTCTGCGACAAAACCGCCTTGCTGTGATACAAAATTCCCTACCCCAGATTAGACGCCATGCCCGAAAAAATTGCAGTGATCTCCGGCACATCGAGCGGTATCGGCCTTTTGGCGGCAGTCGAACTGGCCAAGGCGGGATGCAAGGTGGTGGCCTCGATGCGAGACCTCGGCCGCCGCGACCGCCTCGACCAAGCAGCCGCGGCCGCCGGCATAGTCAGCCAGCTCGATGTCCGCCGCCTCAACGTGGCGGAGTTCGACGCCATCCGCCCATTCATGGAGAGCGTGGTCCGCGACTACGGCCGCATTGACGTACTGGTCAACAACGCCGGGTTTGCCGTGGCCGGGTTCGCCGAAGACATGAAGCTGGAGGAAATCCGCCTGCAGTTCGAGACCAACTTCTTCGGCCATGTAGCCATGACCCAGGCGGTGTTGGCCACCATGCGGCGCCAACGCTCGGGACACATCATCATGGTGTCGTCCATCAGCGGGCTGCACGGGGCTATCGTCACCTCAAGTTACGCCGCCTCGAAACACGCACTGGAAGGATGGAGCGAGTCCTTGCGCCTGGAAGTGAATGGGCTGGGGATCAAGGTGGTGCTGGTCGAACCGGGGGCCTTTCAGACCGATATCTGGACCCGCAACGCCCACCTTGGCCAGAAGACCGTGGACGGCACTTCGCCCAACCGCGAGCGCGGGGCGCGCATGCGCGATCAGGTGCAGAAGCTGAAAAAGCGCGACCCGATCGCAGTGGCTCGCGTGATTGCAAAGATTGCGCACGATCCGAATCCCAAGTTGCGCTATGTGGTCGGCCCTGATGCGCACATGCAGCTCTGGCTCAAGCGCATCCTGCCCTGGAAGTGGCACGAGCGGCTGGTGGCAAAGCTCGTGGGAATGGATGAGAAGTGACTACTTCGGCCGCACCAAGGGCCCGCCGCTTTTCGTCCTGAGGAAGTAGCAGAGCGAACTGCCCGACGGCTTTCCAACAGGACAAATCGCCGCCTGCAATGCGGCGAATGTTAACTCTCACTTGCCTTCCAAATCCACACCCTTCACCGGAAGATCCCAATGCGCATCCAGGATCTCAAAGCGCCGCTGCTCTTCGCGCTCGTAGGTTTGCTGGTCGGGGAACAACTGTTTCTTGAGCGCGTCTTCATCGAACGGCTCATTCGCCACGGTGGTGTTCTTGAACACGATGGTCACGCGGTAGTCCCAGCGGCCATCTTCGGTGGTGTGGTAGCGCGGCTGGTCCATCCAGACCTTGAGTATCCGCCCCATCTCTACTTCCTTTTTCAGCAGCGGATAGTGATTCTTCTTGAACAGCCGGAGGAATTCGTCGGCGTGTCCCCACTTGGCCTTGTAGTAGTACTCGACTACGAAGGGCTGACCGGGCTGGGCCTGCGCCATCGCTGCAGGTGCCGCGGTTCCGGCCAGGAGCACCAAGACAACCAACCACTGAACCAGGTTCTTCACGGAATCCTCCCAAGCGAAAGAAACAACTGCGGGGATTGAAAATAGCAGTTCTCAGTTCCCAGTTCCCAGATGGTGGCTCTCAGAGTCCGCTGCTTTCACACGGATCCGATTGTGCCAGTGGGTCCAGATGAAGTACACGAATCCTGCTGCCAGAACCACCCCGATCACGGCATCAAACTGGTGGAAGTACCTGCCCAGTTGGCGCCAGTTCTCGCCCAGTTTCATGCCCAACCAGGCCAGTCCAAAGCACCAGGGCCACGATCCTAGAAAAGTGTAGACATGAAAGCGTCCGCGGGGCATGCGGGCGACGCCGGCGGGCAGAGCGATAAAGGTACGGATGACCGGGAGCAAGCGCGCGATGAAGACCGCCAGATAGCCCCAACGTCGGAAGAAACGGTCCGCCCAGTCCAGTTCGCGGTAGCTGAGCAAAATCCAGCGACCGTATTTTTCGACCAGCGGCCGGCCGCCAAAGTAACCGACTTCGTAGGCAACCAGCGAACCCAGGTTGCAGCCGATGGCGCCGGCGGTTGCCACCCAAAGCAGCTTCAGGGTGCCCTCGTACACCAGGTAGCCGGCGAAGGGCATGATCAGTTCGGAGGGCAGAGGGATGCAGGCCGACTCAATGGCCATCAGCAGCGCGATGCCGCCATAGCCGGTGGCAGCAATCACCGATTTGATAAGTACGAAAAGAAGGGTGAGGATTTTTTCGGTCATCGGTGGCAGGCTCTAGGCTTTAGGCTTTAGGCTCTTGGCTCTAGGATTCATGTTGGTACCAATAGCAGAGGAACCGAGCGCTCTACCCTAGAGCCTAAAGCCCAGAGCCTAATTCAGAACGACCCTTCCTGGGTAAATGTGTATCCGGGCAGCGAGGCACCTTGCGCGTTCTTGGCTACCTTCACGCGCACCGTGGGCGCATCCGGCGCGGTCACCACAGCCGGGCGGAGCACCGCATATTGGGAGAACACCTCGCTGTACATTTTCGTCACCAGGTAGTCCTGACCGTCCTGGTCGTTGCGCCACACCTGCCCGAGTTGGATGGACTTTACCGCCATTTGGGTTCCCTGTTTGTCGCGGAGTTGATTTCAGAGTACCGGGATGCGTGGGAGGCGTCAATTGCTGCCGGGTTACCAAAGTGAAAGCGCAAATGACAATCGCGGGATCTTCCGCTTTTGATAAGATTCCAGCGAGGCGAAATGGAATGGTCCGCGGCGTTGTTCCCCGCCAACCTGCCAAGACCGGGCGCCACGAAGGGACGCGCAGCATCCCTCGCGGGCAGCAGAGCCGCGGACGTTTCCGGCAAGCTCGCGCAGGGGCGGCTGTGGTTGGTGCACGCCGGGGCGAAGCCCGGGCAGCAAAGAAGCAGGCCTCCGGTAAGGTGAAGGGCTATAGTCCAAGCGCTCCGGAGCGGGTGCGGGAGATCCTCAAGCGGCTGGATCAGCAGTATCCGGCGGTGACCTGCGCGCTGACCCACCGGAGTGCGTGGGAGTTGCTGGTGGCGACCATTCTGTCGGCCCAATCCACCGACGTCAACGTGAACCGGGTGACGCCCGCGCTCTTCCAAAAATATCCCAGTGTGCAGGACTTGGCTGCGCTGCAGCCGGAAGAGTTGCAGCCCGACGTGCGCTCCACCGGATTCTTCCGTAACAAGTCCAAATCGGTGGTGGGGGCGGCGAAGAAAATTGTGGCCGACTTCGGCGGCCAGGTACCAGACAACATGGACGACCTGCTCTCTCTCCCCGGCGTTGCCCGCAAGACGGCCAACGTCGTGCTGGGCACCTGGTTTGGAAAGAACGAAGGTGTTGTGGTTGACACCCACGTGCAGCGCATCTCGCGGCGGCTGGAGCTGACCAAGAACGAGGACCCCAAGAAGATCGAGCAAGACCTGATGCCGATCATCCCGCGGGAGAAGTGGACGCTGTTCGCCCACCAGATCATCTGGCATGGCCGCAAGCTGTGCATGGCGCGCTCGCCCAAATGCGCCGAGTGCCCGCTGGAAAATATCTGCCACGCGGCGGACAAGACGTGGTCAACGGTGGAAATCCACAAGAACGCCAAGGCGTAGGCGAGGACCATCGCCACCGGCTGGTCTGCTAAACTTTTCCTTTTTGGAATCTGGAACGGCGGCAAACGGTCGGCTGGCGGCAAGCGTGTTGCCCTGTGAGGCGGGGGCGAGACGCCCCCGCGACAGCCGCCGGGACGGCGGCGCTACACAAGGACCCTCATGCGCACTCTCATCCTGTTTGTTATCGTCATCACTATGAGCACGTTCACCGTGACCCAGACTTTGCCCGCGCCCCAGGCCATCACCGACCCCAGGCAGATCACCAGCAAGCCCAACGCCCAGGTGGAACAGAACGAGCAGAGTCTGTCGCTGGAGCGGCTCTACATGACGCGCGCCATCGGGGGCACGGCGTGGTCGCCGGATGGCAAGACCATCGCCTTTATTTCCAATATCAGCGGCCGCAATAACCTGTGGCTGGTGCCGACGGAGGGGGGGTGGCCGCTGCAGCTCACCATCAGCGACCAGCGGCAGACGGCACCGGCGTGGTCGCCGGACGGCAAGTGGATCGCCTACCAGTCCGATTACGACGGCGACGAGCAGTGGGACATTTTCTTGGTCTCGCCCAAGACCGGACAGGTGGTGAACGTCACCAACACCCGCGAGATCGCAGAAGAAAGTCCTGCATGGTCGCCGGATGGCCGGTATCTGGCCTACATGGTGAAGCCGAAGACGTCATCCGTGTACGAAATTGACATCTTCGACATGCTGATGCGCGACACCAGGCACCTGACCACGGGTACCCCCAAAGACAAGATGAACGTGGGCTCGATCTGGTCGGGGGATGGCAAGTGGATCGCCTACACGCAGCAGCAGGCCAAGGGCACGGACTCGAACATTCTGGTGGCGGAGGTAGCCACGGGGCAGAGCACGCTGTTGACGCCGCACCAGGGCGAGCATCTTTATACGGCCAATGATTTTTCCGCGGACGGCAAGCGGCTGCTGATTACGGCTAACGCGGCTAATGGTTACGACAACGTCGGCCTGCTCGAGGTGGCCACGAAAAAAATCAACTGGCTGACCCAGGATAAATGGGAGATTAGCGGTGGCAACTTTTCTCCCGACGGCAAGTCTGTCACCTGGACCGCCAACGTAGACGGTAATAGCAACATCTATCTCCACCATCTCAGCAGCGGCAAGACCACTTCCCTGCCACTACCCAAAGGGGTGAACGGTTTGGGTGGAGCCGAGTCGGCGTTCACCCGCGATGGGGCGCGGCTGCTGTATCACCACAACGGCCCCAACGCTCCCAATGATGTCTGGGTGTACTCGGTGGCGAACGGCAAATCGCATCAGGTTACGCATTCGCTGGTTGCGGGCGTCCGTAGCGAAGACATGGTGGAGCCTCATCTGGTCCGCTATCCCAGCCGCGATGGCAAGTGGACCATCTCTGCCTGGCTGTACGTGCCCTTCAATATGCAGCGCAATGGGCAGAACGCCGCCATTGTGTACGTACACGGCGGGCCCACAGCACAAACCGTGAACTCGTTCAACCGCTTCATCCAGTACATGGCGAACCAGGGATACATGGTGATCGCCCCCAACTACCGCGGATCGACCGGCTATGGCAAAGAATTTCAGCAGGCAAATTTGTTCGACATGGGGGGCGGCGATCTGCAGGACGTGCTGGCCGCGGCCGACTGGATCAAGCAGACGGGCTACCTTGATCCCAAGAAACTCATCCTGATGGGCGGCAGCTACGGCGGGTACATGACCATGATGGGCGTGACCAAGGCGCCGGAGGTTTGGGCAGCGGGGGTGCCCATCGTACCCTTCGTCAACTGGTTTACCGAGATCGAGCATGAAGATCCGGTGCTGCAGCAGTCCGATCTGGCTACCATGGGCGATCTGGTGCAGAACAAAGCTCTGTATGAAGACCGTTCGCCAATCAACTTCATCGACCAAATGAAGGCCCCGCTGATGTTGCTAGCCGGAGGCCATGACCCGCGCTGCCCGAAAGAAGAGACGTTACAAGTGGTGGAGGCCATCAAGAAACGCGGCGGCGTGGCCGAGTACAAGGTCTATGAGAACGAAGGCCACGGCTTTGCCCGGGTGGAGAACCAGATCGACGCCTACAAGCGTGCGGCGGACTTTTTGAAGGCGCACGTGCCTCCGGCAGATTGCGGATGCTCGCTGAAGGAATGAGTCAACCAAAGCCACAGAGGGCGCAGGGGGATTATGGATTCTTATTACCGAGAGTTACGCCGCGTGCTTGCGGCCTCGGGCCTTCCTGGTTCCCTACTTCCCGCCGGCTGCTGAGTGACCCGCAAATCTCTCGAAGAAATCCCCCGCGTTCCACTGCGGACGCTGGGTCTGCTGTGCCACCTCGTATCCCACCGCCAGGTCGGCGCGGGTGCACTTGACGGCGGCGTTGAAATCGAGCGGCTGATTCATGTCGTCGCTGGGCAGATGGTAGCGAGTGGCTTCCCAGTTCTCGGCGATTTTCTTGCCATCCAGCTTGGGATCCACTGTCTTGAATCCCTCACCGATGTAGACCGCGGGCACACCCTGCTTGACGAACGAGTACTGGTCACTGCGAATGAAATAGACTTCCTCGGGAACCGGATCAGGGCTGATTTCCAGATTCATGTGGCGAGCCACGTCGCCGACGACCTGGCCCAGGCTGGAATGTTCTCCGCCCAGGGGGACGATGTCGCGGAAGTCGTAAAACAGGGCAACTTCATCCATGTTCACGTTGGCCGCGATCTGCGAAATAGGCACGGTGGGATAATGCGCGTAGTAATCGGAACCCAGCAGGCCCTCTTCCTCGCCAGTCACTGCCAGAAAAAGAATCGAACGCCGGGGCGCGGTGGGCAGCTCGGAGAAGGCGCGAGCGATTTCCAGCAGCGCGGCCGTACCCGATGCGTTGTCCGCAGCCCCGTTATAGATGTTGTCCCCGTTCACCGGAACTCCAATGCCCAAGTGGTCGGCATGCGCGCTAAAGACCACGTATTCATTCTTGAGTTGGGGATCGGAGCCGGGCAGGATGGCCGCAATGTTCGGGCTCTCCACCTGGGAATGGCGGCTGACCAGGTGGATGGAGGCCGTCACCGGCAATGGGAACGCCTGCGGCTTGCTGTCGCGAGCGGCGGCGAGCACCTCGTCCCAGGTCTTGCCGGAGCCGGCAAACATGGGGGCCGCGGCGCTGGAACTGATCCAGGCAGTGCCGCGAATTTCGGGCTGGGCGTCGTTGGGGATGCCTTTGGCATCGAGCCAGCGCAGCGCCGATTGGCGAAAGAAGCGCACCAGTTGCGGGAACGGGATGCGCTCTTCGGGTTTCCCCGCCCAGATGGTAAGAAAGCCAATGGCGCCGTGGGCTGCGGCATTCTTCAGTTTCACGTCGCCGGCGGAGTAATGCGCGCCCGGCGCGGAGGGGAAGCGCGACGGTGCGCCATAAAACGCCGCCACAATTTTGCCGCGCACGTCCGCGCCGGCGTAGTCGTCGTAGTTGAATTCCGGCGCGGTCACTCCGTAGCCGACAAATACAACCGGCGCTTCGGCCGTGGTATCGGGATAGAGAGGATCACCCCGCAGGACACAGTCCTGGTCCATGACCAGTTTTTGCTCCGAGCCGTTTTGTTTCAGGGTGACGGAACTCTGATCGCGCAGCAGTTCGATTTCGCGGAAGCGCACATTCTGAAAATACGTGCCATCCACTCCGGCCGGTTTCAGACCCATTTCCTGAAACTGGGCCTGAATGTAGTTGGCGGCCAGCTGATATCCGCGCGTACCGGTGCGGCGGCCTTCGAGCAGGTCGTCCGCCAGAAAAGCCATTTGCGCCCGAATGCCCTCGGGGCGGATGCGCTGCAGGAGTTGCTCCGGCGGAAAATCGCTGCTTTGTCCGTTGGCGAGCGAAACCAAAAGGACAAGAGATGACAGTGGGAGCAGATGTTTGACGTGCAAAAGGCCCTCCGAAGCAAGCGATGGGTGATTGTAATACAGCTATAGATGCGGCTGGCTGGCGTTGGGGAGCTACCGGCGACAGGCGCCGCGAATCGCCCGGATCAACCCGGGAATGGTGTACTGGGCCGCTTCGATGTCCACACGCAATCCAAGTTGGCGCAGAGTGGACGATGTGACCGGACCGATGGAAGCCAACCTGATACCGTCGAGATGTTGGGTGGGGAGCGGGCGGCCTCGCCCGGTTCCGATCAGCGCCAGGAAATTCCGCACCGTTGAGGAACTGGTAAAGGTAATCACATGCGGCCGCAGTTTTGGATTCTGGAGGGCGGCGCGCAGCCGGGTGCGGGACGATTGGGGAATGACGGTTTCGTAGGCTTCGACCACGTCCACCTGGGCGCCGAGCTTGAGCAGTTCCCTTGGAATCACATCGCGGGCGACTTTGGCGCGGGCCAGCAGCACGCGCTTGCCTTTCACCCGGTCGCGCAAGCTTTTGACCACCGACTCGGCCACGTATTCTTGCGGGACGACGCTTACCTTGATGCCGCGCTTCTCGATCGCCTTCCTGGTGGCGGGGCCGATGGCGGCGACCTTCAGATGCCGGATATGTTTTCCGGTGAGGCGCAGTTTTCGCAGCCGCTCCCACAGGG
>JBGPJK010000203.1:0-8394 GCA_041485425.1 Terriglobia bacterium | reverse complement strand
TACGCCAGCGCCGTGGAGCAAACCGAGTTGAACGCCTTTTGCCGCGAATACAACCTCTCGCTGATCGTGGACGAAGTCTTCCTCGACTACGCCCACGACGGCGCAGCCCGGCCGACATTTGCAAGGAACCGGGACGCGCTGACCTTCACCCTGAGCGGGTTGTCGAAGATTTCCGGCTTGCCCCAGATGAAGCTGGCGTGGGTGGTGGCCAGCGGGCCCGAGGACAAAGTGCAGGCTGCCCTGGCGCGGCTGGAAGTCATCGCCGATACCTATCTTTCGATGAGCGCCCCCATCCAGTGGGCGGCGCCGGTGCTGCTGGAACAGCGCAACAGCATCCAACCGCTGTTGCTCGACCGCCTGCGCGCCAACCTGGAAGAACTCGACAGGGAAGTGGCCAAACAGAAGGCCTGTACGCGTCTTGATGTGGAGGGCGGATGGTATGCCGTGCTGCGGGTTCCGGTGACGCAGTCCGACGAAGACCTGGCGATTGACCTGCTACGCAAGGTGGCGGTGCTGGTTCATCCGGGGCACTTCTACGATTTTCCCTCGGATGGGCACCTAGTGGTCAGCCTGATCACTCCGCCGGAAGAGTTTCGGGAAGGGATTCGGCGGGTGCTGGGGGTGTTGAAGGGCTAGAACCTGTCCCTTCAAGACTGGCTCCGCGTCCCCGTGTGCGTGGAGACAGATTTGCACAAGGTCGAGCGCGGCTTCCAGGGCGAGAACATAACGCGCTCTCATTCGGGCTTGGTTTCCACGATTCTTGAAGTGCGCCATTGTTTCTGCGCGGAACCTTGGTGTAGGACGCAGCTACCTAGCATTCTTGAGAAGCGTGCCGCATACTGTGGTCCGATGACTTCAGACTCAAAATGGCACGAAGTGGTCAGGCTGGTATGGATCGCTGGCGGAGTCGTCGCCGTCAACGAACCAGGACCGATCGTCCAAATTAGGGCAGGGATGGCTGGCCACAGCATTTGCAGGTTGCACATCGAGACCTATGCGAGCCTTTTCGAGGTACTTCGACAGAAAGGATTTCCACTTTTGGGTGCCACGTTTGTACTCGATCAAGCAGAGTTGCAAGGACTGCGTGCCCCAGAATTCCGGGTAGTTGGGCCAAGCAGAGGGTGGCCCGTGTGGGAAATCACACAGAAGTGGAGGCAAATTGCCTTTGCTGCAGGTAAGAGTGGTCACATGCTCTTGATGGATGTCGCGTCTCGCGTTGCATCAGGTTTTCGATACAGTCAGATGCGCCTTCACGACTTGGTGACAGCATACAGTACCCAGTTGCGGGGTCATCTCCACGAGAGTGAACCCAGAGATTATCAAGCATTTCAAGACACAAATAGTTTTGAGGTGTTCAAAGCAATTCACGCAATGTTTTGGGAAATGGCCGTACTACGAGATACTCTGGCTGAATTCGCCGCGGCCTTTTGCTTCTCGCAAGCGGGAGTAAAGTCCTTAAAAGGACTCCGCAAAGCGCTTAAGAGTAGCGCGGTACCTGATCCGCTCGCCAGCGAAATCCTGCGAGCCTCAGATGAATCCGCTCATGGCTGGCTGGCGATCTTCACCCTCTACCGAAATTTCTTCACACATGTCGCGCCCATGGAACAAGCGCTG
Organism: Terriglobia bacterium; assembly: GCA_041485425.1. Taxonomy (GTDB): domain Bacteria; phylum Acidobacteriota; class Terriglobia; order Terriglobales; family Acidobacteriaceae; genus JAIQET01. The sequence goes on along the minus strand of JBGPJK010000203.1, from coordinate 6,780 downwards.
GGCATCGCCTTTGCTGTGCAAGATATGCGTGTGCTTCCCGGCGGCTTAGCGGTACCGCAGCTCTACTACGCGCTTCCCGGAGATATTACCGACCTCACGCGTAAGCGATCAAAAGGGATGATCTTCACATCTTTGAAGGAATTGGGTGCAGCATCATCGCGTCGGCATAATCGGATCTTAGACCCCGACGCGCTCGATTATCTGCACGGCTGCATTAATCTATTTGCGGAGTTGTCGGGCAGGCTGCTTGCCCGATCACCTGTGCCCCCGAAACCTATTCGCATAGGCCCGGAAGACATGATCGGTGGAATCCGAGCCGCGAGGAAGTGACGTGGTGGGAGTCTTATCGGCGGGGCCCCTCACAGTTTGCGACGTGATTCCTAGATGAGCGCTCTTCTTCTGTGTCTGGGCTCGGCTTATACTTTCCCCCTATGCCAAACGTAGACAAACATCCTCCCGGCGCGTTTTGCTGGATTGAACTCGGCACCACCGACCAGAATGCGGCCAAGAAGTTTTACGGAACGCTCTTCGGGTGGGAGGTCAAAGACCTGCCCATGGGGCCCGAGGATTCCTACACCATGTTCAAGGTGCAAGGGCGCGACGCGGCCGCGGGTTATACCTTGCGCCCGGATCAGCGCACGGCAGGGGTACCTCCGCACTGGATGATCTATGTGGCCGTGGAGAGCGCCGATGCAAGCGCAAGAAAGGTCGAGCAGCTTGGCGGCAAGGTCGTGGCTGCGCCGTTCGACGTGTACACGGTCGGCCGGATGGCGGTGATCCAGGACCCGACCGGAGCGTTCGTGTCGCTGTGGCAAGCCAAGGAGGGCCCCGGCCTCGGCATCGCTGGCGTGGACGGCACGCTGTGCTGGGCTGATCTCAGCACGCCCGATCAGGCGCGCGCCAGCAAGTTTTATTCCGATTTGTTCGGATGGAAGATGACCGAGGACACCGACGATGATCCCCCCTCTGGCTACCTGCACATCATGAATGGGGAAGAGTTCATCGGAGGAGTTCCGCCGACCCAGTATCGCGATCCGAACATTCCATCGCACTGGCTGGCGTACTTCCAGGTTTCTAATTGCGATGCCTCGGCTGCGAAGGCCAAGGAGTTGGGCGGGAAGTTCTGCCTTGCGCCCATGACTATGGAGGGCGTGGGCCGCATGGCGGTGATCGCCGATCCGCAAGGGGCGGTGTTCGCCATCTTTCAGGTGATGCCGCGCAAGTCATGATCCTCACCATCGATCACGGGCCGGTGCGCGAGTTGCGACTCAACCGCCCGCCCGCGAATGCGCTTTCTCCAGAGCTGATCATGGCGCTGAAGCAGGCGGTGGAAGCCGCCCCGCAGGAGGGCGTGCGGGGGCTGGTGCTCTCCGGCTCTCCCGGCAGGTTCTCCGGCGGATTGGACGTGCCGCTGCTGCTGACGCTCGACCGCGCAACCATGAACGCTGTGTGGCGCGACTTCTACAGCTTGCTGCGAACACTGGCCTGCTGTCCGGTGCCGCTGGCCGCCGCCATCACCGGCCACGCTCCCGCCGGGGGAACGGTGCTGGCCCTGTTTTGTGATTGGCGAATTGCAGCCGAGGGAGACTGGAAAATTGGCCTCAACGAGGTGCAGGTCGGTCTGCCGTTGCCTCCGGTGATCTTCTCCGCTTTACAACGTCTGGTGGGTGCGCGACAGGCAGCGCGGCTTGCCGTGGGTGGGCTGCTGGTATCGCCGGCGGAGGCGCTCAGCCTAGGGCTGGTGGACGAGGTCGTTCCGGCAGAGCAGGTGGTGGAGCGCGCGGTGAAATGGTGCCAGGAGTGGCTGGCGCTGCCCTCCGTCGCCATGACCAGGACTCGCCGCGAGGCCCGTGCCGCCCTGGCCGGGTTGTTTGAGCAAAACCTCCCCAGCGAAATCGAGGAGATCAGCGGGTGGTGGTGGGATGAGCAGGTGCAATCCGTGCTCCGCAGCCTGGTGGAACGGTTGGCGAAGAAGCGGCAGGCTGGGTGAAGAGCGGTTGTCTCTGCTGACAAGCCGCGCGGCGGCGGCTCTGAAAAAAAGTAGCGCCGGCGTCCCGCCGGCTGTCGTGGGGGCGTCTCGCCCCCACCTCCGCGGCAAAGCTTTTCCCGAGGGAGGTGGCAAGATGCCCTCGGACAACCGCCAAGACCCCACCGCCTTAAGGAAGACTAGGCACTCTCGCCAGGCAACACTTCAGATGTGCCCCGGAAACCGGCGGAGCCGGTCAGCCCTTCACCAGAAACGGGTTGTGCTGCCGCTCTTCGCCGATTGTGGTGAGTTCGCCGTGGCCTGGAACCACCACCGTGTCATCGGGCAGGGCGAGGATCGTCTCGTGCAAGGACTTGATGATTTTCTTCATGGAACCGCCCGGCAGATCGGTCCGCCCGATGCTTCCGGCGAACAGCGTGTCACCCGCGATTAGTTTCTTCTCTGCGGGAAAATAGAGACAGACGCTGCCCTCGGTGTGTCCGGGCGTATGCAACACGTTGGCAGTGAGCGAACCGGCGGTGACCGTATCGGCCTGTCCCACGCTCTGATCGATATCCACTTTGCCTGGTGATGCCATGCCGACCCACGCTGCCTGCACGTCAAGCATTTTCAGCAGGGCATAGTCGTTCTGGTTGAGCAGGATCGGCGCGCCGGTGACGGCCCGCAGCTTCATCGCCCCGCCGACGTGATCGATGTGGGCATGCGTGATAACGATCTGCTTGACTTGAAGCTTGTGCTTGCGGATGAGGGCGAGGACGTCGTCAATGTCGTCCCCGGGATCAATCACCATCGCCTCCCGTGTGCTCTCATCTCCAATGACCGAGCAGTTGCATTGCAGAGGGCCGACGGGAAGGATTTCGTGGATCATGGCTTGGTCGTCAGTCCTCAGTCGTCAGCCATCAGGAAAACAACTCCGCCAGGTTCCGACTAAAATCTGAAGCCAGAGACCCAACAGCTGAAGAGTGACGACCGACGACTATTTCTGTTGTGTCGGCGGTACCGGTTGCGGCGCAGGCGTTGCCGGTTGCGACTTGGTCTGGGCGGGTTTCACGTCCTGCAATACCGAGTTCGGGCCGGCTCGGCGCGAGGCAAAAACCGACAGCGTGATCGAAGTCACCATGAAGATGATGGCCGACCAGGTCGTCGCCTTGGACAGGGCGGTGGCTGCGCCACGCGGACCGAAGGCCGTCTGGCTGCCCATACCGCCGAAAGCCGCTGCGATGTCCCCGCTCTTGCCGCTCTGCAGCAGCACTACGATGATCAGAAAGAAGCAAACGATGATGTGAACAACCGTGATCAGGATAATCATGTTGAATTTCCAATTGTCAATCGCACGCAGACCTCTTCGCTTTCAATCCGAACATGAATGAATGCGATGGTGCGGAAGGGGGGATTTGAACCCCCACGCCTTACGGCGCCACCCCCTCAAGATGGTGTGTCTGCCAGTTCCACCACTTCCGCACGGGCGCGAAGACTACGTAGAGGCTGACTGATTATAACAAAAGCAATGAAAACCGCCCCGTCGATTGCAGAAGTAGGTAGTGGGCTGCTTTGGTTTTCTGAATGTTTTGACCAGCACAAGCACTATCGCGATTGCCCCAATAAACTCTAGAAAGTGTTTCAGACTGATCAGGGCAACCATGAGACTTACCTCCTAGGCCGCTCTTTCCGCCCTCCGCTCGTAAGACTCCCAGAAGGCTACCAGATCCTCGACACTCCAGAGCCTATCCGTCACAGGAAAGTAGCCAACTACCCGGAAGTACACGGGGTTTTCATCTAGTACTTCACAACGGCCGCGAACTGCTTTGGATCCAGGCTGGCGCCACCGACCAGCGCGCCGTCGATCTCCTCCGTGGTCATCAGTGCGGTGGCATTCTCCGGTTTCACCGATCCGCCGTACAGGATGCGAAGGTTGTCTGCCCGCTCCTGACCAAACGCCTTGGCAGCCTCTCCGCGGATCAGCAAGTGCGCTTCTGCAGCGATCTCGGGAGTGGCGGTCTTTCCGGTTCCGATGGCCCAGGCCGGCTCATAGGCCACTACCAGTTTGCCCGCCTTTTTACCCGAGATGGCGTGGAATGCTCGCAAGCATTGCCGGCGAAGAACGTCCTCGGTCAGGCCGGCTTCGCGCTCTTCCAGCACCTCTCCCACGCACACGATCGGCGTGAGTCCCACTTCCAGCGCAGTCTTCAGCTTGAGATTGACAATGTCGTCGGTCTCGCCGCAGTACTGGCGGCGCTCGGAGTGCCCGATGATCACATGGCTGCAACCGATGGCCAGCAGCATGCCCGCGCAGGTTTCCCCGGTGAAGGCGCCTTCCTTTTCCCAGTGCATGTCCTGGGCGCCGATGGCAACATTCGAACCCTTCGCCGCTTCCACCGCTGCATGCAGGTCCACGAAAGACGGAAAGACAGCGATCTCGTCGCGCGTGTGGTCTGCGACCAGCGGCAAGAAGCCGCGGAAGAAATCCCGCGTTTCATCCGGCGTTTTGAACATCTTCCAGTTGGCGGCAATCAGTTTTTTTCTCATGGAGAACCTTTTTCGACTCGGTGTGGAGATATGGTTCCGCTCCCGCACAGCTTTTCGGCAGCCCCAACGTATGCGTTACGGGTAGCGATGTCGAACAGGACAAAACGCACATGCCGCAAATGGGTTGTTGCCGTGAATGCCTCAACGGCTGCAGCCACCGCAAGTGTGGCCGCGTCCTGCACCGGATAGCCGTACACCCCGGTGGAGATGGACGGGAAGGCCAGGGACTTGATGGCGTGGTCGTCGGCCATTCGGATCGATTCCCGGTAGCAACTCACTAGGGTTTCCGCCTCGCCCTGTCTTCCGTCGCGATAGACCGGGCCCACGGTGTGGATGACGTATTTCGCAGCTAGGCGTCCTCCGGTCGTGATAACCGCTTGCCCGGCAGGCAAGCGGCCGATCCTGGCCACCATGGCCTCGCATTCCTTTAGAATGGAAGGGCCCCCGGCGCGGTGAATGGCGCCGTCGACGCCCCCACCGCCCAGCAGAGACGAGTTGGCGGCGTTGACAATCGCTTCGGTGGTCTCCTGGGTGATGTCCGCCGGGCCGTGGAACTCCATGACCTTGCCTGCTTCAAGAACGAACCGGACTGTGAAGTTGTTCACTCCATCACCCTGAACCGATCAGCGCTTATCGGTCAGCGCCTCGACCCCGGGGAGCTTCTTGCCCTCCAGAAATTCGAGGGACGCCCCGCCCCCGGTGGAGATGTGGGTGACCTTGTCGGCCACGCCGGCCGCGCGCACCGCTGCTACCGAATCGCCGCCACCCACGATCGATGTCGCACCCGGATTGTCCGCGATGGCGTGGGCAATCTTGAAAGTTCCCTTGGAGAAGGGCGAGACCTCGAACACGCCCATGGGACCGTTCCACACAATCGTCCGGGCGCGGGAGACTTCCTCCGAAAAGACTTCTGCGGTTTGCGGCCCAATGTCGAGCCCCATCATGTTCGCGGGAATCGGGTGGCCGTGGTTTACGGTGTGCACTACCGCATTGATGTCGATCTTTTCGGCCACCACGTGGTCCACGGGCAACAGGAACTTGAGCTTGCGGGTTTTGGCGTCGTGCAAGAGCTTGCGCGCCAGTTCGACCTTGTCTTCCTCCACCAGCGACTTGCCCACGTGTTCCCCCTGCGCCTTGAGGAAGGTGTAAGCCATGCCGCCGCCAATCACCAGGGCATCCACTTTGCTCATCAGGTTTTTGATGACTTCAATTTTGTCGCTGACCTTGGCCCCACCCAGGATGGCAATGAACGGCCTTTCCGGATGCTGCAGCGCTTTGCCCAGGTATTCCAGTTCTTTCTCCATCAGCAGACCTGCGGCCGCTTTCTGCATGAACTTGGTCATGCCGACGGTGGAGGCATGCGCACGGTGCGCCGTGCCGAACGCGTCATTCACGTAGTAGTCTGCAAGCGCTGCGAGTTGTTTGGAGAACTTCTCGTCATTAGCTTCCTCTTCCGCGTGGAACCGAAGATTCTCCAGGAGCAACGTCTGGCCCTTCTCCAGTTTTCCCGCCATCTCTTCTGCCTCCAGGCCCACACAGTCGGGGCAGAATCCCACGTTCTCGCCGCGCGCCAGTTCTTTATCCAGGAGCATGCGCAGGCGCTCGGCCACCGGCTTAAGGCTCATCTTGGGATTCGGTTTGCCTTTGGGGCGGCCCAAATGCGAGGCGAGAATCAGCCGTGCCCCATGGCGCAGGGCGTACTCAATCGTGGGCAGGGTCTCACGGATCCGCGTGTCGTCCATCACCCGGCCATCCTCGAGCGGCACGTTGAAGTCCACCCGCATGAAGATGCGGTGGTCGTTCAGCGGAAGATCGCGAATCGAAAGCTTGGACATGATGTCAGTCCTTACAAATGCTGGTTCCTCGACGTGTTGTCCTTCGCGCAGCGACGGACCAGGCTTCCTCGGGATAACAGATTAGGAGTAGGACGCGGGCGGAGGCGCCCGCGCCACAAATGCTTACAGGCCTTTGCTGGCGATGTAATTGACCAGGTCGCGCACCCGGCAAGAGTATCCCCATTCGTTGTCATACCAGGAGATCACCTTGACGCAGTTGCCGCCCACCACCAGCGTCATAGGCGCATCCACGATGGAGGAGTACGGATTACCCTTGAAGTCCGCGGATACCAGTTCATTCTCCTCGTAACTCAGGTAACCCTTGAGAGGCGCACTCTCGGAAGCCTTCTTCAGAGCAGCGTTCACTTCATCCTTGGAAGTCTTCTTCTCGACGAATGCGACCAGGTCCACAACCGAGACATTCGGCGTGGG
>JBGPJK010000202.1:0-8403 GCA_041485425.1 Terriglobia bacterium | reverse complement strand
GTTGTTCTGTAATGAAACGTTGACGGCTACCATCATTAGATTCTGATTGGGAACTTCCACCGAGACTACATCGTCGATCGACCCGGTGGTGGCGGAACGTGGCCGCTGCACGAAGCTGGCGACGGCAGCGATGAGTGTGATGACGGCAACGCTGATAAGCACGATCTTCAGTGAGGGCAAGTTCTTTTTGGCGGTGCCGAATTCCTCGCCGATGTGAAATGGGGTACCGGGGTCGGGCGGAGCTGATGCAGATGCGCCTGGGGGTGTGGGTGGCGGAGATGGTATGTCCTCAGGCATATCTCGGCTCTGATTGTAATCGCTTTGCCGGCCAAAATCCCAAAGAGGGCTAGCAGTTATCTCACCTGTCTCAAATGACCGTCCGGTTTGCGGAGGCGGGTTACGTCTTGCACGCTTTCCAGAAGAAATCGAAGAGAGGGATCGCCACCCAGAAGAAGGAAATGAACCTCATCCACCAGCGTCTGGCAGAGGCCGAACGGCTGCACCGGGAAAGGCAGAACTAACGTGACTGTGAGAGCGAAAAAGCCGGCGGTTTCAAGAAGAACACGGGTAGAAAGAAGCAGTGGAAATGTCTTTGCCGACCTCGGCCTGCCTCACCCGGAACAGGAACTATTGAAGGCCAAGCTCACCCTGCAGATCTACCGCCTCATCAAGAGACGCGGCCTCAAGCAAGCGGAAGCCGGAAAGATTCTCGGCATCCAGCAGCCTCACGTTTCGGCATTGATGCGCAACCGCGCCGGCGCCTACGTTGGTTTTACCAGGTGTGCTTCATGGCTTTGCTGAACTTCTGGGCTGGGAGGGTATTGAGGACGTCTTCCTTAGTTAGCCAGGCGCGGCGGGCTTGCAGTACGCCATAGCGAATCTTGTCTAGGTGCGAGGTGTGGTGGGAGTCGGTGTTGATTACGATCTTCACGCCGTACTGTTTGGCGAGGCGGAGATGGCGGTCGCACAGGTCGAGCCGGTCGGGATACGCGTTTAGCTCCATCGCGACCTTGCGTTGGGCTGCGACTTTCAAGACGGCATCGACGTCGAACTGGTAGGCATCGCGACGGAGCAGCAGGCGTCCGGTGGGATGTCCAAGGAACGAGGTATTGGGATTTTCCACGGCCTTGAGCAGGCGGTCGGTCATCTCGGGGGGACTCTGGTTGAAGTGGGAATGGACACTGGCGATTACCAGATCCATTTGTTCGAGCACGGAATCGGAGAGATCGAGTGTGCCATCCGCCAAAATATCGACTTCGATTCCGGCAAAGATCCTGATGCCGTCGAGGTTGGCGTTGGCGGCGCGGATGCGCTTGATGTGTTCGACGGCGCGCTGGTCATCGAGCCCATTGGCGAAAGCCAGGTTCTTGGAATGGTCGGTGATGGCCATGTATTTGTATCCGTGAGCGCGGGCCGCCTCGGCCATTTCTTCGATCGTGTTCCGGCCATCGGTTTCGACGGTGTGCATGTGGACATCGCCCTGTAGGTCGGCTTGCGATATGAGTGCGGGCAGGGTGTGTTTTTCGGCGGCATCAATCTCGCCCAGGTTCTCGCGCAGTTCGGGCGGGATGTAATCCAGCTTCAGCTTGGCGTAGATCTCTTCTTCACTTTTTCCGGCGACGGCCTTTTCGTTGTCTAGACGTGCAAGGCTGTATTCGCTGAGGGTATAGCCCATCTTCAATGCGCGCTGGCGCAGGGCGACGTTATGGGCCTTGCTGCCGGTGAAGTACTGCAGGGCCGCGCCAAAGGAATCGGGGGAGAGAAGGCGGACGTCCACCTGCATCCCGCCGCGTATGCGAAAGCTTACCTTGTTTTCACCGCGAGCGATGATGTCCATCAATCCGGGCAACTGGATGATGTGGTCGATGAGCTTTTCCCGCTGCTCGTCATCGCAGCACGCTTTCCCGGTTACCAGGACGTCGAGATCGCCGACCGTCTCGCGGCCGCGGCGCAAGGAGCCGGCAGGAGTGACTTTTTCTACGCCAGGATAACCGTGCAGATGCTCGATGATTTTGTCGGCCTGAGCTTCCGCCGCATCGATCAGAAAGCGTCCGGCGATGCGGCGATAATCCTGGATCGCTTTGATCAGCTTCTGCTCGTGCTTTTCGCCCATGCGGGGCAGAATGCGAATCTTGCCCTCCTGGGCCAGTTTCTCTACGCCCTCGGGATCGCTGACTTGATAGGCGCTCCAGATCAGGGCGATGGTCTTGGGGCCGAGGCCTTGAATCTTGAGCAGGTCGAGCATCGAGGGGTGATACTTCTTCAGCAACTCGGCGTGCAGGGAAAGCCGGCCGTCTTTAAACATTTCCTGCAGGTTCAACAGCATTCCCTTGCCGATGCCGGGGATTGCAAGCACCTTCTTGGGCTCGCTGATCAGTTCTGCAATCTGCTGCGGGAGGGCTTCGATGGCCTCGGCGGCGTTGCGGTAGGAGCGGATGCGGAAGGAATCCTGGCCGTCGATCTCGAGCAGGGCGGCAGTTTCAGAGAGGATGCCAGCGATGGCTTTGTTGTCCATGCGGAATCCAGATTACAACCTATCCATGGCAAATTGTAGCGCCGCCGTCCCGGCGGCTGTGGTGGGGGCGTCCCGCCCCCACGGCGAGGGCAAGATGCCCTCGCGACAGCCGGCAAGATGCCGGCGCTACTAGGATGATTGGTCAGTTTGCGCAGTGCCGGAGGCTTACCAGATCTGTACGCGGTCGGGCGGGGCGAGATAGAGCTTCTGTCCGGGTTGGACATCGAATGCCGGGTACCATGCGTCGAGGTTGCGGACGGTATCTGCCCGGAACTCGGCGGGGGAGTGCGGGTCGGTCATCACTTGCTGGCGGAGCGCAGCTTCACGCGTCTTCGATCCCCAGTTCTGTCCGACGGCAATGAAGAACTGCTGGTCGCCAGAGAAGCCGTCCTGGGTGGGGGCGGCCTTGCCCGCGAGTGAGGCGCGGTAGCCGTCGTAGGCGGCGGAGGCGCCAGCGACGTCGGCGATGTTTTCCGCAAGCGTCTGCTTGCCGTTGAGGGCGAGGTCGGGAAAGGGCTTGTAGGTGTCGTACTGCGCGGCGAGTCTTGCGGTGGCCGCGTTGAAATGCGCCAGGTCGGCGGGCGTCCACCAATTGCGCACGCGCCCTTTGGAGTCGAACGCGCTGCCTTCGGTGTCAAAGGTATGGCTGATTTCGTGCCCGATGACGGAGCCGATGGCGCCATAGTTCACCGCGGCGGGAGCCTGCGGGTCGAAGAACGGCGGTTGCAGGATGGCGCCGGGAAAGCTGAGCGCGTTTTGCAGCGGCAGGTTGACGGCGTTGACGGTCTGTGGGTCCATGGTCCATTCCTTGCGATCGATCGGAAGGCCGAGCCGCGCGACATCGCGGTGGTAGTCAAAGAGGCTGCCGCGCCAGATGTTGCCGAAGATGTCGTCCGCCTTGACTTCGTAGGCGGAATAGTCGCGCCAGGTCTCCGGGTAGCCGATTCCCACATATAAGGTGGTGAGTTTGGCCTGGGCTTCCGCTTTGGTCGCAGGATCCATCCAGGAGAGCGCATCGATGCGGCGCCGGAAAGCGGCAATGATGTTCGCCACCATGGCTTCTGCCTGGGCCTTGGCTTCGGGGGGGAAGTAGCGCTGGGCGTAGATTTGCCCAACGGCATCGCCGAGCAGGCCGTTGACCACTGCGACGCCGCGCTGCCAGCGCGGACGTTGTTGCGGTGTGCCGGAGAGTGTCTTGCCGAAGAAGGCGAAGCGCTCGTCGGTGAGCGCTTTGGGCAATATCCCGGCATAGGCCTCAATCAGGTGGAACGCCAGCCAGTCCTTCCACGTTTCCAGCGCCGTGGAGGCGACGAGCGCGGATTCCCCGATGAAGGCGGTGGGCTGCCAGACGATAAAGCTGGACTGATTGCCGAGGCCGGCGCCGCGAAAGTACTCTGCCCAGTCGAGGCCGGGGGCTTTGGCGGCGAAGTCGGCTTGCGTCCAGGTGTTATTGGCTTTATGGACGTCCTCGTTCTCCGCCAAGCTAATATGTTTTTCGGCGATGGCGTGCTCCAGTTCGACGATGTGCTGGGCGCGGGCGTCCGTGTCGGTGAATCCCGCAAGCTGGAGCATGGCTGAAACGTGGGCCTGATATTTGGTGCGGATGTCGCGCATACGGTCGCTGTCGGCGAGGTAGTATTCGCGGTCGGGCAGTTGCAGACCGCCTTGCAGCAGGTAGGCGGCATAGTGCTCAGACTCGTTGAAGCCGGGCGCGACCCAGAGTCCGAAAAGGTTGCGGGTATGAAAGTTGGTGTTGTTGAGGGCATCGACATCCGCTCGGAGGCTCTCACCCAAGGCTCGGGCCAGCTCGCGCTTGTCGCGGATGGCGGCAATGGCCTCGAGGTGCGGGCGGAGCGGAGCGAGGCCTTTAGCTTCGATGGCGGCCTCGTCCATGTACGAGTTGTAGAGGTCGGCAATTTTGCGGACGCCGGAACCGGCAGGCGCATTAGCCTTGGCCGCTTCTTCAATCAGGCCCGCGGTACGCTTGTTGCTCAAGTCGTCCAGGCTGGTGAAGACGCCAATTCCGCCGCGGTCGGGCGGAATTTCGGTGCGCTTGATCCAGTCGCCGTTGGCGTACTGGTAAAAATCGTCACCGGGCTTCACCGAGCGGTCCATGTTGGCGACGACGATGCCGTGGGCATCTGGTTTGGGCACGTCCTGCGAGTAGGCGGCAAGTGCGGCGAGGGCTAAGAGAGCGTATGCGGCGGTGGCACGGGGCAAAAATCTAAGTGTGAGTCTCATGAGTACTGCTCCAAAGCGGCTGCGGTTTAGGAGCGCAGCCCGCTGGGATTAGACGGCAGCCAACCAAAGAGGGTACCACGGCCGCCATGTTCGGGGCGGACTGCAAGCAACATCGGTAAATGGCATTACAGTCGCACCGAGGCCTTTCGTGTATAGTGAGGCACGAATCGACCACATCAAGGAGGGCTCTATGGTCACTGGGTCAACGCCTCTACCACGGGTTTCGTCGCTGCGCTCGAAGTATCTCCTCTTTGCATTCATTGGCCTGATGGTCGCTTATGTTCTGCGCCATAACGAGCACTTCCTCATCGATGCAAGGGATCCGGCGTGGCAACACTACCAGCCTTTCAAGTGGAAGCTGTTGCCGCATGGTCTGGCGGGCGCCTGTGCGCTTCTGCTAGGGCCTATGCAGTTCTCTGATCGGCTGCGCCAGCGTTTCACTAAGTTCCACCGCGTCGTCGGACGTTTTTATGTCGCCGGTGTCTTCATCGCCGCTCCGTTCGGCTTCTACATACAGCACTTCGAGGAGCGAATGGGGGCACCGCGCTCCTTCAGCATCGCCGCTGCAGTCGACGCGACCTTGTGGATGCTCACCACCGGCATCGCCTTGGCCTTCATTCTTAATGGAAAGATCCAGCAGCATCGTCAATGGATGACCCGCAGCTTTGCTGTTGCCTTGGTCTTTCTCGAAGTTCGCGTAATCCTCGGGGTCACCGGCTGGGAACGGCTTGGCATCGCTGCCACCGAAACCGTCGTGTGGGTTTGCCTCGGCTTCTCCATACTGCTTGCAGACTTAGTCCTGCAGTGGCAGGAGCTTCGCCGCACTCGGCCGATTCCCGCTAAGGCCCAAACTGCTTCACGTTAAGATCAGCTCGACGAGATGTCGCCGCGTTTCGCTCTCCAGAACAGCGAGTCCAACAATTGTTACCGAGCGCGCCGTCAGTCCGCAACAATCGCAGGAATGATAGGATATGTGCCGCCAGATTGAAGATGTACGCAGATTCCCGAGTTCGACCGCTGGAGTTCATGATGGGGAGAGGAAATTTCTTGGACATGAAAAAGCTTGTTCTCCTGATCTTCTTTTTACAAGTACCCATTTCGCAAATACTCATTGCGCAGGATTCGGTCCCAGGCAAAACGGAGAAGGGCGAACGCCGTGAGTTCGTGATCGCGAACTTCCACACCGAAAGCGGCGTAACACTGCCGCAGGCGCGTGTCGTGTATGGAACCTATGGCCATCTGAACGCCGCAAAGAACAACGTGGTTCTCTTGCCATCTCACTATATGGCTGACTTCCATGGCTATGAGTGGCTGATCGGGACGGATCGCGCACTTGATCCCTCTAAGCTCTTTCTGGTGGCCACGGAACTGTTTGGCAACGGACGCTCGTCTTCGCCAAGCAATACTCCGGAGCCTTACCACGGCCCCCGGTTTCCGATGACGACCATCCGCGACAATGTGGAGGCGGTTCACCGGCTTCTTACCGAAGAGCTTAACGTCACGCACGTGCGAGCCATCGTCGGCTTCTCCATGGGCGCAGAACAGGCCTTCCAGTGGGCGGTAAGCTATCCGGACTTCGCCGACCGGATCGTAGCCACCTCGGGCACGGCGAAAAACTATCCGCACGGTGTGGTGCGACTGGAAGGGCAGATCGCCGCGCTCACGGCCGATGCCGCGTTCCAGAATGGCGACTACACGGCTCCGCCCACCAAAGGCTTGGAGGCGTTCGCCACAGTGTGGACGGCGTGGCTGTTCTCCCAGGAGTGGTGGCGCCGGGAATTGTGGCGCGAGTCGTCGCCACCCGGTACTACGTTCGAGAAGGTGCTGCACGACTTCCGCACGGACTTCATTCCCGGCGCCGATGCCAACGATCTTATCCTGCAGATGCGGACTTGGGAGCGACACGATGTTGGGACGACTCCCGGTACGACGTTCGATGGAAACGTGGAGCTCGCGCTGCGCTCGATCAAGGTTCCGGTGTTGTACATGCCCTCGGAAACGGATCTCTATTTCCCGCTCGGGGACGCTCGCTATGAGGCTGGTTTTATCCCACGAGTAACTCTGACGCCCATCCCGTCGCTTTGGGGACACACAGCGGGCGCAGCCAGCAACCCCGGGGACGCGAAATTCCTGAACGAGAAAATCGGGGCTTTCCTGGCCTCTCCGCCGGCCGCCCGCTGACGCGGAGGCCGGTGCTCTTCGAACCTATTGCCCTGAAAATGAAAAGTGAGCTGGAGATTGTATGCAAACGCACTCCGGTGTATATTACCGCTCGGTCGGAAAATCAAAAGGGAAGTTCCGGCTTGCGATCACCTGCCGCAGTTTCCGTAGCCGTCAATTCGATGTACTCAACTGCTGCGTGCTTTGCGAATGATCCGCTAATCTTTCTCTTCAGTGGTGCTGCCAATGACAGGCCCGGACCGCCGCCAAACTCCCCGCACGACCATGGAAAGGCACGCCTATATCAATATCGAGCCGAACAACGGCGGCATCGTGTTGAATGTCTCGGATGGAGGACTTTGTTTTCACTCCTTTGATTCCGTTAAGCGGAATGGGACGATCCGTTTCTGGTTCTCGGACCACAACCAGCGAATCGAAGCCGACGCCGAACTGGCGTGGATGGATGAGACGCAAAAGGGGGGCTTGCGATTCACTGCTCTGCCTGCGGAAGCTCGCGAACAAATCCGCAATTGGATGCAACCTACGATGCCGCTTGCCGCTGACGGGGTCTCCACACCGTCAGTGCCGCCGCCGCGCGCTTTTCCCGGCCCTGGTGCCAGCCGACCGGACGCAAAGGCTGCGCCCAGTGGTTCTGCCCCGCTTGCGGTGGTTGCACCAGAGGCAAAAGTAGCGGTGCCGTTGAGCGGGTTCTCCGGCGGGTTGGCCACGGGGCTCCTGGTTGCGGCTCTCGTGGCGGCCGCTTTCTTGTTTCATAACTATCGCCGTGAGGTCGGTGAGTCACTTATTCGGTTGGGAGAACGATTCGCGGCAAAACCTCAAGCGCAGGCGCAAACCGTGTCGCCAGCGCCGCCGACGGTAGTGCCAGCACCGCAGACGGTATCGCCACCGTCGCAAGCGGTGTCGCCAGCACCGAAAACGGTATCGCCGGCACCTACGCCTCTTCCGGTTCCACGGCCAGAAAAGCTCCTGCCGCAGCCTTTGGCAAACCCTGCTAAGCCTCAGCAGGCGAAGCTCGAGCCTACAGGACCGATTACAGCAACTCCCGCCTTCACGCCCACCCCTACCGGCGACCCTGCTCCTAAGGCTCCCGCAGCCGCTACTGCTCCGGCGATTTCGTCAGCACCTCCGGCTATTTCTTTGCCCACGACTGCCGTCGCTCCTGACTCCAACATCATTCCGAGTAAACCTGGCACAGTTCCCCAGCTTGCACCAGCGAGCCATCCTAGTGTCCAGGCTGAGGATTCTAGAACAGAGAATGCCGACTCAACGGCGGAAATGTACTTTGAAATCGGCAAATTCAAAGACGAGTTGCAGGCTCACGACGCAACCGACAAACTGGCGCAACTCGGGTTTCCCGCAATAGCCGTTCAGAAAGGTCATCTTTGGCGGAATTCCTACCATGTCCTTGTGGGCCCCTATGGAGATGAGGATGAGGCCAAAGTGACACACCAGAATCTGGTGTCCCG
>JBGPJK010000201.1:0-8460 GCA_041485425.1 Terriglobia bacterium | reverse complement strand
TGTGAGTGTAATCGCCTGTGAGTGACCCGGCACGGCTTATGTCGTTTTTCCAGCTTTTTCTTCGGGTGGGTCGTCTCTCTCAAACAGCACGTTGAACATCTTGACTGCGGCCCATGGAATCACAATAATGCAGCCCGCCATGCCGACGATGAACATCCAGGTCAGGATTCTGGCGATCACTTGAAATGCAGAATCGAACATGCCACACGCCCCGTACAGTTGAGAGCATTATGGACGTGTAAGCCCATGTTCTTGCAAGAAGACTCGAAGGACGACCCGCAGTTCCTTTTGTCCAAGTCAGAGGTTCGAGAGTTGTTCGAGAGGCTTCAAAGGATAGTTGGCGTAAAATCGCAATTTCACCAGCAGTTCTCAAGTGGTGAAATCGCCTGTTTTTGTCAACAGCCTCGTTTTATCCATGAAAAGTGGGCTGAAAGTCTCGTTGACATCGTCGGTTCCAAGCGTAGCATTGCATACCCATGGCGCTTGACATTCGCTGGATGGTGGACACTCATCTGTCTAGAACCACGAGGGAAGTATGCATATACGACGAATGCTGGTTGCGCTGTTTCCCTTGCCTTGCAGCGTATTTGCGATAACACCGTTTCACACCTGGAGGTCGTCAATGCACGGTGTTCGCCGGGTTAGATTCCTACTGATCCTCGTACTACAACCGCTATGCTGGACACCTATCATCGCCGCTCAATCAATCCTGCAGGTCGGGCGTGCGCCGCAGGTGACCTTTACGAACATCGATGTCCCCGGAGCCAGCGGGACTGCCGTCAACGGCATCAACACGGCCGGCGACCTCGTTGGCTACTACCAGACTTTCCAAGGCGGACCGTTCCACGCGTTTTGTTTCAGAAATGGCACTTTCACCCTGTTTGACTATCCCGGTGCGAAAGAGACTTGGGCTAGTGGTATCAACGATTCGGGCATAATCGTTGGCGGCGCGTTTATCGGATCAATTGACATTGGCTTTTCATACGACGGGACAACCTTTACCACCATCACCGTGCCGAACCAGCATGAAACGGTGGCGCTCGGGATCAACAACAACGGTGACATCGTCGGGTGGACCGGACAAAGCATAAACGCCGCAACCGGATTCGAGTCGCATAATGGCCGCTTTCAACAGATCTCTCCACCTGGGTTGATACACCCAATTTACGCATACGCCATCAACAATTTCGGCGAAGTCGTGGGATATGGGGAGCTTCAGGACACAGCTGAGGGATTCGCGTTCCAGAATGGACAGTCTAGAAAACTCGCCGTTCCTGGCGCGGGTTTAACTGAGCCGTTGGGCATCAACGACAGCGGCGTGATTGTAGGCTTCTACTTGGCCGCCGCTTCTTCCTACTTCGGTTTCACCCTCACCAACCGACACTACACCTCAATCAGCTACCCCGGCGCCACAAACACCTTCGCTGATGGCATCAACAACTCCGGGCAAATCGTTGGGACCTACCTCGACCAGCAGAACAATTACCATGGATTTGTAAGCAGTCCGACCAGATATGCTCGATAAATTCTAGATAACAAAACGAAGAGGGCGCAGCCGAACTGCGGATTGCTGGGGGCCCGGTAACCGACGGAGAGCGGAAGACCAAAATTGCTGTCGCAACATCGCGGTTTCACCAGCAATTCTCAAGTGGTGAAATCGCCTGGTTACGACAGTTAGAATAATCCTTGCAAAACAGCTTCGCGGTGACGATCTTTAGAAAGAAAGGTCTCGTCAAATGAGCATCATCAGAAGAGCCCCTTTTTTTCTCGTGTCTTTCCCCGTTTCCTTTATTGCGCTCGGCGCGTTGCTCCTGTTGGGCAGCCTCCGAAGTTGGTCGCAGGAGCCACCGCCGGGCGGGCCTACCGTAAGGTTTGGAATCGAAGTCAGCCTGCCCGATGGTGCCGTTTTCTATATTCCTGTTGTAGGCGACGGAGAAATGCCGGCCATCGTTCCGCTTCCGAAGGGCCGCTTTGCATGTATTCGCATCACACCTCGCATGCGCGCGGATTCAGTTCAGATCGAGGTGTCTGCCCTAACCACGGCCAAGAAGAAGTTGACCGAAGCAACCTGCGATGAAGTACGGTCATGGCACAGTGAAGACGCCGGTTCTTACGACGGGAAAGAGAATGCATCAGTGTTGCTCTCGGGGATGGGTCGGCTTGGTCTTCCTGTTTTCGAAGTGAAAGTTGTCCGGGCCCTTGGACCGCCGCCTGGCGGCTTTCATCATCCGTACGCCAATTTCCTTGCCTTCTGCGGTTGCGAATACACCAAACCCCGATCCATCATTAGTCCTGATGGGAGTGCCGCTAGTGGAGTGGCGGGGACCATCTCTTATCCTGACGCTGGGAAATGCGTGCAGATTAGCGGATGCGGTCAGTGTTGCAGGACCGCAGTGCGGGCGCCGCTGCAGCAATCATCGCGATGACTGGCGAAACATCGCCATTACACTCATTGACCGTCGCCACAACAGCCTTTCGCTGTCCCCAGGGGGCTGTCCGCTTTCTGTCCGTGGACTGCAGCCGACAGCAGCCAAAGTGGGGCGAAGGCGCGGCGGTGATTCTCAGTGTTTGGTTGGACTTAGTTGGGGGGACTTGTTCAGAGTTGGGGCGGATTTCCCCTCATAACCCAAAGGTCGGTGGTTCAAATCCACCCCCCGCAACCAACGCAATCATACAGTTGCAGGGAGAAGTTAAAGTACCGCCAGTTCCCGCTAACAGTGGCCGCCTTGTGCGGCCATTGCCGTTTTGCGGCCAGTGACCGGCAGGACCATCCGCACTACCTTACTGATCTATACTCTCACCGAGGTCAGCGCATGGAAGCTGCGGGCACAATCGCCGAGCTGAATCGCCGGTTCGGAATACCAGGCATGGCCGAAGTCATCGCCGGCAACGGTGGACTGCCCAAAGTGCGCATCAACTCTCCCCAGGTTGCCGGAGAGATGTACTTGCATGGCGCGCACGTCACCCTCTGGAAGCCTGCGGGCGCCGAGGAAGTGCTCTTTATCAGCCGAAAGTCGCGGTGGGAGGATGGCCGCGCCATTCGTGGAGGCGTGCCCATCTGCTTCCCCTGGTTTGGTGCCAAGGCAGACGACCCCAAAGCGCCGGCGCACGGATGTGTGCGCGCCAAGGCGTGGCAGCTTGAGTCGATCGCGCAAGCCGGGGATGCGGTTACGGTCAGCATGTTCACCGAAAGCGATGAGAGCACGAAGCCATGGTGGCCCGCCGACTTCCGTCTGGTCCATCGTGTCACGTTCGGTCCGGAGCTGAGCCTGGAGCTCGTGCTTACCAATACCGGAGCCACCTCGCTGCGCTTCGAGGAAGCTCTGCATGCCTACCACCGAGTGGGAGATGTCGAAAAAGTGCGATTGCGAGGTCTGGACGCCGTTCATTATCTCGACAAGACCGACGCCAACCGGGAGAAGACGCAGCGCGGTGACATCGTGATCGCGTCCGAGACTGACCGTGTATACCTGAACACCCGGCATGCAGTCGAACTCGAAGACCCCGTCTTAAATCGCCGCATTCACCTTGCAAAAGAGAATTCACACACCACCGTTGTGTGGAACCCGTGGGTGCAGAAGGCCGCGGCCATGTCAGATCTGGGGGATGACGAATGGATCGAGATGATCTGTATCGAAACCAGCAACGTCTGTGATCTTGCCGTGGATCTCGGGCCTGGTCAACAACACACAATGAAAGCGATTGTGAGAGTTGCGGATTTGTGAATTCCCCCCAAAGCCGCCATCTATCCCATCCCGCGTGGTTAAGCAGTACACGGAGAAGCCCAGGATGAAGACGGTAGGAATCATTGGAGGCATTGGACCCGAGTCAACCATCGACTATTACCGCGCCATCATTGCCACCTACCGCGAGCAGAAACCGGATGGCAGTTATCCTTCGATCATCATCAACAGTATCGATCTGAAGAAGATTGTGGATTTGATCACCGCCAATGAGTTGGCCAAGGTCACTGAGTATCTGGTTGCCGAGTTGCAAAAACTTGCCCGGGCGGGCGCGGATTGTGCTCTGTTGGCAGCCAACACCCCGCACATTGTTTTTGAGGAAATTCGTCTCCAGTCACCCATCCCACTCGTTAGTATCGTCCAGGCAACTTGCGACGCGGCTAAAGCTCTGGGGTTGAAAAGAATTGGTTTGTTTGGCACGCGCTTCACGATGCAAGGCCGATTCTATCCGGATGTTTTTTCCAAAGCGGGGATTACGCTGGTCGTACCCGAGCCCGACGAGCAAACCTACATCCATGACAAGTACATGAATGAATTGCTGAAGGGTATTATTCTGCCTGAAACGCGTGAGCGACTGCTGACGATAGTAGACCGCCTGAAGGAGCGGGAGGGAATTCAGGGGTTGATTCTGGGCGGGACCGAACTGCCCTTGATTTTGCGGGATGTGAACGACCGAGGCATTCCATTTCTGGATACGACTCAGATTCATGTCAAAGCGCTGGTCGCAAGCATGCTGTTGTAGCCACCCCAGGCACCGACCCCTCTTACCAGGGTCGCATCCACGAAGGGATGAGGGAAGGCATCGGAATGACTGAGAAGAGATTCGCTGTTTTCGGAGCCGGAGGAGTCGGCGGTTACTTCGCGGCCGTGCTGGCGCGCGCGGGATGCTGGGTCGGGTTGATCGCTCGCGGCCAGCACCTGGATGCGATTCGGCGAGGCGGACTGCAGGTGCAGAGTCCGAAGGGTGACTTCAGCGTCGCCCCCGCACGAGTCACCGATAACCCCGAAGACATAGGCCCGGTGGATGCCGTCATCCTCGCCGTCAAGGCTTGGCAAGTCCCGGAAGCGGCGCGTGCCATGGGTCCCTTGCTGGCGCCCACGACGAAGGTGCTGCCGCTGGAGAATGGAGTGGAGGCCTCCGATCAGTTGCAGCAGGTCCTTGGTCCCCGACATCCTCTGATGGGGCTGTGCCGAATTATCAGTTCGGTGGTGGCGCCCGGCTGTATCCGCCACGGCGGTTTAGAGCCGACGATCGCTCTGGGCGAGCCCGACGGCTCTCCCTTGTCTCCAAATGTAAGAGCGCTGGCCGAAGCGCTTGCGGCAGCAGGCGTAGTGGTTCAGACGCCACCGGATATTCAGGCAGCTCTCTGGGAAAAGCTGCTTTTCATCACGGCTGTGAGTGGCGTGGGCGCCGTGGCACACGCCACCATTGGAGAAGTGCGCCAATGTCCTCCCACGCGTGAGCTCTTGCGGCAAGTAATGGAGGAAGTTGCCGCCGTGGCCCGAGGCCGGGGCATTCGGGTCGGCGAAGATGTGGTCCCCCGCACCCTGGCATTCGTGGATAGTATTCCGGCAAGCGGCACCGCATCCATGCAACGCGACATGGCCGAGGGAAAGCCTTCCGAACTCGAAGCGATTGTCGGGGCTGTCGTCCGCTTCGGCGACACGGCTGGAATCCCTACCCCGGCGATGGACTATGTCTACGCCAGTTTGCTGCCCCAGGAACGGCGTGCCCGTGCCGCTCATGACGGCGCCGGCATTCCCTAGCTCCGCGCTCCCGAACCCACATGCACCACCTCGGCGGCTTCGCGGTGGTGCAGGGACACCGCGTCGCCGCCAGCGTGCGCGCCATGGTGGTGCCGGGCTCGCAGGCTGTGAAACGTCAGGCGGAGGAAGAGGGCCTGCACAAAACCCGGGCCCAGCTTGCATCCGTGCGCCCGAGTTACCGGGCGCTCAATTCCGCGTAGTGGCTGAAGTTCGAGAGTGCCACCTGGTCGTTGCCCGGAATGTAGAAGCCAAACTTACCCAGGCTCAGGTTAGCGCCTGGCTGGCTCCAGGTGTCCAGGACCACCCAGTTGTTTTTCTCCCGAATCTGGTGGACGATCTCATTGGGCGCCGCCCGTATCTGGATCGTGCAGAAGGTTTTCTTGTCCCACTTGTGCGGGATTTTCGCGGCATCGGTCTTTTGGCCGTTGCGCACCACGCTGCGATAGAAGTAGTTCTCGTCCATCTGCAGCAAGCCGTAGTTGTTGGTGTCGACGTAGTTGAAAACCCACTGCAGCCTGCGACCTTTGAGAAGCATCGCCGTAAAAGTGAACGTCCCGGATGTGGGAGAGCTGCTGTACAACACGAAATCCCCGCCGCGATGGACAAACCAGCTCTTCTCCGACTTCCAGCCTGCCGGATCATCCCATTTCGACATCCCGCCCGGACCCAGGGGCAAGTCGATGCTCCTGGATTCGCCGGCGATGACTTCCACTGTGGACGTGCGCGCCAGGCCGTCGGCGGTTTTCGCGGTAAGCGTGTACGATCCCGGCGGCAGACTCAACGCGCTTCCATTGGTCACTCGCAGCGGGAGCTCTCCAGCTTTGGCAAGCGTCACCGTGGCATCCGCAGGTGAGAAAGTGATGCGCACCTCCCCGGCAGCTACTTCCACCGCTGCCTCCGCGCCCACCACCGGTACCGTCGCACCGGCTACGAAGTGCTTCTGCAGCCGCTTGGGCTTGAAGCGCTCCTTGCGCAGTTCCACGACATGGTCGCCAGGGCTGACGTTCTCAAGACTGAGAGTCCCGTCCGCTTTCACCGTCCCCACCGACATCTGGTCGATCAGGATTTCTGTCCCCGGAACTCCATTCTGGATGGCGAGCGAGGCGAAACGTGGAATGGGCTGCAGGTTAAAAGTCAGCTTGCTTTCCTCGCCTTTGCGAATCCGGACCTTCTGCTCCGGCACATCCTGAAATCCGCTCTTCAAAACCCGGACTGCATAATCCTTCGGCTCAAGATTGGGAATGCGTAACTGGCCCCCTTCAGTCGGTTGCTTCTGCAGTTGCCCGTTGAGAAAAACGCGCACTCTGTCTTGGCCGGTTACCACCACCAGCGTGCCAATGTTCTGGCCGGATTGCAGGAAAGTGGTGAGCGTGGGCGCCGGCCCGACATCGACATCCATCTTGTATTCGTCGTTCCCTTGGAGCAGGGTGAGTTGATGATTGCCGGGCGCGATCTGTGACAGCTCCACCCCGTCCTTGGTCGCATCAGCCGCGGGCTGTTCATCCAGGCTTAGCTTCGCTCCGGGGTCGCTGCAATATATGTGCAGCCGGCCACCCATGTTGCCCACGACCACAGCCAGGACACCCTTGGCGGCAATCGGCCCCTTAAGGATCGGCAGGGAGCCCGGATCGGTCGTGAAGCTAAAAGAAGCTCCTCCCTGCGGTCCATCAAATTTCAGTGTGTGGTCGCCAGCCGCGATTTTGTCGAGCGTCCACTGTGCTCCCTCGAGGTCGACAGGGGGCTGGTCATCGAACGATATCTTTCCGGTACCCGTGTCTGAAGACAGCCTCACGGCCGGTAGTGCCGGTTGCAGCGTCAGGTCGATCGAGTTGGGAGAACCGGGCTTGACTTCGAGCGAGGTCGTCGCCGGCTCGTAGCCAGCCAGTTCGGCCCCGACCTGGTAATTCCCCTGCGCCAGGTCAACTTGAAGATCGGAGACGCCACGCACCTCGTTGTTAATGCGAATGGTGGCGCCGGGAGGCGTGGTGTGGATGCGCACATTCACCTGGGCTACTGGCGGCGGGGCGGTCGTCCCGCGATTGTGCCGGACAAGAAGCAGGGACAAGCCGAGCAACAGCACCGCCCCCACCCCTGCAGCGGCGATCTTCAGCCACTTGGAAGTTAGCAAGGCAGGCGCCCGCGCAGGACCGCGGCCCGAGGGTTTAACTGCCGACACACCCGACGGCTGTCGCGGCGGCGCGCTCGGCGGAGCCGGGGTTGCAGTGACCGCCGGAGACGGTGTCGCGGGACTGGCTTTCTGCTCCGATGCAGTCGGGACTCCAATCGTTGGAGATGAGTAGAAGGACACGGTCGCACCCTCTTCTCCCTGAGAGGGTGCCCTCGAACCCGCCTTTACTTCCTTTGCTTTTTCCTCTGCGATGTTGGTGCTCGCACTGGGCCGGCGAGTTTTGGGGATGTCCAGTTGTTGCAGAAGACCATCTGCCACCGACAGAAATTCCTGATCGTCCGAATACTTGTCGGCCAAAGTCTGGGCGCGTTCGGCGAAAGACTGCTTAAGTGCGGGATCGGTGGAGGTTTCGGCCAGGCGCCGCAACTCCTCCAGGTCACGGCGGCGCATCTGGCGTCGCTGAGCCTGAAGGTCTCTCTGTAATGTCTCCTGAATCTGTAGCAGTCTGGGCTCTCGCGGGTAAGCGGCTGATCCTTCCTCGATGCGAGACAGCGCCCCGGCCAAGTCCGCGGCCGCCTGCAGCTTGCGGGCCTGGGAAAGACAGTCATTGACGAACT
Organism: Terriglobia bacterium; assembly: GCA_041485425.1. GTDB lineage: Bacteria > Acidobacteriota > Terriglobia > Terriglobales > Acidobacteriaceae > JAIQET01. Next base: position 205 of record JBGPJK010000201.1, on the reverse strand, counting down.
GCTCCTGCTTCTGGTGCAGGATCAGGCTCCGTATGGTTTTGGCCATAGGGTGCCCGGGATTCAACTCCAGAGATTCTTGTGCAAGCTGTTCCGCTTCCCGCCAGTTGCTCTCCACCACGCGTTGTGCCTGCTCCAGCAGGGCATTGGATAACACCGCCCGGGTCAGAGCATTGTTTTCATCCAGTTCATAGGCCTCGCGCAGCAG
>JBGPJK010000200.1:0-8486 GCA_041485425.1 Terriglobia bacterium | reverse complement strand
CGGGCTGGCGTGCGTGCTGATGTTCCAAACGCATTGCTATGACTCGTGGCTGGGGGGCGATGCGCGCAAGAGCACGTTCTTCATGTGGTCGCAGTTGGGGGGAACATTGCCGGCCCCCCTTTTCCTCTTTCTGGCGGGAATTTCTTTTGCGCTGGTGACCGACAAGCTGCGGCAAAAAAAGATGCCAGCGGAGCAGATCGCGCGCACCACAATTCGGCGCGGCGCCGAAATCTTTGGCCTCGGGCTTCTGTTTCGGCTGCAGGAATACCTGATTGCGTTTCCGTGGGCACCGTGGAGCGACCTGTTGCGGGTGGACATCCTGAACACCATCGGCTTCTCGATGATGCTGATGGGGGTGGCGTGCGGGATGGTTTTGTCGCTTAGCCGGGGAGCGCGCACGCGCCTGGCTTTGGGAGCCAGCACCGCGGGGATTGCTCTTGGCATTTCACTGCTCACGCCACTGCTTTGGACGAGCTGGCGTCCGCGCTGGCTGCCCTGGCCGCTGGAGTCGTACATCAACGGCGTGCACAACCTTGGTCAGCCGCAGCCTTGGTTGTTCCCGCTTTTTCCGTGGACCGGGTTTGCCTTCGCTGGACTCGCCATCGGATTTCTTCTGCTGAGCGATTGGGCCCGCAACCGGCAAGCGGCAACCTTCGGGCTCGCAGGTGCAGCAGGGATCGGGCTCATTTACCTGGCGCGGTGGCTGGACCGGCGGCCCGAGCAGCTCTATGCGGTCTACGATTTCTGGCATACCAGCCCGAACTTCTTCCTGATTCGCGTGGGCCTGCTGCTGGTGATTCTGGCGGCGATTTACGCCTGGTGCCGCTGGGGCGCGGGACAGTGGGGTTTCAGCCCAATGATTCAACTCGGGCAGACTTCCCTGCTGGTGTATTGGGTGCACATTGAATTCGTGTACGGCCGCTTCTCCATCCTGCACAAGCGGGTCAATGATATTCGGACGGCTTCGCTGGGGCTGCTGACGATTTTTCTGAGCATGCTGCTGCTGTCGGTGTTGCGGACCAGGTTGAAGGGGCGGGGGCGGAAGACAAAACTCACCACAAAGGACACAAAGGTACACGAAGTTTGCATTTCAAACCCTTCGTGACCCTTCGTGACCTTTGTGGTGAACAGGACTAGATGGGTCCGGCTGAGAGCTGCCGAAACGCATTCTCCACCAGCTTCAGGCCGATCACCCATTGCTTGCGCGCTTGCGGCAGCTCGTCCCCATATCCAAACCCGTAAAAGGTGATGTAGAAGCCGTCGCGAGGCGGTTGTGTCTGATGGTAATGACAGCGCCGGATGAGAAATTCGGCGGCGGCAGGAATTTCAGGAACGCGCTGCAAAAGTTGGATCAGGCGCCTGGCCAGTTGCTCGTTTTCGGGGAACGAAAAGCGACGGTCGTCGGCAAACAGCAGGTCAACGTACGATCCGAATTTCCAGGCGGCGCCGAAGATTTCTTCTTCGGGATTGATTTGCGTAGTGGACCAGGCGTCGCACTTGGCGGTTTCCAGCAGGCCGGCCGGCGAATTGATCGCAGTGAGAAACTCTCCCAGTTCCGGCTCGCGGCGGGCTTCTTCCATCTCCAGCAGAAGTTCCGGATGGCGTCTTAAATCGTAATAGCGTGGACCATGATCCGGAGCAGCCCAGGGGATTTCGAGGGTTTCATCGTCTGCTCCGAGTTCGACCGCGAAGTCGGCTTGCACCACCGGCATCATAAATCAGCCGGCTGGGAGACGCAGCAAGCTGCGTCTCTACGCGGTGTTCCCTAGAACTTGCGCAAGAACTCGATCACCTGTCTCTCCGCCCAGCGGCCGTCGTCGCCATTGGGTTGGGCGAGAAAGGAACAGTGGCCGCCGTCCGCGGTTTCGAGGAAGGTGATGTTGGGGTTGGAGAGAAGTTTTTCCCGCGTCCCGGGAAGGATGCGGATGAAGGGATCGTCGGCGGCGTGCAGAACCAGGGCTGGCACTGCGATGCGATCCACCACGTTGGCCGCGGCGGCCCGAGCGTAATAATCAGATGCGCCCGCAAAGCCGCAGTAGTAGGCGGTGATTTTGTCGTCGAAATCGCGCAGGGAGGCCACTCCCCGCAGGCGCGAGGGGTCGAAGACATCGGGAAACAGACGTGCCTTGGTGCGTAGCCGGCTGCGCAACTTCCACAAGAAATAATACTCGTAGAGACGATTGCTGCGGAGGTGAAGCGCGTCCGCCGAGGCGGCAAGGTCGGTCGCCGGACAGACGGCTGCCACCGCGCGGAACTGCGGCGGCCCTTGCCTGCCCCACTCTCCCGCCAGCTTCAGTACGAGGTTGCCACCCATGGAAAATCCGGCCAGCGCGAGGCGGGAGATGCGGTCCCGCTCGATCAAGTCTTGCGCTACCCCGGCAACATCGGGCGAACGTCCGGAATGGTACAGCGTGGGAGACACGCCATCCGTACCCCCACAATTACGCTGGTTCATGCGCACGATGTTCATGCCGGCGGCCAGGCCCTTGGCGGCGACGCCCAGCATGTATTCCGATTCGCTGGAGCCTTCGAGGCCGTGGACCACGATCACGGTGAGGGCCTGCCGGCGGTCCTTCTGCCAGTGGCAGTGGCAGAGGACCTTGATCCCGGGCTCGACTTCCACCAGGCGTTGCTCGGCCGCAGGCAGAACAATTCGCCGCGGCAGCAAGAAGTTGGCAATCGTCTGCAGGTGTCCCCCACGGAGGCCGCGGCGCGGCTGAAATGTCGGCAAGTTGGCTTGCGAACTTCCCACCCTTTGATTTTAAATGGTTAATGGCGGCCAAGCCGACAGGAGTTCGTCCATGCCGATTTTTGAGTATGTCTGTAAGGAATGCGATCACGGATTTGAAGCCCTGGTGTACGGCAGCGAGAAACCCGAGTGCCCCAAGTGCCACAGCAGGAAGCTGACGCCGCAGCTTTCCGTGTTTGCCGTGGCGGCGAAGGGTTCCTCGACTCCGGCGCGGGCCGCGGGCCCGTGCGGCAGCTGCGGCGATCCGCGCGGTGCGGGCGCATGCTCGTTGCCCGACCTGGACTAGAACTCAACTCATCTCATAAACCAACCACTCTGAGCGTTATTGGTGTAATGGCGATGTTACGCAAACCACCGGGCTCTGGGGATTCGGCGGCCAAGAGTGCACATTAATTCTCGACGCAGCCAGAGAAGACTTAGTGCGCGTTCGCGCTTGACCTGCTTTTCAGTCTTGTGCTAGGGTTACACCCGCATTTCGTCCTTTTAGAACGCGACGCCCCATACGTATCCCGTCTTGGAGGTCCCACATGCGTTGCTTCAGAATTATCATGCTCGCCTTAAGTGGGCTCTCAACCATCTCTTACACTGCCGCTGCCACCAGGCCGGTATTTCTTGCACCCCGACAATTGGCGACCGCTGCAAATCCGCTCGAGGTTACGATTGCGGACTTCAATAAAGACGGACGGCCCGACCTGGCTGCGACCTGCTACGATGCCGATGCGGTAAGCGTCCTGCTCGGCTCGGCTACCGGATACCGCCGCCATGTAGAGTATGCAACCGCCGCCGGCCCATCGCCGATCGTTTCGGGTGACTTCAACAATGACGGAAATCCCGATCTGATCACGGGCAGCCGTGGGTCGACCAGCGTTATCAGCGTCCTTCTGGGTAACGGAGACGGCACCTTTCAGGCCCACCAGGACATCGCGGTGGCCAACGGCCCAACGGCGCTTGCGGTTGCTGATTTCAACAATGACGGCAAGCTAGACCTCGCAGTGCTGGGATATTTCAGCAACCTCACAATCTTGCTCGGCAACGGCGACGGGACGTTTCGCACTGGAGTAATGCTCCCTGCCGACGGAAACGGGATCGGCATCGCCACGGGGGACCTTAACCGCGATGGCAAGCAGGACATCGTTGCCAAGGTCAATAGTGGGTTTGACGTTTTTCTGGGCAGCGGAGATGGCAGATTCAAGGCACCGGCGTTTTATAGCCCGTCGGTCTTTGTCTCGGGGGTCGGGCTGGCCGACTTGAACAAGGACGGCAACCTGGATGTAATCGCGGTCAATGGCACTTCGGGCACCATGAGTGTTTACCTGGGGAACGGAGACGGTAGTTTACGACCTAAGCACGACTATTCAGTCGGTAACGGTGCAATGTCACCTGCGACGGGCGACTTCAATAAAGACGGCTATGCCGACGTAGCGGTGTTGAATGGAGGTGGCTCATCGATCAGTGTGTTTCTGGCCAACAGCGACGGCTCGCTGAAGTCAGGGGTCGAGTACGGTACCGGACCTTATCCGTTCGGCATCGCGGCTGGCGATCTCAACGGCGACGGCAATATCGACCTCGTGGATACGAATGAGAACGACCAAGTGGACGTGCTCAAAGGGGCCGGGAATGGACGCTTCCACGCTTCTCCCGAGTTTGCGACCGGGAATGACTCACCTGGAGAAGTCCAGACGGCAGACTTCGACGGCGATGGCGTGGCGGATTTGATCGTCGCGAATTTTAAGGGTGAATTGAGCGCGTTGCTGGGAATCGGCAATGGCTCGTTCCATCACCGCGTGGTTTCATCTTTGCCCAAACACACCTCTTTGGTGACCGTCGGGGACTTTAACTCGGATGGCAAAGCCGACCTGATTGCGGACACAGACACCGGATTTGACGTCCTGGTGAGTAGCGGCGACGGAACATTTCAGTTGCTGAACAGTGTGACGGTGGAGGGCGGTACGGGTTTGGGAATCGCCGCCGATGTGAATCACGACGGCATTCTGGACCTGATCTTCGCTTCGAACCGGGTCGCCGTTTTGCTGGGCCACGGCGACGGTACATTCGGAACTCCCTTGATTTCGAATCTGGGTGATTTTGCCCGCAGCCTGACCACAGGCGATTTCAACGGAGACGGCAAACTCGACATCGTTGCGGGGTTGGGTGATCGCGCGAACCTGCTCCTCGGTAATGGGGATGGCACCTTCCAGAATTACTTGAATTTTGGCTCGGCCGACTTCGTCGGGGTTGCGGCAGGCGATTTTAACGGTGACGGCTTTGCTGACGTAGCCGGTATAGATTACCCCGGTGCTGCCATCGTCCTGATTAGTAATGGAGACGGCACGTTCCAACCGCAAGTGGATTACGGAGTAACCTGTTGTGTGACCTCGGTGGTCGCGGCCGATTTCGACCAGGATGGAAAAGTGGACATCGCGACGGTGAGCGGTGCCGCGCTGAGCTTGCTACTTGGCAAGGGAGATGGGACTTTTCAACTGCCCATGGATTATCCGACGATCGGATTGGGAGGATCTGTGGTAGCAGACTTCAACCACGACCACTTCCCGGATGTCGCAATCGCCAACCCGCAGTTCTACGCGAGCAGCGTTGAAATTCTCCTGAATACGGGCTCCGGCAAGTAGCGACCGTCAGAAGCGGGCACTCTGTTCCCCTCAACTGGCCGTAACGATGGAGACAGGAAGCAAGTGCTTCTTGCGTGCGTCCGTTCTTGTCAAGGTAGGTGTCCATAGCCCGACAATCGCCAATGCGATCCATACTCCAATGAACCACGGCGTATTTCGGGATGTGCTTTCATGCCGAGCAGCGCGTAAGCCTAGCTTACGCGAACTCCACAGTGACGACGGCCCAACTGTCGAAATCAGGCGTTTACACCAACTACCCCGACCGGCCATTCATGAGATAGCTGATAGCTAGTAGCCCCGCTTCCCCGGGCCAATCCGGGCCGGGATTTGCCAGCCGCCAAGTTCGTCTCCTGACGACGGTTACCGCAGGTAACTTTGGGTACCGACCGGCGGTGACTCGGGTAAGTTTCTTTCCTCCTGTGACTCCCATACCATGCTCGCGACAGTTCCTGGGAAGGCACATGGATCGTCGTCAGAATGGGCGCGTCACAGCACCGTTCCCCGTGCGGGTGTGGGGCGTGGACGCGTATGCCCTGCCGTTCATGCAACTGGCCAGCGTGCGCAACATCAGCGGCGGAGGAGCCGTGATCCAGGGAATCTGCCGGCAGATTCGGCCGGGAGACACCTTGGAAGTGCAACTCGGTGAGAGCAAGGCCCAGTTCCGCGTGGTCTGGGTGGGCAAGATGGGCACGCGCAGAGAAGGCGAGATTGGCATCGAGACGCTGGCTTCGGAGCCTTGCATCTGGGATGTGAATCTGGGCCGATGCAGCCAGCTTGCCGGAAAAGGGTAGCGTTCTAAGCTGGTCTCTCCAACTTTCTTTCCCGGCGCCTCGCCGAAACTGAGGCCAAAGCGCACTAAGCCGAGCCGGTCTGCAACCTTTTGGGCGTCCAACCCGTATATACTGCCAGCGAAATCCGCGCCTTAGGAAAGGACTCAAGATGAGTTCTCGCACGTGGCAGGTCTGCAGTTGGCTGGCTGTGATTCTTTGTCTGGGTTGTTGCGTAGCAGTTGCACAGGGAGCGCCACAGCCGGGGATTGAGCCCGCCACGGCTATGCCGTCGGTGATCACGGTTCCGCCGGAGGCGCAGGCCTCTCCGAATTTCAATGCGGAAACGGCCACCAACGCTTATCTGGCGCAGATTCCTGCCAGTGCGCGAGCCAAGTCCGACGCCTACTTCGAGGGTGGATACTGGCTGATTCTGTGGGATTTTCTTTATGGCGTCGTGGTCGCGCTGTTGCTGCTGAACCTCGGCTGGTCGGCGGCCATGCGCAATCTGGCGGAGCGGATTACGCGCTTCAAGCCGGTGCAGACCTTGATCTACTGGGTGGAGTACCTCGTACTCACCACCATCTTGGGCTTCCCTTTAGCGGTTTACGAAGGGTTCTTCCGCGAACATAAGTACGGGCTGGCGACCCAGACCTTTGGTCCCTGGATGAACGATCAGTTCAAGGGTTTATTGGTGGGTCTGGTACTGGGCGGCATTATCACCGTGCTGCTCTTCGGCGTAGTTCGCCGCTTGCAGCGCACCTGGTGGATTTGGGGCGCGATAGTGACTGTCTTGTTTTCGGTGTTCGTTGCTCTGATCGCTCCGGTTTACATCTTTCCCATCTTTAACAAGATCACACGGCTGGACGACCCCAAGATTACTCAGCCGATCTTAAGCATGGCGCGGGCGAACGGAATCGCGGCCAAGGATGTTTATCAGATCGACGCGTCCAAACAGACCACCCGCATGAGCGCAAACGCGAGCGGCTTAGGAAACACCATGCGCATCACCCTGAATGACAATCTGCTGCGGCGGGGCTCTCCGGAAGAGATCCAGTCGGTAATGGGGCACGAGATGGGGCACTACGTACTCAACCACGTTTACACGGGAACCATGTTTCTCGGCATCGTGATAGTGGTGGGGTTTGCGTTCCTGCGATGGACACTGGACTGGTTCCTAAGACACTGGGGAGAGAAGTGGCAGATTCGGGGCATCGGAGATACGGCGATTCTTCCCCTTGTGGTCTTGTTGGCTTCTATCTTCTTCTTTGTCCTGACCCCGGTACTGAATACCATTACTCGGACCCAGGAGCACGAGGCCGATATGTTCGGGCTGAATGCCAGCCGGCAACCTGACGGTTTCGCACAAGCGGCGATCCACCTGGGGGAATATCGCAAGATGAGCCCTGGAAGAGCCGAAGAATGGATCTTCTATGACCACCCCAGCGGCCGCAACCGGATTCACGACGCCATGCAGTGGAAGGCGGAAAACCTGAAGCTGATGGGCGCGCAGCAGAGCCAGGAGGCTGCTCCGCCGGGCCATTAATCGAACCGGCCTTTCGGGCTGCGGGCCGCCGCGATTGTGCACGATGGTGGGCCCTGCGGCGGCGGCCAAAGACGATTATTCGTACGCGTGGCCAGACCGGAACCCCGCGTCGGTTCCGCTTGCTAGGCTGCCCTCTTGAGCTCGGTTCTGCCCAACACTTCAGCTTCTGCTTGCAGCCAGTCTTGTAACGCGTTTCCGTCTGCTTTGCCGCGTCGCTGGTAGAGTTCGTAGGCACGGCGACAGATTTGGGCCCGTGTCTCGACCTGCGTGCGTCCCTGATTCCCGTTGTTGTTTTGGTGCGGAACCAAGAAGATTTTCATGGCCGAATACCTCCTGTAAAAAATTCATATCACCTGCCGGCGCGAGCCCGCCTACACTTGTTCCAATTCCTGGATCATCGCCATCAGCCACTTATGCAACGCCGCCTCCAATTCCTCCTGAGTCCCCGTCTTGTAGAGACTGTCCACGGTTTCACCCGCGTCGTTTAGTGGGATATAGCGACAGGCCGCTGCCTTGGAACGGTACTCCGGGGGTACGAACCTCAGTATGGGGCAATTGCTTTCCGAGCAACTGAAGCCCGGATTTCTCAGGCAGGTCGGCGAGTCTTCGAAGATGAGCGGAGGTCTCCAGGCAATTGGCGTGCGATATCCCCCTTGTTCCAAGAACTCCAGTTCCCGCTTCAGTACCCGCAGAACTTCCTTGCGTTCGGGGGACATAGGAAGCGCCTGGTTTTAGGTGCAGACTAGTTGCGTGGCCCTCAGCCGGACTAATACCGACTCGAGAAGCTTCTCCTTCTT
>JBGPJK010000199.1:0-8511 GCA_041485425.1 Terriglobia bacterium | reverse complement strand
CCGATCGTGCAACGCCAGCGCCGGGCCTTTTGTAGCGCCGGCATCCTGCCAGCTATCCCGAGGGCATTCTGCCATCGGCCCCCGGGGCAAAACCCTTGCCAGACAGCCGCCGGGACAGCAGCGCCACCAATTCACGCGCTCTGCCGCGCAAATCCCACCGCCACGGCAGCCAACGACACGGTTACCAGGACAGAGCCCGCAATCGCCAGGGCAGAGGCAAACGCTCCGCCGTGGCTTTCGGTCTGCAAAATCACGCCCAGGGGAAACACTACCGCGCCCACCAGTAATCCCAGCGCGATCCAAAATCGAATGCGTTCGCCGAAAGCCAGGTGGTCAAACACCACGCCCAGAACGATCATCAGCATGGCCAGGCCGATCCAGTGCGAGTGCACATCCACCTGGCGGACGTAGTCATACTTGGTCGCCCCAAACGCAGCGATAGCGCCGTGGGCCTCCGGCATGTGGCGGTCAGCAGCGCTCGTGAAGGCGGTTGCCAGCGAACCGCCCATGCCATCCAGCGTCTGATGCTCGACGAACAGTGCATAGTGCAGGCCGTACAGCATGCCGAAGGCAGCCAGGGCAATTCCACCGAAGAGGAGAAGCCTGCTCGCGCCGCTCATGGAGTAACTCCGGGTTCCGCATCGAGCTTGCCGCTGTAGCGCACCACGCCCACCAGCATCCCGATCAGGGCAACGATCACCAGCAAGCCACCAAGGTCAGCAATCCCTCCCGCCACCAGGCCCATCTTGAGTTCAAGCACGACAAACACTGGCAGGATGATCGATCCGGCTAACAGCAAGTTCACCCAGCGCCGCTTCCACTCCGCATCCAGAAACACGTAAGGCTGGATGAAGGACAGCAGGATTGCCAGCAGTCCGAACTCGATAAGGTGCGAATGAGCGGCGATGTGGACCGCCTTCTCGGCTTGTAAGCCTCCATAATCGTTGACCGACTGGCCGGCTCCGGCCAAGTCATTCGCGGCCGCAGCATCCAGCATCGAGCCTAGAATCCTGGTCTCCCTCGCCTCGTGTTCGTAAAGCTTGGCGCCCGCGTACCACGCCCCATGCAGGAACCCGAGTAGAACCAGTACCGTCCCACCCGCCAGCAATCTGCGGCGCTCCCAACTCCGGTCCTGCGGCAACTCCGGCTCGGCGGCGCCCACGCGCATGCTGCGGAAGTGATTCCACAATCCCCAGGCCTGACCGAGAAGCGCGATGATCAGCAGCGCACCTGCGCAGTCGGCCACGATGCTCGCCCACCCAATGACCGGAAAGGGGCTGTAAGCCAATCCGACATAGTGAATGAGAAAGATCCCCACCGGGAGAAACACCCCGCCCGTCAAGCATAGCTTGGCGAGAAATTTCTTACGTGCAGCAGACAGCGCTACGTAGGGCTGCAGCAGCGCCAGCAGCAATGCCAGGTAGCCCGCGTCGGTCATGTGCACGTGGGTGTCCACCTTGGTGCCGCGATCCTCCAGCAGGTCTCCGATCTGCGCAAACCCAGCCCTCACCCGCGATGGATTCTGCGCCGCCACAGCCTGGGTGGCCGCCAACAGGGCTTGCCCCGTGCGCTCCCCGTTCTGATGAAGCACGAACACCGCAAAGATGTCGCCGAAGAGCATGCCGCCGGCGACCAGTGCGATTCCGCCAAACACCAGCAGCCGCCGCGCGCTCATGGATGGGAACGTGGCCGCAACATTGGCAGGCGTGTCCTGGGGCGTCACTCGCGCCTGAGCCGCCGAGCCGCGTTGCGGACCTCCGGGAGGCCTTGATGGTGGTTCCCAAACCGCCATAATCAATCCGCCGCTTTCGTTTCTGAGGTGTTCGGGCGAAAAACCGGCATCACGTGTTTGGCAAACATCTGTTGCGTCTTGATGCTCTTCCAGTGTTCCAGGCCACCGAAGTTGGAAACGATCGCCAGTTCACCGATGCCGCCTTTCTCCGTGAGCGCGCGTACCTGCCGGATCACCTTGTCCGGCGTTCCGATAAACCCGATTTCCTGCTCCAGGATCTGCTCGTAGGTCAACTTGGTGAGCGATTCAAGCGCTCCACTGGCGTAGAACCCATAGCCTTTGGCGCGCAGTTCCGCCTTCATCGGTTCGTCCTGGAGAGATTCCACCGGCGACGCGTTGAAGGCCAGAAAATTGAGCAAAGCCTGCTCCACCTCTTTTCGAATCTGCCTCTCATCTTCGTCGATGTACACCGGGCGGATGTACACGATGTCGGGCTGGTGGCCGTGCTCGGCGCAGGCTTTCTTGTAGATGTTCAGCGGCGCTTCCAGCACCTTCCACGGCAGCAGCGGTGGCACGAAAATGCCCCAGCCTTTGACCCCAGCCATCTGGTAAGTAATGTCGCTGGTGCCGCCGGTGTAAAACCTGGGATACGGTTTCTGCAGCGGTCGCGGCACCACGCTCACGTCTTTCACCTTGTAGAAGCGGCCGTTGTAGGAAAATTTCTCCTGGGTAAAGGCCAATTGCAGAATGTCGATCGCCTCGTTGTACCGGGGCCGGCTCTCCTCCAGGGGCATGGCAGAAGGACCAAAAAGCCAGGCGTGTCCGCGGCCCAGGCCACACTCCAGCCGCCCGTTGGTAAGGATGTCAGTCTCCGCAATCATACCCGCCAGCCGCATGGGGTTTTCCAGCGGCAAGGTGTGGAGCGCGGTGCGGAAGCGAATGCGCTTCGTCCGTTGCGCGGCGGCGGCAAACATGGCCAGCGGGTTGGCTGATATGGAGAATTTCTCGAAAAAGTGGTGATCGACTACCGAGTACACGTCGAAACCGGATTCGTCGGCGTGTTCGATCTGGCGCATGATTTCCCAGATCATATCGTGGTGCGACTTGCCGGGCGGTGTCTGGATTTCGCAATAGATGCCAAATCGCATGGTCCTCTCCTAGCCCTTCCGGATGGCCGAGTTGGCTCGTCCGCGTTCTTTGCCTTGCCCAAACGCCGCTTCCGGGCCTTCCGCCTCCGGCCCGATCGCCCGATAGTTGGATCGAAAGTAGAGCAGAGGATTGCCGTCGCGCACCACTACGTCCTCGACCTCGGCGATAAAAATTGTGTGATCGCCGGCATCCTGCGCCGTGTGCAGCCGGCATTCCAGGTAAGCCAAAGCGCCGTGCAGCACCGGAGTCCCCTGCGAAGTTCGATCGAAGTGAGCACCCGCCTCCTCCTCCGCGTGCTCGTGAGTCCGCGCCAGCCGCGCGTAGTACTCGGAAATGGCGCCCTGGTCCTCCGCCAGCACATTCACGCCAAAACGCTTCTTGGCGTGCAAGTGAGCATGCGTCCGCGCGCGATGATCCACACAGACCAGCACCAGCAAGGGGTCCAGTGAAACCGAGGTGAACGCGTTCGCGGTCATCCCGTGTACTTCGCCTTCATAATCCACCGTGATCACAGTGACCCCGGTGGCAAAACAGCCCATCGCCTCACGGAATTCTGCCTGGGTAACACTCATAAGAAGGCCAGCACCCTTGGCATCTTAATCGAGTTCAAAGCGGAGCGGGCGAAGGACCGCCCCGCTTTCCAGAGTCTTACCAGGTCAAGCGCAGCGCGAGCTGGATCTGCCGCGGGTTGAAGATGGCGCGTGGCGTCCCGTAGGACGGGTTCGGAGAGCCCTCGAGGCCTGGACCGTTGGTAAAGTCCGCTGCACCATACGCCGTATTGTAGTAGTGAACGTTGAGCGTGTTCAGAAGGTTGAAGGCTTCCGCAAGCGCCTCCATGTGCAACTTCTCGGTGAGCGCAAAGGTTCGGGAAACACGCATGTCAACCGTCTGGTAGGTGTCACCCCTGAACGTATTCCGCGGCTCGATACCCACACGGTCGTTGTTCCCGAAGATGTCGCCGTTAGCGTCAAACCCAGCGAACTTCGTGAAGTAGTTGGGGGTTTGCAGGCTGACGATGGTGCTGAGCTGCCAGTCATTCACGATCAGGTTCATGTGCTGCGGGCCATAGATGGTCGCGTTTCCCACAAAGCGGTGGGCCACGCTGTCGGAGGAAAGTGCCCGCTCGCGGTTGAAGCAGCAGCTGTCCTGCGGGATCAGCACGAAACTGGGGTTCGGGCCGTTGTCGATGCCCTTCGACCACGTGTAGCTCAGTCCAAAGCCCACGTGGTGGCTGACACGCTTGTTAAAGTTGATCAGCAAGCCGTCCCATTGCGAATCCCACTTGGAATCGGCTTCGAAGTACACCGCGACGGTCGGCGATCCGGGCGGCAGGGGCCGGGTGCCAGGGAAAGGCAGCACGGTCGAGCAATCCCCGGGTACTGCCACCACGTGGTAGTCGAACTTCAGGCCGACGTCTCCTCGCGAGTCATGCGCGGTCACCGGACATCCGTTCTGGTTGGGTTGGTTCACGTTCCAGAAACTGCCCAGGTGAACCCCCCGCACGTGCATCCCGGTAATTTCCAGGGTCGCATCCCTGAAGGGTTCGAACTGGACACCGAAGCTGGCTTGCACGCCATACGGCGGTTTGTGGTCCTGGGCAAAGCGCACAATGACCGAGTCTCCGAAAAACGCGCAGCCCGACAGGACGCCTCCGGGGCAGAAATCCAGGGGGACCGCATCCGGATACGTTCCACTGAGCAGCGACGTAAGCGCAAGGTTGTTAAGATCAGGCGAACTGGCGAAGGCAAATATGCGCGTCTTCGCATCCAAGGAATCTTCTTTGGCGCTCCGGCCGGGGAAGGCTCCGATGGTCCCTCCGCAGGAAGGAATCTGACACATCAGCAACGGAGAAGGAATCGTCCCGTAGAAAATTCCGGCGCCGCCACGAACCACCAGCCCCGAGTGCCCGCCGGGAGCATAGGAGAACCCCACCCGCGGGCTGAAGTTCTTGGTGATGTTATTGAGCGCGTTACTCGGCCAGGTCTCTCCCTCCCAGCGCAGGCCGTAGCTGAGCGTGAAGTTCGAGGAAACCCGCCATTTGTCCTGAAGGAAGAGGCCCTCGTAAGTGTGCCCAAGCTCTCCTTTAGCCTGGTTGCGGATCGCCGAGGAGATCGCTCCCCCTTGGTACACCGCCGGGTCGATCGTCGGCTCGGTGAAGTTCGATGCCGCATCAAAACGCTCCATGAAAATCACAAACGGCTGGCCCGCCAGAAACGCGTCAATGCTGGCGAAGTCCGCTTCGAACGGGTAGAACAGCGGGAACGATTCAATGGTATTCACGTGGTTGAAGTCTCCGCCGAAAGAAAGGGTGTGCTTCCCCCAGGTCTTGGTTACATTGTCCACAATTTCGAACCGGCCTTCCTGGTAGAAGTCCGGGTTCCCGCGATTCACCCCCAAGGTGAACTCATTCGAGACTTCCAGGTGGGGTTGGGTGCTGGTTGTGGGGAAGTCAAAGAAGCGGTGGGAGTACTGCACGCGCGCGTCATTGACCAGGGAAGACGAGAATACCGAGACCAGATCGCCCACCACCGACTGGTCGCGGAAGGCATTGTTCTTGAATCCCGAGGGAAGGTCGAAGCCGTCATTCAGCGGGGAAAGATTCGTCGAACGCTGGTCATTGACGAAGTAGCGCACAAACGCCGTGTGCTTCTCGTTGAAGGTGTGGTCAACTCTCACCAGGCCGTCGTCGTAGTTGATGACGCGGTTGACGTGCAGGTTCTCGGCCGGTAGGCCGAACACCGTGGTCTTTACGTTGTTAATGTCCGCCAGCCTGTTGAGCACCACCGGGTTGTAGAACGGCGACTCCACGTGCCGCTGACCTTCATAGTTGAGGAAGTAAAACGTCTTGTCCTTCTGAAGCGGGCCACCCAGGGTTGCGCCGAACTGGTTCTGGCGCAGCTTGTTGAATCCCTGGCCCGCCAGCGGGCTCGGGGCGTCCATCGCGTCGTTCCGGAAGAACTCGTACACCGACCCGTGCAGGTTGTTGGTGCCGCTCTTGGTGATGACGTTGACAATGCCACCCACCGCCCGGCCGAACTCGGTGCTGTAGTCGCTGTTGATGACCCGGAACTCCTGCACCGCTTCCTGGGAGGGCGTCGTCTTCTGAATACCTGACGCCGTGGACATGTTGTCCGCGCCATCCACTGCTACGAAGTTGTAATGAATGTTCTGTCCGGCAAACGAGAGCTTGGTCACAGGTTCGATGATTACGTCCGTGCTGCCGGAGGTGGTGTCGCCGACGGTCACGCCCGGCGCCAGCAGGGCAAAGTCGATGAACTGCCGTCCGTTGACCGGCAGGTTCTCGATCTTGTGTTCGTCGATCACCGAACTCACCATGGTGCGGGTGGGTTCTGCCACCTCACCCACATCCTGCACCGTGACTTCCTGCGCCACCTGGCCCACCGCGAGGTTGAAATCCACGGTGCCGCTGCCACCGATGTCCAGGTGCACCTTCTTGGCCTGCTTCTGGAAACCGGCTTTCTCCGCGCTGACGGTGTAGTCGCCGGCGGGAAGCGACACAATCTGGTAGTCGCCGGTCGCACCCGCGGTGGCGGAACGGGAAAATCCGGTGGCCGCATTCAGCACCGTGACTGTCGCCTGCGAAATCGCCGCCCCCGTGGTGTCGTAGACACGGCCCTGGATGGTCACCGTGACTTGCGCATGTGCTGGAACAACTACGGCCGCCAGCACCATTAGAAACAGCATCCAACGCGGCACGCGGAATCTGCTTGCCGTGCTCTTACAGCTGACGTAGGGCTCCATCTCGCCTCCTCCATGTTGGCCGCACCGCCAACGTTGTCTTCAGGCCGTCTGTTTTGCACTGCTCTTCGCAATCTGCCCATCCATCACCCGGCTCAGCCTGGCTTCCGAATCATCCAGGTGCTGCGCCAGCACCGCTGCACACTGCTTGAGTTTTCCTGCGCTCAGTAATTGGTAAATCTTCTTGTGTACCGGAATCAGTCTCTCGGGATCATCGTGGATGCGATCCACCAGTACCATGCCCATCCGCACTTCCCCGATCAGCTTCTGGTAAAAGGATTCCAGCCGCTTGTTGTGGTGGAAGCGGATCAGCAAGCTGTGGAACTGCAGGTCGAAGCTCACCGCTTGCATCCAGTCCTGCGCGTGCACCGCACGCTCGTACCCGTCCAGAGCATTTCGTATCTCTTGCAGAATATGGGTGCGATTCGATTCCGCCGCCAGCACGGCGGGGATCTCCAGCATCCGCCGCAGGTGGTAGATCTCCTGCACATCTTTGAGGGAGAGCTGCGAGACCGCCACCCCGCGGTGGATGCTGCGTTTCAACAAGCCTTCCAGCGAGAGAATGCGGGTGGCCTCGCGCATGGTGTTGCGCGACACCCCGAGCGATGCCGCCAGCGGCACCTCCTGCAGCGGAGTCCCGGGGCGCAGTTGGCCTTCGAGAATCCTTTGCCGCAGGATGGCCGCGACCTGATCGGCCACGCTGACTCGGTCTATCTGCGAGCGCTCCATAGCTCTGGCTGTTCTGAACGCTTGCCGGAAAATCCGGGCCATCTTGCTCTCAAATGTTCACGATGTCAAGTGTTGAACAATTCAACGATCCTGTGGAAATCTTGCCGGGAACAGCCTTTGGCGGGTGGGTCAACCACGAGGTGTCGGTCGCCTTCCTGCCGCCTTCCTGCACCCCTACCCTGGGCGTGGTGGAGCCCTGCGTCATGGATCGCGGTCTCCAGGCCGAGTTTCTGACATCCCTCCCGTCGCAGGTGGTGTTATCCCGAGTCCGATCTCATGTATCATTCGGCTGTTTGCTATCTTTGGGCAGGTCCTGAGCTTTGGCCGTAGCACAAATAACGGGGACGCCACCACAGTCACTGAACTCAAAATTGGACGAACTGCGCTCCGGCCTGCCCCTCTCCCCCGATCTGGCGCGCCAGTTGATTGGCGTGAGCGACGACGCCCTTCCCGCCCTCCTCGCCGCCGCCGTCGACGCCAAAGAAAGGTTCAAGCCCGGCGTCATCACCTACTCGCGCAAAGTCTTTCTCCCCCTCACCAATCTCTGCCGCGACTATTGCGGTTATTGCACCTTCCGCCGCGATCCGGGCGAACCCGGCGCGCACACCATGTCTCCCGAGGAAGTACTGGCAGTGGCGCAGGCGGGCGAGAAGTTGGGATGCACCGAAGCGTTGTTCAGCCTGGGGGACAAGCCCGAGTTGTCATTTCCCGAGATGCGCGCAACCTTGCGCCGCCTGGGATACAAATCCACACTTCACTATCTCGAAGCCATGTGCGAGTTAGTGCTGCGGGAAACCACTCTGCTGCCGCATCCCAATCCCGGGCTGCTCAGCGGGGAGTGGATCGCCCGGCTTGCGGCGGTCTCGCCGAGCATGGGCCTGATGCTCGAAACTACGAGCACTTCCTTGTTGGCCTGCGGCGCCGCGCATGACAACGCCCCGGACAAGGTTCCGGCCAAGCGTCTCCGCACCATCGCCGAGGCCGGAAAACAGAATGTCCCCTTCACTACCGGGTTGCTGCTCGGAATCGGCGAAACTGCGGAAGACCGCATTGACACTTTGCTGGCTATCCGCGAACTGCACCGCCGCTACGGCCACATCCAGGGGGTCATCATTCAGAATTTCCGCGTCAAATGGAACATT
>JBGPJK010000198.1:0-8540 GCA_041485425.1 Terriglobia bacterium | reverse complement strand
TAACAGACTTCCCCCTGGCATAAGGCGGTGTACAAACGCCGGTCGGCCTCCCTCACCACGTACGAGGGGGCATCGCGCCGCAGGGTTCCGCCTACGACGTAAAAGCTGGGTCGTGAACTGGACTGGGTCGCGCTCACATCAGGTGTCGGGTCAAGTAGATCTGATAAAGATGACAACGTGGCTTCATCTCGCGGGCGGATTCACCCGCCATGAGGCCAGCGCTGCGCAAACGATAGAAGTCCTCGGTGGTAGCCGTGGGGTGTCCACCCAGCACTCCCCGCACGATGTCACACAGCGCCGGATCTTGCGCCAGGGAGACCAGGATGCGCCGCAAATGATCGCCAAATGGCCCTTCGTCGCGGCAGGCCTGCGCCTCAAAGGTGCGAAAGTCCAAGTGGCGGGACGCCATTTCATTCAGCCCGCGCCGGGTGAGGTAGGGTTGCCCACCCAGCAGGTGATAGTAGTCGGCCAATTCTGCGGCATCCTTCAAGGGCCCGCCGTAGCGCTGGTTCAATTGCCCGACCTGGTCCGAAGTGAAGTCTTCCAGCGCCAGGCGGGTGCCCACATTGAATGGCGACTGGTTCATGTCGGTGATGAACATGTGCGCTTCGGTGGCATAGGCGATCGCCATGGTGAGTTTCTGCCACGGCCCACTCGGATCCAGAGAGCGTTCGTTGTGCCAGGAGCGGAACAATCCGAACACTTCACTGCCAAAGCTGCATGAAAACAGCCGATCCACTTCATCCATACCCCACACCACGCGGCTCGGGATCTTGTCCAGCACTTCCCGCCTCAGGAAACGCTCGAAGTTCATGCTGGGGCCGCGCTTCGGGTTCCACACCTGGTCCAAATCGAGGTCGAGGTCAAGCTGATCGGCAATGGACTCGGCGAGAGTACGGAAGAGAATGCCGACCGACTCCAGGTGAGTAGTATTGAGCTTCTGAAAATCAGTAAGCACCACCTGGGCTCCGGCGCGGCGCGCCTGTTGCAGCCCGCGAGCCATCAGCGAAGTCTTTCCCATCTGGCGCGCGCCCTTGACCAGCACAATGCTGTCACTGCGGGCGATGGCGGAAAGAAACTCGTCATCGGTCGCGCGCACCACGTAGAACTGAGAATCCAGGGGAACCGCGCCCCCGACGGCTTCCAGCTTCACCGCCCGCGGGACAGCCTGAGCCGGCGCCTGCAACGAGGCCACCAATTCGGCGAGCAGGCGGTCATCGTCCCCCGGGCCGCTCCAGGTGGTGTACTGAATACCATCCAGGATGCCCGCCACGAACTCCGGCAGCGGCCCATCCAAATTAACCCGGATCGGCAGGATGCGGGGTTTGCCATTGCGCTTCTGCGCGGCCTCGTGGGCGATCTGAATTTCGTAGCCGAGCATTTCGCTGGTCACCGAAGCCGCGGAAAGCAAAGCAATCACCGCGTCCGCCGAACTGACCCGCTGCTCGATTTCGCGGGCCCACTGCATGCCCACCATCAGGTGCCGGTCCACGAAGACCTTGTAACCGTCGCGCAGCAGTTCGGTCTCGAGCAGCTTCAGCAGCTGCTCATCGGGCTGCGCATTCCGTTTGTAGAGCAGGACGACCTGGGTGGTCCCGGGCTCCGCCACCGGCGTGACCTCGGCCCGCGGGGGTCCAGCTTCCACCAGCGCCGGGTGCGACGCCGATTCCGTGACCAGCCGTTCCAGGTCGGCCCGCATTTCAGCCGCCGACTTGTACCGCCGCTCGCGGTCTTTCTCCAGGGCCTTGCTGATGATCCGGTCTAACCCCACCGGCAACTCGCTATTAAGACCAGCACAAGGCGCCGGGGTGCGGTTGAGGATGGCCTCGAAGACCACGGCTGATGTGTCGCCGCGGAAAGGCAATACGCCAGTGGCCATTTCGTAGAGCACCACTCCGAACGAAAACAGGTCGGTGCGAGCGTCCAGGGGCGTGCCGCGCGCCTGTTCGGGGGACATATACGCCACCGTGCCCACGAATTCGCCGGGCCCGGTGAGATTGTCGCGGGTCATTTCCAGAGCCAGGGAACCCGCAGTAACGGTCTCGGCGGACATCTGCCGGACACTGCCCAGCTTGGCCAGGCCGAAGTCGAGGACCTTGGCGTGGCCGCGGTTGGTCACAAAGATATTCGCCGGCTTGATGTCGCGGTGGATGATGCCCTGGACGTGCGCCGCTTCCAAGGCATCGGCGATTTCCGCGGCCAACTGCACCAATTGTTTGGTCTTCAGAGGCTTGCCCTGAATCACGTGCTTGAGGGTATGGCCCTCAAGCAGCTCCATCACCATGAAGAACTTGCCTTCATCGTCTCCGATGTCATGAATGGTGCAGATATTGGGATGGTTGAGCGACGAGGCGGCGCGCGCTTCCAGCTTGAATCGCTCCAGCGCGTGCTTGATTCGGGAGAGTTCCTCCGGCAGGAATTTCAAGGCTACGTGCCGGCCCAGCCGCTTGTCCTCGGCTTCATACACCACGCCCATGCCCCCGCCGCCCAGCTTTCGCACAATGCCATAATGCGAAATCGCCTGCCCGATCATGGGATCTCCGGACACGTCCCCATCTTCCGGTCTGCGCTCGACCACAGGTTTGGGAGCTAAACGGAACTTCTCGGGCATCTGAGGATTTCCCACATCCTCCGCATAGGCGTTGAACACGTGGATGCGAACGCCATGCTTGACCTCGGTTTCACCGAGATCGTGAAGCAGGTGGCTCCAGGTTCCCAACTGCTTCATAAACTCAGCCGCGACGCTGGAAACCAGGATGTGTCCCGCGTCACCGCAGTCCATCACCCGTTGCGCCAGGTTGATGCCACCCCCGGAAACATTGTGATTGGAGTTGATGTCGGCAATGCGGTAGACCGGACCGGTGTGTACGCCCATGCGCAAACCGGCTAACTGCTCCTGGCGCAAAACCCGGCTCAACTCCAACGCACAACGCAGCGGCGCCTCCGGGTCTCCGAAAAACACCAGCGCGAGTCCGTCGCCCGTGGGCAGCGGAATCAGTTGGTTGCGGGACTGGGCACGCCCGAATTCCGTGGTCGCCCGCACCCTCTCCTGAAGCCGCGCCACCAAATGGCGCTGGCGGTCCATGGGCATGGTGGAATAACCCACGATGTCCATGAAAAGTACGTGGGCAATTTCCAGCGATTCCGTTTGACTAGGACTCGTGGCCATCGTTATTTGCGAAGCACCTTGTCTGGGTATGAGCCTGGGGCAGGCTCGCGCCGCTCGTGCCATCTGCGAGCAGACGGCGAATTATGCCATATTTCCTGTTTGCGCGGTGAACAATGGGGAAAGCCTTTGCCGGTCATGGTTTAGGCGAGCCATCGGCGACCCGCCCCTCCCCCATCATTTGGCGGGATCACGTGGAAAACTTCAAATAAGGCCGGCGAACGCCGTCGATAAACACCTGGTCGGCACGGATGGCGGTGGGAGGGTCGAATCCCGCGGCTCCCCTGTTGGTCACAAAATCATCCTGCTCCACTCTGTCGCTGCTGACGCCCCAATCCCCCCACGATCACCCCTAGTCGCGTGCAGCCTCTCTCACGATTCTGGCAGCGGCTTGGCTGAAGTCTTCGCGGGTGGTTTTCTTTTTCGGAATTTGCGCTGGACGGCGTTCTAGCCTGGTTTCCAGTTCATTAGCCTGCCGTTGTGCCTTGTCGGCTTTTGTACGTTTCTTTGCCATGCCGACAGTTTCCCACGGCCCCGAGAGCTTGGCTAGCCCTGTGGATTTCAAACTGCACCACTACCGAACTCCGTTCAAGCAACGCACAGGAGGCACAACGGGTGTACAATGCTCGCCGTTTTCCAAGTCAAAAAGGAAATCCCGGGTAAAAGCTCCACACCCCCCCAAGCAATGCAAGAGGAGGAGCACGTGCAAATGCGGCTCTTTGCCTTTGTTGCCTTTTCTTTTCTTCTTATCTCTACTTCCGCAATTGCTCAAGCTGTGTACGGCGCCATTTGGGGCAATGTAAGCAGTGCCTCCGGCGGGCCGGTGGTAGGCGCACGGGTAACGGTGATCTCCCTTGAGAAGGGCACCACGGTGAACAGCAGCACCGGCGCATCGGGCACCTACGTTGTCAGCCACCTGCTGTCCGACAACTATAGGGTGAGAGTGGATGCTCCCGGTTACAAGACGACAGTATTCGACCTAATTTCGGTTTCCGCGGACCAGGATCAGAAACTGGACCTCAAGCTCCTAGCCGGCGATGTTTCGCAGACCGTAAGCCAACAGGGGGCGCAACCGCTGCTGAACAATTTCCGGGCGGATGTCTCGACTTCATACGACGCGAAGGAACTCAAGAATCTCCCGATCTTCAACCGCGCCTTCAGCAACTTGCAGGGATTCGTCCCGGGAGCTGTGCAAGTGCCTGTCCCCACCTTCGGGAATCTGCGCGAGAACCAGCAGATCGTCGCGTTGCCGGTAAACCTGAACGGCCAAAGCTTTGGCGGAACCTCGGTCGAACTGGACGGCACGGATGTTCCCAAGACGCCGCAAGGCATTATCGTCATCAATCCGCCGCTTCAGTCCATCAGCGAAATGAAAGTGACCACGCAAAACCTGGACGGCGAGTTCGGGCAGGCGCCGTCCCTGGTGACGTTGCAGACGGTTTCCGGCACCAACGCCTGGCATGGCACTGTTTTCGACTACTACCAGAGCGGAGTGGGGCAAGCTGGGCCGCCGGACCTTCACCTCTTCCAATCCGTCACTCTGCCGGTGCCGATAGGCAATCAATTCGGCGCGACCCTGGGCGGGCCGATCATCAAGAACAAACTCTTTGTGTTCGGGGATTATGAAGGTACCCGTCGCGGGAATGAATCAACCCGGACCATCACTGTCCCTACACAGACAGTTCGGGACACTTGCCTCGATCCGACCAGCGAGTTCTGTGATCTCAGCGAGTACCGGAGAAAGATCTTCAATCCCGACACCGGCGCTGCGTTCAGCATGTCGATGATTCCCAAGGAACTTATTTCAAGCCAAGCGATAAACCTGTTGACCCTGTTTCCCGCTCCCACTGCAAGCGGGGTGATCCAGAATTTCACCGGCACCGGCGTGGAGCACTTCAGCGATGATGCTTTCGACGTGCGGGTAGACCACAACACTACGTCAAAGCTGAAGATGTTCGGACGGTACAGTTTCGCGGATCTCCGCCGCGATTCTCCCGCGGTGCTTGGTAACTTCCTGGGAGGCGTTGGATTCTCCCCGGAGGGGTTCGCCGGCCTGGCCGCGACGCGGAGTCACAACCTGGCGGCGGGATTCGACTACGCGCTGTCCTCGACGCTGATCACCGACTTCCGTTTTGGCTTCAGTCGTTACCACTCCAGCACGACGGCTCATGATTTCGGCACCGCCCCCGCAACCAGTCTCGGCATCCCAGGCCTGAATGTGGGGGGTTTCACGAACCAAATGCCTGAGTTCGAGATCCAAGGCTCGATACCGAGCCTGGGCTACTCCCTCGACGCGAATGGGTGCAATTGCCCGCTGCGGACGTTTGAGCAGCAGTTCCAATTGGTCAACAATTGGACCAAAACGCAGGGCCGCCATGTCATCAAGTTTGGTGCGGACCTCCGCTATGTCGAAGGCAGCCGCCTCTCCAATACCATCCCCGTGAACCTGGTCACGAACGGTGTAACGGTAATCCTAGGTGGAGGGCGGGAACCGGTGACCTACTTGATTCCTGATTTCAATACTGCCACAGTATTCGACGCAATTTCTCCCGCTGGGCACCTGACCTTTGACCAGCAGAACACTGCGAATCCCATTAATCCCAATAATCCCAGCAATCCGACCGGGCTTGGTTTGGCCACCTTCCTGCTGGGCAATCTAACCTCGTTCCAAAGAGCACTTAACTTCACTCCCACGCCGGCAGAACGCCAGACACGCTGGTTCTTTTATGGACAGGACACGTTCCGTGTCACTAAGAGATTAACTGTGACCTACGGACTGCGATGGGAGATTTACTTCCCGCAGAAGGTGACTGAAAAAGGCCAGGGCGCCTGGCTCGATACCGGCAGCGGGGTGCTTAATGTCGCCGGCTACGGACGCGTAAACCTAAGTGGCAACGTGAAGAACAGCCTGACGAACTTCGGCCCACTACTGGGCGTAGCCTACGCGTTGAACAACCGCACGGTCCTGCGTGCGGGATACCGGCGCAGCTTCGACTCAGGGCTGGGGGCCTTGATTTTTGGCGACAACGTAACCCTCAACCTGCCGGTGGTGGGCCAGCAGTTGCTGGGAGCCCCCGGAGGAATCAGCACGGTCTTCCACCTGGGTGAAGTGCCACCCACTCCAACAGTTCCCGTGATCCCGGCCTCGGGACAGTTGCCGTTGCCGTCAACGGCAGACGCGGGATCGTCAATTCCCCCTGGAGCAATTCTTATTCCCAGCCGGGTTCGGCTGCCGACCGTGGACTCCTGGAACGTTTCGCTGCAGCACCAGCTTTCCAATACCATGGCGTTCGACCTGGCCTATGTGGGCAACAAGGGAACGCACGTGTTCTTTGATCAAAGCGTCAGTTACGACGTCAACCAGCCGCTTCTACTCTCCAACCAGCAAGATCCGATCAGAGGTTTCAATTTCGGATTTCCCATCAACATCAGCCGCTACCCGTTTGGCAAGAACCTCGGCTGGGCACAAACCATAAACTTCGCCGCCGCTGATGCTTCGAACAGCTATCACTCGTTGCAGGCGAAGCTAGAGAAACGATTTGGCCATAACGTGTCATTCCTCGCTGACTACACCTGGTCCAAGCTGTTGGATTACAGCCCGGTCTATTACAATATCGACCCTCGTCTAGGTTTCGGCCCAAGCGACTACGATCGCAAGCACGTCTTCTCGGTCACCAACGTCACGCAATTGCCCTTCGGCCGAGGTCAACTGCTGTTTGGAAACGTCAATGGAATCGCCGACCGCATCTTGGGAGGCTGGACGATCAGCGGTGTCACGCTGTGGAGCAGCGGCCTGCCGTTCACCCCGACGTACAACTCACAGGAGTGCGTTCAGGATCGCGATACCGGTCCGTGCCAGCCTGACCTTGTGGGGTCAGTGCACATCACGGGCGACCGCAACGCCTACTACACCACTGCGGCTCCTCTGCAGGCGTTTCCAGCTCCCCCGAGCGGGCCCTGGCAACGGCCTCCAGTCGGCACCTTTGGCAACGCCCGACGCAACTCTCTCCGCGGTCCCGGATTTTTCCAGAGCGACCTCTCTCTGGCCAAGAACACCAGACTCACAGAAGGTGTATCCCTCCAATTCCGCTGGGACGTTTACAACTTTATCAACCGGGTGAATCTGGGACAACCGAACTCCTGTGTCGACTGCACCAATGCTGGAATGATCACAAATGTTACCAACGGGGCCCTGCAGCGGCAGATGCAGTTCGCCGTGCGAGTTCTATTCTGATGGTTGGCCGACAAATCCGCGGCCGCGCGCTGCGCGTACCTGTTGGCAGAGCAGTCGTTAAGCGGGGCGGCGTGAACCATTGTCCAGGGTCTTTCTTACCCAGCCCTGCTGAGGGATACGAACCCGTTTCCACGCTGTCGGCAGGTACTGTGCAAGTTTTTGCACCTTGACAAGGTGGGCGCTGATGCTAGAGTTTCGTCGAGCGTTCTCCTTTCGGGTTTTCACACAACAAACCGCAACCCTCAGGTTTTGCTGGATCGGGCCCCAACACAAGAAACTGGCGACGCGTTACCTCCTGGATTCCTCTTTCTCGTCGCATGGAGCGTGATATGAAAACGACCGTCCTTGTGGTCTGGTTAGTGCTGGTGCTGTCGATTGCGGTGAGCGCCCAGAGTTCCGGCCCCCTGGCAAACCGATCCGCCGCAACTTATTTTCAGCTACCGCTTAGCTTCGAGCCGAACCGGGGACAGACGGACGCTCGCGTTGATTTCCTGTCGCATGGCAGCGGTTACACGTTGTTATTGATGCCGACGGAAGCACTCTTGAGTCTGAGGCCCAGCGAGCCAAACGCGGCTGAGCCCGGCACTGTGCGAATGCGGCTTGCTGGCGCGAACCCGCACCCCAAGGTCACTGGGTTGGACGAACAGCCGGGGCAGGTCAATTATTTTCTCGGGAATGATCCCCGCAAGTGGCGAACTGGCATTCCCACCTACGCGAAAGTTTCCTACCAAAACGTCTATCCCGGCGTGGACCTTGTGTACTACGGAAACCAGCGCAGACTGGAATATGATCTCGTAGTTTCCGCCGGGGCCGATCCTACCGAAATCAGCTTTGACTTCGCCGGCGCGATTCCCCACATCGAGGCAAATGGTGACCTGATCCTGCCGGTTGCGGGTGGCGAAGTGCGGTTTCCGAAACCTGTGGTCTACCAGATCGAGACAGGCTCCCTGGCAAGTCCCAGGCAGCACGCCGTTACTGCCCAGTATGTGGTACGTGGAAATCACGTGGCGTTTGCGGTTTCCGACTACGACCATTCCAAAGGCCTGGTGATCGATCCCACGGTGCTGTTGTATTCCACCTACCTCGGCGGCAGCAATTTCGATGGAGCGTTCGCGGTCACCGTGGATAGCTCCGGCAACG
>JBGPJK010000197.1:0-8565 GCA_041485425.1 Terriglobia bacterium | reverse complement strand
GTCGTCCTTGTACTGCTCGTAGATGAAGAAGCGGCGCGGCTCGGTCTTGTGGCGGTGCACCTGGTACATCGTGCAGCCGGGCTCTTTGCGCGATTCTTCGGTCAGCTTGGAAAGAACGCCGGCCACTTCTGCTTCGCGGCCTATTTTTGCCATCCACGTTACCGCCAGAACGACCATCGCCTGCTCCGTTCGCTAGGTTAGATTCTTGCCTGGGCCCTGGTTCTGGGTTCTGCCAAAGTCCTCAACTCCGCGGCAAACTCGTCCACAAACATGGTCTGCTCGCGGCCCGGTCCGGTGGAGACCATGCCGATGCGGGCGCCGCTCTCCTTCTCGAGGAAGGCCAGATACTCGCGAGCTGCTTTCGGCAACTTCTCCATTCTGGTAATCCCCTGGGTGGAGGTGCGCCAGCCGGTTATTTTCTTGTACAAGCACT
Organism: Terriglobia bacterium; assembly: GCA_041485425.1. GTDB lineage: Bacteria > Acidobacteriota > Terriglobia > Terriglobales > Acidobacteriaceae > JAIQET01. The sequence goes on along the minus strand of JBGPJK010000197.1, from coordinate 8,132 downwards.
CGATTTGTTCGTAGCCGCTGGCCTGCGCGGGAATTTCCGCGGTCTTCTTGCCGTTGACTTTGTACCCCACACAAACCGGAATCTCGGCCAGTTCGTCCAGCACGTCGAGCTTGGTCACCACCAGCCAGGAGATTCCGTTAATCATGCCAGCGTAACGCAAGAGAGGCAAATCGAGCCAGCCGCAACGACGGGGACGGCCGGTCACAGCGCCGAACTCGTTGCCGCGGGCGCGTAGTTGATCGCCGATCTCGTCGAACGCCTCGGTGGGGAAGGGACCTCCGCCCACCCGGGTACAGTAAGCCTTGGTCACCCCGATGACGGTGTCGATTGCCGTGGGTGCAACGCCGGTGCCGGTGATCGCTCCGCCGGAGGTCGAACTGGAGGAGGTCACGAAGGGATAGGTGCCATGGTCGATGTCGAGCATGGTGCCCTGCGCGCCTTCGAACATCACCGACTCGCCTGCGGCCAGGGCCTGGTTGAGCAGCACGGCGGTGTCGCAGACAAAGGGCGCGATCTGTGCCGAAGCGTCCGCGTATTCCTTGTACATCTTGTCGGCGTCGAGCGGCTCGGTGTTGAACAGCGCGTGCGCGATCATGTTCTTTTCGTGGACCGCGTTTTCGATGTGGGTCTTGAGCAGTTCGAGGTCGAGCAGGTCCGCGACCCGCAAGCCGCGCCGGCCCATCTTGTCTTCGTAGGCCGGACCAATGCCGCGGGAAGTGGTGCCGATCTTGACCCGGCCGGGGGCGTTCTCCGCCGCCAGTTCGATCATGCGGTGATAGGGGAGAATCACCTGGGCCCGGTTGCTGACGAACAGGTTGCCGTCAATGGTGACCCCGGCGGCGCGCAGGTTAGCGATTTCCTTGAGCAGCGCAATGGGATCGAGCACAACGCCGTTGCCGATGACCCCGCGGCAGCCGGGACGCAACACGCCCGAAGGCACCAGTTGCAGAATGAATTTTTTCCCGTGGATGATGACGGTGTGGCCAGCGTTGTGTCCGCCGGCGTAGCGCGCGACCATGGAGAAGTTTTCCGAGAGGACGTCGACGATCTTGCCCTTGCCCTCGTCGCCCCATTGCGCACCGACGATGACCGCAGTCTTGCCCTTCTTCAAAAGCCAACTCCGTGGAACCTGGTGGCGCGGCCGCCCTTCGGCCGCATTGCGGGGTCGCACACACTCGTTGCCCGCAGGAACCGAGCAGTTGCTGAATTACTGGGATAGGCGGAGCGGATGTGTACTCCAAATGATACCTTGCCAGGCGGTGGAGGGCAACGGCGGACCCCGGACGTCGGACGTCCGACCTCGGACCTCAGGCTCCAGACTTCGGGGCTTCTCCAAGCCCCGGCGACCGAACTCCGGGGTTCGACATCGGCTGACGACGGACTGCCGACGACTGTAGACTGTTTTGCATGCCGGAGCTGCCGGAAGTCGAAACCATCGCGCGCGGGCTTGCCAAGCGGGTCAATGGGGACGTGATTGAGTCGGTATGGCTGGGGTCAAAGCCGGAGCCGCTGAAGTCTCCGGCGGGGGAGATCGCGTCCACTCTGGAACACAAGCGCATTGCGGGGGTGCGGCGCGTGGGCAAGCACATCGTGTTCGACCTGGACAATGGAGGGCGGGCGTCCTCGCCCGCCAGGCGGAGGACTCGACCCACGGCAGCACGGGCGAGGACGCCCGTGCCTCCATCGAGTCTTCAATCCCAGTGGATCGTGCACCTGGGAATGACCGGGCGCATGATGGTCTGCGAGCCGCAAGTGGAGGTGCCGAAGCATACGCACGCCATCCTGCGATTGGCCTCGGGGCGGGAACTGCGCTTCGTGGACCCGCGGCGCTTCGGGCGGCTGAGCGTCACACACGGTTTTGCAGCCCCTGGCTCCGAGCCGCTGGAAGTCGAACTGGAGCGCTTTGTACGCCTGTTCCGGGGCCGCAAGACGCCAATCAAGAGTGCCCTGCTGAACCAGAAGCTGTTGAGCGGAGTGGGCAATATCTATGCGGATGAATCGTTGTTCCGGGCGGGCATCCGGCCGCGGCGGCGCGCGGCCTCGCTGACGCGCGAGAATCTGCGGCGGCTGTATCTTGCGGTGCAGAAGGTACTGAAAGAAGCCATCGCGCTGGGTGGGTCCTCGATCTCCGATTACGTGGACGCCGACGGTGAAGAGGGCTTTTTTCAACTGCAGCACCGGGTTTACGGGCGCGAGGGCGAGCCCTGCCTGGTGTGCAAGACGCTGGTCAAACGCGTGGTGATTGCCGGGCGCAGCAGCCATTATTGTCCGAAATGCCAGAAGTAAAATCATGCGGCAAACTCTCTAAGCACATGAGGAACTTCTCCATTGGCGTTGACCTTGGCGGGACCAACCTGCGCATTGCGGCGGTCGAGGAGCAGGGAAGTCTGCTCGAGAAGGTCACGCTCGGTACCCGGTTGGCGCTGGGCCGGGACCACGTGATCAATGACATGTGTGAGGCGATCCGGGGGCTGGCGGCCAAGTATCAGGACAGGGCTTTGCTGCAAGGGATCAGCATTGGCGTGGCCGGCATCATTGACATGCGAACCGGCATGCTCCGCGAGTCACCGAATCTTCCGGGCTGGGCTGACTATCCGGTCCGCGCGGAGATCGAGAAGCGACTGGGCACGCGCGTGATTCTCGAGAACGATGCCAATTGCGCGGCGCTGGGCGAGAAGTGGCTGGGGGCGGGGCGCGAGGTGGACGACATGGCCATGCTCACGCTGGGCACCGGCGTGGGCGGAGGTATCGTACTGGGCGGACGCATCTGGCACGGCATGACCGGCATGGCGGGCGAGTTCGGTCACATGACCATTGAGCCGGATGGATTTCCCTGCAAGTGCGGTGGCCGGGGCTGTTTGGAGCAATATGCATCGGCCACTGCGGTCATGCGCATGGCCCGCGAGGAGATTGAGCTAAACGTGGCCCCGGGCCTCGCCCGCGCCGCCAGTTCCGATCCCGATTTCAGCGCGGAGACTGTTTACAACCTCGCAATTCTGGGTGATGGAGTGGCGCAACACATCTTCAGCCTAGTGGGAAGCGCGCTGGGCATCGCGCTGGCTACGATGGTGAACGGTCTCAACCTTCCTATGTACGTCATCGGCGGAGGAGTTTCAGGCGCCTGGGAAGCATTCTCTCCCACCATGTTTCGGGAACTGCGGCAGAGGTCGATGGTGTATGCAGCGACGGCTCCGGCGGATATTGCCGGCGATCAGGGAGACTCGGCGCGGGTGGAGTCTGCCGCGCGAACAAAAACGATCATCACGCGGGCGCTGCTGGGGAGTGATGCCGGGTTGTACGGGGCGGCGAGGTTGGCGATGATGGGTGGGCCGTAGCTCTCCCCATGAGATAAGCGCTCCTCGCAAGATCCTTCGCGGTTTGGGAAAGCCGCTCAGGATGACGCCTAGTCTGGCAGACGGTTTTCGAACTCTTCTGCTTTCCAGGGTCATTGTGGGGACGGCGGGGGCGTGCGGATCACTGGTGAAATGGCGATATTTCGCCAGTTGCGCCGACCGGGCGAGAATTTAACTTGTCCAGCTAAGAGGCCCGTAGGAAGTGGGTCAGTTTGATCCACGTTTGTGTCGCAGCTTATCGGTAGTGCTCAAGGTAATACAGGGCTCCAAACGCGAGAACCAAAGCGGCGGCTGGAAATGCCAATAGTCGTGCGCTTCGCAAAGGCTTCCTCCAATCCGCCGTGGCGAAGAAAAGTAAGATCATCGGTACTAGCACCACGATTGACAACTGAAAGATATGTGCCGCCGCGCCTTCGTCCGGTTGAGGCGGATGAGTGTACCCGCTAAGTACCGCAAGCAACGCTGTAAGAGACAGGACGATTAGGACTTTGCCGCTAACGCGGTTGATTTGCTGCCCACGCATGGCGTCACTTCCTTTCCGGCTTGATGTCACCGATTTCACGCTCCCGATGGCCCATAACAAGGCGGCTCAGTCGTTTTCGATAAAGTCCATCTCGCGCAACATTGCCACTCCCCACTCCCGGACTCCTGGGCGCGCGCGTCGAACAACTGCGTTCAGTGTGCGCAAAGCTAAGGTCCGAATGAGCGTCAATTTCTCACTCCGCCAAAAGCGGGTCGCGCATGAACGTGTTTCGAAGTTGACAACAGCTGCTCGCGTGCACACCGGCGAACTACCTGAGAAAGGGCTCGATTTTGTTGGTCGAGATAACCAGATTTGAAAACCCAAGTTTTTCTACCGCACCGCGGCCTTCTCCATCACTTTCTTGAACGCCTTGAGGAAAGTCTGATTCTGCTCCGGGGTGCCAATGGTGATGCGGATCGCGGTAGGTGCGCCCCACGGGCCCAATGGCCGGATGATCACGCCTTCGTTCTGTAAGTTCCTGGCCACGGCGGCAGCCTCTTCGCCGAGCTCGCAATAGACAAAATTAGCCCAGGTCGGAACCACCTGGTAGCCGAGTTCTGCCAGCCTTCGGACCAGCCAGTCGGCCTGCTCGGCGTTGTTCACCACGGCCTTGCGGGTGTGAGCTTCGTCTTCCAGCGCAGCCACGGCGGCCACCTGTGCCACTACTGAGACAGAGAACGTGGTGCGCATGCGGGCGAAGCAGGACATCAGTTCGGCCGGGCCCAGGCCATATCCCACGCGCAAGCCGGCCAGCCCGTGCGCCTTGGAAAACGTGCGCAGCACCACGACTTTGCGGCCGTCGCGCACGTAATCGAGGGAGTGGGAATACTTCACGCCGCGGGTGGCCGCGAAATGCTGTGCGAAGTCGCAGTATGCCTCATCCAGGATGACGATGACGTGCTCCGGGACTTTTTGCAGAAAGCGGTCGAGTTCGTCCGCGGTCACGAGCGTGCCGGTGGGATTGTTCGGGTTGGCGATGAACACGATGCGGGTGTTGCGGTCCATGGCAGAGGCGATGGCATCCAGGTCGAAGCCGTTGTCACGCATCGGGACTTCGATCAACTGGCCGCCCGCAGCCTTGGTGGCAATGGGATAGACGATGAACGAACGTTCACTGGTGACCGCATTCAGGCCCGGCGACAGCAGGGTGCGGGCGATGATGCCGAGCAGCGAGGTGGAGCCGGCGGTGACCACCACCTGGTCAGATTCGACGTGGTGCCGCTCGGCCAGCTTCTGGCGCAGTTCACCGGCGTCGTTGTCCGGGTAGAAGTTGCACTCGGTAAGTACGGCCTTCATCGCCTCGACCGCACGCGGCGACGGGCCAAAAGGGCTCTCGTTGGAGGCCAGTTTGATGCAGGTCACGCGGCTCTCCCGTTGTGCCTGGCGGAGCGATTTGCCCGGGGTGTACCCGCCCAGCTTGCGAATGTGTTCGGGCACCAACTGGCTGAAGTCGCTCATCTTGGCTGCATAATGATTATCACGAGGGTCAGGGGAGTGTCACGTTGCCTTGTGATCCTTCTGGTGCCGACGAAAACCTTAACCGCAAAGAACGCGAAGAAATGCCGCGAAGGTCGCAAAGGAATTCCACTTTGCGCACTTTGCGGCGGTTCTTGGCGGCCTCTGCGGGTTTAAGATTTTGCCTTTCCTCGCGCAGCAATCTGGAGTCGATTCACTTCTTGCGGCGTCAGGCGGCGATACTCCCCGGGGTGGACATCCAGTTCCAGCGGCCCGTAGCGCACGCGCTTGATTTTTTCCACGTGGTGGCCGATCTCCTCGAACATGCGGCGGATCTGGCGATTTTTTCCCTCGATCAGCGTCACTTCGTACCACGGGTTGTTGGCCTCGCGGATCAGACGGATTTTCGCCGGCGCGGTCTTGACTCGCTTGCCGCGCTCGGAGCCGATGAAAAGTCCCGCCCGCAAGCGGGCCACGGCGTCCGCCGCCAGCGTGCCCGCCACTTTCACCATGTAGGTCTTGGGCACGTGCGAGGCAGCCTTCATCAGGCGGTTGGCGAACTCGCCGTCGTTGGTGAGCAGCAGCAGGCCTTCGCTGGCGTAGTCGAGGCGTCCCACGGGGTAAACGCGCGCTCCCACGCCACGCAGCAGGTCCATGACGGTGGGTCGGCGCTCAGGATCTTTGAGGGTGGTCACGTAGCCCTTAGGTTTATTCATCAGCAGGTAAATGTGGCGTTCGGGGCCATGGAGCAATTTCCCGTTGACCCGGATGTGATCGCGCTCGGGATCGGCCTTACTGCCCAGTTCCGTCACCACCTGTCCGTTCACCGACACCAGGCCGCCAGTGATCAACTCCTCCGACTTGCGGCGCGAGGCGATTCCGGCGGCAGCGATGATTTTTTGCAGGCGTTCGGCGGGCATAGGATTTCAGATTAACAGAACAGATGGAGCTTGACTCCTGTAGCGCCGGCGTCTCGCCGGCTGTCCCGACGGCGTCCCGCCGTCGGATGTGGGGGCGAGGACGCCCCCACGACAGCCGCCGGGACGGCGGCGCTACAAGGGGGTCCTAGGCGGCGGGGTCACTCTCGCCGGGATGGATCGCCGCTGTCGCCAGCACATGATCTTCGTCAGCCTGGACTTCTGGAGCGGCAGACTCCACCGATGTGGGACCGGTTGCCTCCCGCTCGCTCTCAAGCGGCAGCAGATCGCTCTGGAAGGACTCCGCCACCAGCTTCTCGAATTCTTCCATGCTGGGCAGTTCGCCGACGTCCTTGAGCCCAAAGCGCAGCAGGAACTCCCTGGTGGTCTTGTAGAGAATGGGGCGGCCGATGACCGCCTTGCGGCCGGCCGTGGTGATGAGCTTGCGGTCGAGCAGGGTGGCAATGACGCCGCTGGAATCCACGCTGCGAATGTCGTTGATCTCGGGTACGGTCACGGGCTGCTTATACGCAATCACCGCAAGGGTTTCGAGTGCGGGCAGCGACAAGCGGATGGGCGGCTTCAGGCTCTTGGCAAATGCGCGCACTACGTCGTGATGCTCGGGCTTGGTGGACATGCGGTAGCCACCGGCCACCTGGCGAATCTCCACGCCGTGGTCGGGAGCCGCGTAGTCGGCGGTTAATTCTTCCACCGCCGCGCGCACGCGGGACTTGGCCTCGACGTCGTCGGCCGCGCCGTCGGCGACGACCGAATCTTTGATGAGTTGGAAGAGGTGATCGAGCGTGACCGGCGTTTCCGCCGCGTAAATGATGGCTTCGAGTTGGGCTTTGAGGCTCATGTTCTTCGCTGGACGCCGGTGTCGCGCGTCAGTTCAGCTACTTGCAACCAGCTACTGCTTCTACCGCCAGTCATCCCGCACTGCTGCTTGTTCCGCCATGACCGCTTCGAATCCCGTGTGCTTGCGCAGCAGGATTTCACCGAACAGTTTATCTTGCCGCAGTTGAATGGCCTGTAGGCGAACCATTTCCAGCAGCGCCAGGAACATGCACACCAGCGCCTGGTGGGAATTCACGTTGCGCAAGAGCTGCTTCAGACGGATTGGCCGATCTTCGAGCGCCAGCCGCCGCCGCAGGTACTCAATCATCTGTCCCACCGTGACGGTTTCCTCGTCCACCTGGAGGATGGGCCGATTGCGGGCGCGCTCCATGATCTGCTGGAAGGTCTTTACCAGGTCAATGACGTCAGCCGCAATCTCCGGGTCGGTGCCCTCGGCGTCCATGAACTCCTTGACGGCCGGGTTGGACCAGACGGCGTCTTCAATCTGCTGCTTCTGCATCAACATTTGCGCGGCCGACTTGAACTTTTCGTGTTCCATCAGCCGGTTGATCAGTTCCGCGCGTGGATCGTCCTGATCGTCGGCAGGCGCCAGCGGATCGCGCGGTAGCAGCATCTTCGACTTGATGTGAATCAGCACGGCGGCCATGTAGATGAACTCGGCCGCGACGTTCACATCCAGTTCGCGCAACTTTTCGACGTAGGCCAAGTATTGTCCCGTGATCGTCGCAATCGGGATGTCGTAGATATTGATGTCCTGCTTGCGGATGAGGTCGAGCAGCAGGTCGAGGGGACCCTCGTAGACATCAGCGACGGCGACGGCGAAGGGGAAGTCGCTTTCCTCTTTGCGCGTGTTGGGCGTAACCAGGGTGGGACCGGGTTGCGGAGCGGGGTCCGGCTGCGCGGCGGGTTCGGGAATGGGTTTGGACAATTCCGGCATTAGATGCTCGACATCATTTCAGTCGTCCCCACGGGACTAGGTCGTTTTGTTGCCTCTTTCCCGCCACTGAAGTGGCGGGCTACTATCAG
>JBGPJK010000196.1:0-8586 GCA_041485425.1 Terriglobia bacterium | reverse complement strand
CCGGGCCCTGTTTTGGACGGACTTGGCCCACAAGCTCTTTGACATCACGACCAGCGATCCCGCGGTTGCCGGGCCCACTCGGTACCCAGGTACTCGGCACTCGGTACTGTTTCATGCTAAGTCCCGTGTTTCACGGATTTTGCCTCTAAGTCCTTTGAAACCACGGATCGTTTCCCCAAGCCCTTTGTTTTCAAAGACCGCTATAGGGGGGGAGGGGTACCCCGGTACCAGAGAGTAAACAGGAACGGCGCGGGGCGGAGGCGGGACGCCCCCGCCCCGCCGGGCGGAACCAGGTCGGTCCCTCCTCCCAAATGGCTTGCCAGATGCGGTTCCAGGCTTGTTCTCCACAGCATGCAGGAGGGCCGCCATAGGGGCGACCTGCCATCGGTGATGGTTGAAAAACGCAACGGCTGGCCCGCAGTGCCGGCGTCGAGGCGGGCTGGCGAGAACCGCTGCACCAATCCTGTGGCAGGGAGCTGTGGACATCGCGCATGTTATTGAAAATGCGGAACATCGCTGGTCGCGAATCCAGTTGACGGGAATCTGCCGCCGGGGTACACACTCCGGTGTCCTTCGCAGTCTCAGTGGTTCCAGAGAGTGGAAAGGCCAGCACGGGTTCCGGAAGTATTTTCGACGGAAGCTGTTGAGCATTGGGGCCACTCTTCCCCAGGGAACATGAGAGCTGTGATGAAACGGCCCAACGAGTCCTGTGGTGCTGCCCAATGAGTCTTGGCTGGAAGTCTGGCGAGCTTGTGCTCAATCACTGACTGTGCGATCGGAGGCGAGAACACAGCGCGAGCGCAGCTGGGACAGAGTCTGGCGAAACGGCGGGAACTGGCTCTCGGCGCCACCGGGCGTTGCAAGGCGGGCCCAGAAGGGTGGCTGTACGGTTCCACCTATGTTATGTGCTCGATCCAATCGAGCCAAAGCTACCGTCTTGATCGTGGATGACTCGCCGGCCATGCTGCGCTACCTGCGAGTCTTGCTGGAGCTGGAGTCGTACGAGGTGGAGACCGCCAGCAACGGGAGCGAGGCAGTGCGGCGAGTCCGCGAAGGCTGTACTCCAGCCGTCGTGCTGCTCGATCTACAGATGCCGGGCATGGATGGTCTGAAGACCTTGCGGCGCTTGCTGAAACTTCGACCAGAATTGAAAGTGATCATGTGTTCCGGCGTCGATGATCCGAACAAAGTTCAGCGGGCCGCCTCGCTCGGCGCCCAGGCGTATCTCACCAAGCCGGTGCAGCACCTGTATCTTTCGGCCGCACTGGAACGGTGTCTGAACGGAACCCCGCACCACGGCGGCTTAGCCATGGTTGCGCCGCCCGCTCCCCGCTACGAGGAGAATTAATCCCGCCGGGCTAGTCCTTCTGCATTGGGATTCGGGTGATCCTCTGGAGGAAACGCTTCAGGCGCTCGAGATCCTCCGGTGCAATTTCCGTGAACTGAATCCCGATTCCGAAACCAGGGCGGCTGTTTACGACTTTGGCGGTGGCCCAGAGTTTGGTTTCGTCGATCCAAAGGCCGATCTTGAGCTTGGTTCCGGTGGAGAGCGGGATTGGCATCTCGACGAAACAGCCGCCAGCGCTGAGATCGACGGCCTTGCCCCAAATGGGCGCAGTGGCACCTCCGGGGTGAAGTTCAATGGAGTTCACGCACTTCAAGCGGGCATGCTGGCGGCGTTCTGTACCCATCAAGTGACGGCCGTACTCGTCGATTCCGGGGGCCGGCAGAGGGAAGTCCCAGAGCGACTTCTCCGGGGACAGGTGGAGTACGCCAATTTGGCCGGCGTGCGGGGTGCCGGATTGACCCACCCATTTCACGCAGAAGCGTGCCTTGGTATCGCGATAGGTCATGCCGATGATTTCGCCGACCTTGATTTGGGCCTTGACGCCGCTGATGGCGGCTCCCTGGTGGCTGACATTGATGGTGGAAACGTTTTCGGAGAAAGGTCGTCCGTTGGCGTCGGTGCCGAAGATACGGACTGGGAGGGTGCTGGCTTTTCGGGGCTCCCGACGTTGACCCATGAACCTTGGCACCTCGCGCAAACCGGGTGAATGGGCCCAGAGTAGAGAGGATGGTACTGCAAGCGGCTGGGAAACGCCAAGTGGCGACCAGCGTACCTGCGCAGGCGGGGGCGAGGGTCAGGGAAGAGGGAAAACGCTGCAAAAGCTTGCATGGGATGGACCCATCTTGCTGGGGACACTGATCTAAGTCGCTGTGCAGCAATGGTTTGTGTGAGCTTGCGCGGCAATCTAATTGCAGTTCCAAGGGTGTGCTGGGCCCGGACTCGTTCTGCAGGGAGGGGACGGGCGACCCCGCGAGGTAGACAATGGCGTACAAAGAAACCTTCTGGATGGCCTGCGACTCGACTGAGCAGTTGCGGGCCGAATATGGCCCATTCCACACCCGGGACGAGGCCGAACGCGAAGCTCGAAAGCTGGGGTTTGGCTTCCTCCTGCGCTACGAACACATGATCGGCGACAACGAGGATATTTTGGAGGTACGCTGCATTTTCATCGAATTGCCAGAGGCGGCAGCAGCCATCCGAGTCGTTCGAAGACTGCACACCCGGTGCGCCACCTGCGGCGAATCCGCGGTTCATGAAGAGGCCTGGCGGGCGGAGGTGTGGGCCGATATTCACGAATTTGAGCACATGCGCCATCGCGTGCGGCTCTTTGAACAGACCCGCGCGGAAGGGCTGAAAGAAATCGGTGACTGGCGCGACCAATGTGCCTGACCTCGAACCCCACTCTACTGCTGAACACCAGGCTTTTTTTTTGCTACTCTGTTAGCCGTTATTTTCACCCGGGCCGCTGAGGGCGCAAGTGGCGCATTGGGCTGCGGCCGGTGTTGAATCAGTCTTCCGAGAAAACCTATGCTGCTGTTCATTTCCCTGGTTTTGGCGCTCATTCCACTGCTGGGAGTTGTGTGGATCGTTGTGTTGGGCTCGGTCACCACCGTGGACGGACTGTTCATGTCGCTGATCCTGCTGGCCATGTCGGGGATCTTTGCCCTGAATGGGTTGATTGAACTGCGCAAGCGAAGGCCTGGGCCGGCGGGGACGCAGGCGGCGTTATCCGGCCCACCGGCAGCTGCGATCTCCGCGGCTGGACTGGTACAACGGGGAAAAGTGCTGAGCGTCCAGTTCTACGAATCCCATGTGGGCCAGCCGAACAAGTCGATCGTGACGCTGGGCAATGGGTCGCACGCGTCAAACCTGCTGGTTCTGGACGGGGATCTGCGGAACGCACTTCCGGTCGGCCGGAGTGTGGAAATCACTTTCCGCAAGGACGATGGCCAAAACGAGCTGGTAAACGTCAGCTATGCCTGACGCTCGTTCCCATTCTTGCTGGGTTCCTGCTCCTGGATTACTTACGTAATCATCGAAAGTACTTTGCGCAGCGCAATGCTGGCATCGCAGGCGAAAATTGCCTGTACCGGTGTCCCGGGACGGCGAACTTGCGTCCGGGGCAGGAGGGGAGATGCGGCAAGCGGGCCAGGAACGCCCCGCGCAGCCATCGATGCTGGCGCGGACGGAAGAAATCCAGCAGCAGATTCAGCAGCTCTCCGGGCGGGACTTGCAACTGTGGTCGATCGGGATTCTGGTGATCCTGGTGCTGACGGCAGGCATTCTGGCGGTGCTTCTTCCGAACTTGGTGTGGACCCAGCGCGTCCTGCGCGTCGAGCAAGGGTATTTGCCGCAGCTTTTCTTCGGATTGATATCGTTGATCCTGCTATTCAACATTTATCTTCTGGGGCAAAAACTGACTCTGAACGCCACCCGGCGCGCACTGATCCGTGAACTGGTCTTGAACGAGCGGTTGGAAAGCCTGTCGTTGATTGACCCGTTGACCCAGCTCCTGAACAAGCGTGCGCTGAACGAGTTGATCCCCACGGAAGTGGCACGGGCCAATCGTCTGGGAAGCAGCCTGACATTCGTGTCGATCGATATAAGTGGATTCCGGGAGATCAATACGAAATTCGGAGCGCTGGCGGGGGATGAACTGCTGGTCGAGTTTGGCAAGATGCTGAAGCTGATCTTTCGCGGCGGGGACGTGGTTTTTCGGCAGGGCGGGGACGAATTTCTGATCGTGATGCCGGATACGAGCGAGGAGCAAGCCAGTTTTCCGATCGCGCGGCTGCAGCGCGAGGTGGAGCAGTGGAACTTGAACCACAAGAAGGGGTACGAACTGTCGTTTAGCTGGGGCCTGGCGCCATATGTGACCGGCGGTGATTATGCGGATGTGCTGCGGGCAGTGGACCGCAAGATGTACCAGAAGAAGCACAACCTGGTGCCGGTGTTCTAAGCGGAGCGGGAGCTCTCGCTCGCCTGCGTCGACAGGGCCGCGGCCGCCGCCCGATCCACCAACCAAAGCAGGTTCCCATCCGTGGGACTCACGCTCTTCGATGGCAGGTCTGACGCTGGATTCTCCAGGACCTGGTGCAAAGGGCTGGCCTTGTCGGCGCCGCTGACCATGAACATGATGAAAGCGGCGTGATTGATGACGGGGAAAGTCATCGTAATCCTGTCGGTCTTGAACTTCTCCACCCAGTTCGCAACCACCAGCCGGTTCTTCTCCTGGAGAGCGGCAGAGCCGGGGAACAGGGAAGCGGTGTGTCCGTCGGGGCCCATGCCGAGGAGCACCAGGTCAAAGCGGGGAAACTCTCCCGGCTTCAGGCGGAAAAAAGTGACCAGGGTTTGCTCGTAAGCTTTGGCCGCATCCGCCGCATCTTTCTCCTCGGCGCGGACGCGGAAGACATTCTCGGGACGCACCGGCGCTTTGGACAGCATGGCTTCATTCGCCATGCGGTAGTTGCTGTCGGGGTGATCAGGCGGCACGTGTCGTTCGTCGCCAAAGAAGAAGCAAATTTTTTCCCAGGGGATGGAGGGCACGGCGCCGCTGGCGAGCAGGGCGTAGAGGCTCCTGGGTGTGGAACCGCCGGAGAGGGCGACGCAGAACCTTCCTCTGGCAGCAACGGCCTGGGTGGCCAGGCTGGCAAACTGAGTGGCTGCGGCCTGAAACAAATCCGCCGGGGTGTTTACGATGCGAACTTCGGTTTGTGCGGGCATGGCGGACTCACTTTCGGGCAGCCAAGTTTACCGCGGCACAGCGAGCGGCGCCCAGGAGAGCTGTCTTGTCGTTGGTGATCACCTTGACCGGCATGGACTCGAGGAGAGCCTGCATGCGGCCTTTGCTGACGAAAGACTCCATAAACAAGGGCCCGGACAGTTTGGCAAGCATCTTGGGAGCGATGCCCCCTCCCAGGTAGATTCCGCCGGTGGTCATCAGCTTAAGAGCCAGGTTGCCCGCCTCTGCACCATAGATGGAGACAAACAGATCGACCGCCTGTTCACACAACGGGCACTTGCCGCCGATCGCGGCTTTTGAAATCGCAGCGCCGGGATCGGATTTTGCCATCTCTTCGGTCAGCCACGCGGGTTCCTGTCCGCGGCCGGTGTCGCGCAGGAAATGATAGACATTCACCAGGCCGGGGCCGGAAACGATGCGTTCATAACTGACGTGCCCGAAACGGCCCTGGAGATAACGAAGCAGATCCATTTCCAGTTCGTTGCGCGGGGCGAAGTCTCCGTGGCCTCCCTCGGAGGCGAAGATATGATGCTGCTTGCCGTCCCAGTACATGCCGGCTTCGCCCAGTCCGGTGCCTGCCGCAATCACCGCCTGATTGCCGGCGGGGTTTCCCTCGACTTTATTCAAAGCCACGACATCGCCGGGAGCCAGGGCAGGGATGCCCCAGGCGTTGGCCTCGAGATCGTTGATGAGCACCGCTTCCCGTAACTTCAGCTCATCTGCCAAACGCCTGGAATCGACGATCCAGGGAAGATTGGAGGCAGTCACGCGGCCATTGCGCACCGGACCTGCGATTCCGAAACAGGCGGCTTCCGGGTGCAGGTTAGCGGTGGCGACGAACTTGGCCACGATCTCATCCAAGCCCGCGTGCTGGCGGCTGGGAAAGACGGTCACGGAGATCAATTGGAGCCGTCCGTCGGAAACATCAAAGAACGCCAGCCTGGTATTGGTGCCTCCGATGTCGCCTGCGAGGATCATTTTTCGAAATTCCTCCAGTGGCGGCCGTCACGCGCGAGCAGTTCGTCTGCTTCTTTGGGACCCCACGTTCCGGCAGCGTAGTTGGGAAAAATACGGGGTGGCAGCGCCTTCCAGACATCCAGGACCGGACTCACGATACACCAGCCGGCTTCGACCATGTCGGCGCGCTGGAACAGAGTCGCGTCGCCGATCATACAGTCGTGCAGCAAGCGCTCGTAGCCGGTGCTGGGCTGCTGCCCGAAGTAGTCGGCGTACTCGAAACTCATGTCGACCCCGCCCAATCGCATAACGGGGCCGGGGACCTTGGCCGCAAAGTGCAGCGAGATGCCTTCTTCCGGCTGGATGTGCAGCACCAGTTGGTTGGGCATCAGGTTACCTACCTGCGTATCACGGAACAATACGAAGGGGGCGCGCCGAAACTGGATCACGATGTGGGTGTTGCGGACGGGCATGCTTTTTCCGGTACGGAGGTAAAAGGGGACGTCGGCCCAGCGCCAGTTGTCGATCAGCAGCTTCATGGCGACGTAAGTCTCGGTACGGGAATCGGGGGGCACATCCAGTTCGGTGCGATACGCGGGTACGCGGTGTCCGTCGACCACTCCTTCCCCATACTGTCCGCGCACGGTGCGGCTGAGCACGTCCTCGGAACTCAGGGGCTGGATGGCGTGCAGGATCTTCGCCTGTTCATCACGAACTGCGTCAGCGTGGAAGGAGATGGGTGGCTCCATGGTGGTCAGGCTGATGAGTTGCATGATGTGGTTGGGCACCATGTCACGCAGCGCGCCGGAATGATCGTAGTAACCGCCACGTTTTTCCACGCCCACCGTCTCCGCGACCGAGATCTGTACGTGGTCGATGTAACGGCGGTTCCAGATGGGTTCGAAGATGCCGTTGGCGAAACGGAAGGCCAGGATATTCTGGACGGTCTCTTTGCCGAGGTAGTGGTCGATGCGATAGATCTGCTGTTCTTTGGCGACGCGCAGTAATTGCTGGTTCAGGGCTTTGGCGGATTCCAGGTCGCGCCCGAAAGGCTTTTCGATAATCACACGGCGCCAGTGCCCATCGTTCTCTTGCATCAGTCCGGCGGCCGCCAGTTGCTCCACAATCGAACCAAAGAAATCCGAGGCGGTGGCCAGGTAATAGAAATAGTTCGCGTGGGTGGAGTGATCATTGTCGACCTGCTGCAGGAGATCTTTCAGTTGTGAGTAGACCTGCGGGTCAGCGAAATCGCCGGTCACATAGTGCATGCGGCGGACAAACCACTCACACAGGTCGGAGTCCAGGGTGCCGGTGGTGAACTGTTTCAAGTTTTGGGCGACCTTCTGGCGAAATTCGTCGGTGGACATGGCATTGCGGGCCACGCCGACGACGGCAAACTCGCGCGAGAGCAGCTGAGACTGCGCCAGGTTGTAGAGCGCAGGGATGAGCTTGCGCGCAGTCAAATCGCCAGCGGCTCCGAAGATCACCATCACGCAGGGATCGCCGGGTCTTCCGATGTGCGGTTCGTGGGTGACAGGCAACACCTCTGTTTGGGCCATTAAGCTCAACCTCGTGTGTAAGGTCTGCCGGGGAATTCTACGCTGTTTTCGGCGCGGCTGCACCGTGGGGGATCTGGCAGCGCTGGTTCACTGCGTCCCCCGTGTGCTCTGTGGTTTTCAGATTTTCTAACCACAGAGGACACGAAGGAAGAAAGCAGATCAGTGCGATTGGGTGCTCTTCTCTACCGCCTCGAGGAGCTTGTCGAAGGCATCGGCAAACAGACGGACACCAGCGTCGGTCAGCTCGTCTGTGACCTCGTCCATCGAGATACCTAGTTTGGCGACCGTGTCCATGGTCTGGTTGGCGGATTCCAAATCTTCGGTCAGGGTGGCACGCGCGTGTCCGTGATCCCGGAAAGCATCCAATGTGGCGGGCGGAATGGTGTTGACGGTGTCCTGTCCAACCAGATCTTCCACGTAGAGCACGTCGCGGTAGCCTGGATTCTTGGTGCTGGTGCTGGCCCAGAGCACGCGCTGCGTCTGGGCGCCTTTGGCCGCCAACTTTTTCCAGCGGCCGGTTCCGAAGATGGTGAGATAGCGCCGGTAGGTCTGCTTTCCGTTAGCGACTGCGACCTTGCCCAGAATGCTCTTCAACTGTTCCTGCTCACGCTGGTCCTTGGCGGTCTTGAGACGAGCGGCGACGATGGAATCGATCGAGTTGTCGATGCGGCTGATGAAAAAGCTGGCCACGCTGGCGATCTTGCTGACGTCGCCTGCTCGCGAGGCGAGTTGCTCGACGCCGGCGATGTACGCCTCGGCAACTTTCTCATAGACCTTCTGCGAGAACAGCAGAGTGACGTTGATGTTGATGCCTTCGCTGATCAACTGCTTGATCGCGGGAAGTCCCTCGGTGGTGCCGGGCACCTTGATCATCACGTTTTCGCGGCCGACAGCTTTCCACAGCCGCCGTGCCTCTTCGATCGTGGCGTTGGTTTCGCGGGCAAGATAGGGCGAGACTTCGAGGCTCACGTATCCATCTT
>JBGPJK010000195.1:0-8631 GCA_041485425.1 Terriglobia bacterium | reverse complement strand
TTCGCCATCCTGAACGGAAACACCACCACCCACAAGGCGTTCGAGTTGGGAGCCAACTTCGTGCTGCAAAAGCCGATTTCGCCGCTCAACGCCATGCGCTGTTTCAGCGCGGCGCTGGGATTCATGATGCGGGAACGGCGGCGCTTCTTCCGCCACCCGGTCGAGATGCCGATCAGGCTCGTGTTTGGCCAGGGCCAGGAACTGAAGGCCACCACTACCAACCTCAGCGAAGGCGGCATGGCCATCTGCTTGCGCGGCAAGCTGCCCAAAGGCGGGATCTCAAAAGTAATTTTCACCTTGCCCGGAACCCACGCTTCCATGGAACCGAAAGCCGAACTTTCCTGGGCGGATGGAACGGGGCGAGCCGGGCTGCGCTTCCTCGAAATCCCGCAGAAATCGCGCGAACACCTGGAAGACTGGCTGGCGGAGCAGTTACGGCAAGTGGAGAAATCCCCACCGAAAGGCTGATCGTCAGCAACTTTGTGAACAACGTGCCGGAGCCCAGCTTGGGACTTGCGGCACGCTGGACCCCGCCCGCATTCTTGGACAAAACCCACAACAGGGTGCTGTCCCATGCTTTCTATCGATGTCAGGATCGATCGGGCACAACGTTTGCTGCGAAGGTTGGAAGAGGATGCGCCGTTGCTGGCAGCCCGGGTGGCAGAACTAACCCCCGAACACCAGGAATCCGCGCGCAATTACGCGGCCCAGTTGGCCGTCCACGCCCGCGCCGAACTGGAGAGGTTGATGCGCGAACAACCCTACTGGGATCCCAACGACCCCACCCCCGAACCCGCAGACTGACGGGTCGCTCCAGGAAAAACGAAGCCGTTTCCTCCGCGGGAGGAACATTCTCGGTTCTCCTGCGACCGGTTATTTTCTGAAGCGGGACTCGGCAAGTACTCCCTAGGTCGCGATGCCGCCTAACGTGCGAGGACTGCGCTGGCGGCAGCGGGGAGGGAGGGGATCGCCGGACGAGACTGTTCCTCGACCGTGGTTTCCTCCCACAGCGTGCGGTCCCGCAGGATGCGGGAAACCAGGGCGGTGTGCATGGCGTGTCCGGCACGGTCGGCAACCACATTGCCGAGAATCTGTTTTCCCAACAGCGCCAGATCGCCAATCAGGTCCAGCACTTTGTGGCGCACGAACTCATCCGCGAAGCGCAGCGGCGGATTGTCGATTCCGTTACGCGTGAGCACAATGCAGTTCTCCCGCGCCGCGCCTCGTATCAGGCCTTGCTGGCGCATGGCATCGGCTTCGTGCAGGAAACCGAAAGTCCGTGCCGGGGCGATCTCAGTCAGGTAGGTTCCGTCGGACAAATCTACCCGGAAGGTTTCCCTGCCAATGAGAGGATGCGGGAAATTGATGGTGTACGACACAGAATAGGTGTCCGCCGGATACACCGCGATGAACTTGTCGCCTTCGCGTAGTTCCAGTTCGCGGCGAATGCGGAGATAGGTGCGCGCGCGCCGCTGTTTGCGGATGCCCGCATGGCGAATAATCTCGACGAAGGGGAAGGCGCTGCCATCCAGGATGGGCAACTCCAGGTTGTCGAGTTCGACGATGGCGTTATCGATGCCTGTGCCGACAAAAGCGGACAGCAGGTGTTCGGTGGTGGAAATCAGTACGCCTTTTTTCATCAGGCTCGTGGCATAGCTGACGCGGGCCACGTTGCGGCTGATGGCCTCGACGTCGAAGCCGTCCAGATCCACTCGGCGGAAGACAATTCCGGAACCAGCGGAGGCGGGCAGGATGCGCAGCTGCACTGGAGCCCCACTGTGGAGACCAACCCCCCGACATTCCACGGAGGTGCGGATTGTTTGTTCCTGTCTCAAATCCAAGCCAGCTATCTATCGGAAGGTGTCTAGCTTACAGGCGGGTTCCAGTTTCCGTATGTGGCAAATTAGCCACAGTCCGTGGCGCGAAGGGAACGTCTTGGATCGGCCCAGTGTGGACCTCGGGATTTCAACAAGATACGTTACTTTCCCTGTCATCAGATCGCCGAGGTGTTATGCCTTTGGTTAACCGCTGCAAAAGAAAAAGCCGGCGCGCGGTTATTTCTTTTGTGGTTTAGGCGGGACTGCGGCGTCGAACATGGAATCGCGGAGCCCCTGGTTGTAGCTGATCGAATTCAGGAAGCGCTGGTTCGACATGTCGCCGTTGTAGAAACGCGTGATGCTGAACGGGCTCATGATCCCCTGCACTGGACGATAATTGTCGTAGACCTCGTCCTCGGCGTTGCGCTGCTTGTCGGTGGGATCGCGCCAGGTGAAAGTTTTCTTCACCGGCAGATGGGTGCTGGCGTCCATGAACAGGGTGACGCCTTGATTGCGCGCGTTCATGATGGTGACCTGCTCCACGTTCTTCTGATCAGCCACGCTGGGCCCTTCATAAAACAGCGCCACGCCCGGTTCGGTGAGCCAGTGACGCAGCACCCAGTCCAGTGCGAACTGGCGGCGGCGCAGGTAATCGGCCAAGTCCTTGGCATCTTGTTCGCGCGTGCCTTTGTAAGTGATCTCGTAGCCTTGGTTGCCGTTCTGCACGTAGATCACGTCGCGCTTCTTGGTCAGCTCGATTCGCTCCCGGTCCGGAAACTTGTAAAAGCGCCAGAAAAGCACTCCCACGCTGTTCGGCACCCCCAGGTGAAAGCTGTAGGTGCGGCCTTCCTGGCTGGTGTCCTGGATAGTGAGGTAGGCCTGCCCGCCCAGAGCCTGGATCATCTGATCGATCAGGACTTTGGCCTTATGGGCATTGTTCTGCTCCACGGGGATGGCTTGGCCCGATGCAGCCGGCGCGGGCGTGCCGCTTTGCGCCAGCACGAAAGCTCCCAACAGAAGAACGGACAAGAGGTACTTCATGATTTCACGCAGTTAGACGCTCAATTCATCATTCTAGCTGCTTCGAGTCTTGGTGGAGGGCCCGACCTTAGCCCGGCCGCTGCACCCGTGGGAACTTCAACCCGCCAGCACCGATCCGCCATTGACGTTAAAGGTTTCTCCCGTGATGAACCCGGCATGCTCGGTGCAGAGGAACAAGATCGGCGCAGCAATTTCCTCCGGTTTTCCCACCCGGCCCAAGGGGATAGTTGCGAAGATCGCACTACGAGTCTTGGGATGGTTGAGAGCGGGTGCCGCCATGTCGGTATCCACCCAGCCTGGCGCCACACAATTCACGTAAATGTGATCGCCAGCCAGTTCGGTGGATAGGCCTTTGACCATGCTGATCAGGGCACCCTTGGTGGCCGCGTAGTCACAGTGAAAAGCTTCTCCACGCTGTCCTGCCGTCGAACTGACGAGCACGATGTGCCCTGCCGCGGCACCAGATTTGCCTTGCTTCTTCATCTGCGCCACCGAGTGCTTGACCAGACCAAAAACGCTGTCGAGGTTCACCGCGACGGTCTGGCGCCATTGTTCGTCGGACATTTGGTCGATGGCGGCGTCCTCCGGGGGCCATACGCCGTGGTTGGCCACCAGGATGTCCACTCTCCCAAATCGATTGACCGCAGAGGCAACCAGTTCCCGCGCGTTCTTCGTCCCCGAAAGATCGCAGGCGAACGCGGCGCAGTGGTTCGCCCCAAGATCATTCACAAGCTGTTCGGCCTGAGCCTGGGTTCTCTGGTAATTGAAGGCCACGCGTGCCCCCGCCGCCACAAACATGCGGACAGTAGCCGCGCCAATGCCGCGCGATCCACCCGTAATCAGGGCGACCTTGCCGGAGAGCGAAAGAGAGATGGACATGGGGAGATAGTTTCAAGTTTCAGGAGTGAAGTTGCAAGTGGAGTGCCCGCAAGGTGGAGGGGCGGAGTGCTTTCTTCACTGCAGACTCGACGGCGCCCGCTCGGACTTGAGTTCACGCATCAGAATGCGCACCAGCATCCCGTCATAGCGCGTGCCACTCAGCCTGCCCAGTTCCGCGAGCGCTTGTTCCGTGGTCTTCGCAGCGGCGAAAGAGCGCTCCGTCGTCATGTTCACGTAGGCGTCGGCGATAGCCATGATGCGAGCCCAGACCGGGATTTGTTCGCCACGCAGACCGGCCGGATAGCCCGATCCGTCGAACGTTTCATGATGGTGCTCGACCGCTTTCTGGGGCATTTCGCTGCCGGGTACGGTTCCCAGAATCTCTGCCCCCACCCGGGGATGCATTTTCACCAAATAAAACTCGTCTTCCGTGAGGGGGCCGGACTTGTTCAAGATGCGCTCGGGCACAAAGATTTTGCCCACATCGTGCACCCGGGCGGCGTACGCCAGATCGGCTACCTCTTCCGGAGGCATGCTGAGCGCGCGGCCCACCAGTTCGCAATAACGCGCGACCATCTCGCCATGGCCCGAGCCGTTGATTTCGCGCGCTTCCGCGGCGTGGGTCAGCGCTTCGATCGATTCCCGCAACACATGAAGGTTGATATCGTCCTCGCCGCCGCACAGTTTTTTCAGCGTGGTAAGCAACTCTTCCAGGTGCTCGGGGCCGGTGTGTTCGCGCTGCAGGAAGCCTTCGATGTAGCCGGAAATGAGCTGCCGCTGCACCGCGGCGCTCTCGCCTTCGGCGAATTCCTCGACGGCGGATACCCGGTCGCCGCCGGCGTGCTTGGAGACATACATCCCCGCATCGGCGATACGGATAAGGTCCTCCACGGAGAATCCGTGCACCGGGAAACTGGCCACGCCGAAGCTTCCGGTGATCTGGTGCTCCTGCAGCATGGGGTCGGTGGAGATCCACAGGCGCAGGCGTTCGGCCAGGATTTGCGCCTGCTCCACTCCCGTTTCCGGCATCAGCATGATGAATTCGTCCCCGCCGTAGCGCGCTACTACGTTCGATTGCCGGCATTTCTGTTCCAGCAGGCGGCCGACGCGCGCCAGCACCAGGTCGCCCTCGAGGTGGCCCAGCGTGTCATTGACCTGTTTGAACTTGTCCAGGTCCATGAGCACGACCGAGAAAGGCCGTCCCGAGCGGGAGGCGCGCTTCCACTCCGAAGTCAGGGCTTCCCAGAAGAAGCGCCGGGTCTTGATGCCGGTCAATCCGTCGGTGATGGACTGCTGTTGCAGCTTCTGGAACACGAAGGCGTTGTGCAAGGCGGTGGCCAGCAGGTCGGCCAGGGTGTTCAGAATGAGCGCGTCCTGTGGCGAGAAAGCATCCTCGTGTTGGCTCTCAACGTTGAGCACGCCCAGCAAGGTCTCGCCATACGTGATGGGGATGCACAGCACGGCCCGCGAGTCGGGCAGTACCCCTTGCAGGTGGCCTTCGCCGATGGTCTGCACCAGAGCAGTCTCTCCGGTGCGCGCCACTCGGCCGAGAATTCCCACACCCAGGGGAATGCGTTTGCCCAGCGCCTGGGTGGTAGCGCCAGCCTCCGCCTTGATTTCGATGTCCTTGGTCACATAGTCGAGAATGCCGATGCCGATGTGGTCGAAGCGGAAGTTCTTCTGAATCTCGCTCACGATGTCGGCCAGCATCTGCTCCGCATCTTCGCTGGAGATGGCGGTCTTGGAGATATTATTGAGAAACGCGAACTGCCGTGACCGGCGTTGCTCTGCGGCGAACAGGCGGGCGTTCTCCACCGCGACCGACACCTGGCCGGCCGCGGTCTGCATCACTTCGATGTCGCGCTCTTCAAAAACGTACTCGCGTGCCGTGCTCATGGCGGCCATGACGCCCGCGGGCTTGCCGCCGAGCAGGATGGGCGCGCCACAAAAGCACTTGGCCGGCTTCCCGGGCACAAAGTTCACGCCGAGGCGTTCGCGGGTCTTCTCCAGGTCGGAGCGAACCAGCAACGGTTGGCCGGTGCGGATGATGTACTCGGTCAAGCCGTTCCCGACCTTGCGCGAGCGCTTGGGCAGGATCTGCCCGTCCACCACTTCCAGTTCGAAGCGGATCTCGTCGCCCTCCTGGAACGCGATGTAAAAATCGCTGGTGTCGAAGATCTGTCCCAATTCCTTCTGCACCGCCCGCAGAACCTCTTCCTGGTCGAGCCGGGAACTGATCGCCTGGCCGATCTGGGTGAGAAGTTCGTATTCCTTGGTGCGGCGCTGGGCGTCGTGCATCACCACGTAATTCTCCAGCGTCAGCCCGATCTGCAGCGCCAGTCCAATCAGCAGCCGCAGGTTCGAGGCTCCGAACATGCGGCGCTCGGCGTGAGGAAACAGGATTACGCCGAAGTTGTGTTCCCGGGTTTGCAGGCTCACCGCGGTGAGGTTGCGGATGTTCTCCTCCGCCAGGACCTGGCGGAATTGCTCAAAGCGCCCGCCGGGAAACGCCGGTAGCGGCTCCGACATCTCGGGCACACCGCTGAAACTCACAAAACCGCCGCGCCGGTAGGCGAGTTCGCAGATGTATTCCGCGGCGCCAGTCTTTTCCAGTCGGCTGACAAAATCGTTGGAGAAGCCGCGTTGCACCGAAGGCAGGATGGCTCGCCAGCGCTCGGATATGCAGATCACGGCGCGCCCGGTGGGCAGCGGCGCCACCAACCGGTCGAGGATGCTTTGCACGCTGGGCACCAGGTCTTCGGCAGAAAGCAGCCGGGTGGGATCCACGCCCAGCGTGGAAAATGCCAGCGCGTTCTCCTGCACGGCGTTGCGTTCGTTCTCGAACAACACCATCACCATGGCAATACCCAGTAGCATCTGCGGAACGGGACCGAGTAAATGGCCGGCGCTGCCGAACATCTCCATGAATGGATTCCGGAACTGGCCCACCCACAGCAACACCGCCCAAAGCGCCAGTGACATGGCCAGCACCTTGAACGCGAGAGAGTTCTTGCGGTCGGCGTGGCGGTAGAAGTAGGCGGAGCAGTACAGCAGCACCGCCGCCAAACCGATTTCCACGGGAATGTGCGGGTTGGGAAGTGCCTCGGGACGAAATGTACCGCCTACCATGTGTGCGCGCACATTCCAACCGGCCAGCCCCACGCCTGCGACCCCGAGCGCCACGTCGTACCAGCGCAGCCGGAATCTCTCTCGCATCAGGCGGGTCGAGACAAAGATAGAGAGCGCCATTGCTACCAGCAGCAGAGAGGCTGCCAAAGATAACAGCGCGGAGGGTCCGTAATAAACGTCCCAGGCGTCGAAAGCGAAGTGCAGGGTATAAGCCGCCCAGCCGATCTGCCAGGCGCGAAAATACGACTGCCGGCTCTGCTCGTAAAGATAAGTGAAGACGAGGAACAGCAACAGGGCGACTACGCCCGGGACGACCACCATGCTGGTAGTGACGCTGTTCATGGCGCCGGAAACAGCTCTCCGCTGCCCTCAACCTTCACAAGGGTTAACTGTCTGCTAATATTTTCACACCCGCCCAAGCAAGACAATAGTCTCGGAAGTCACGAAAGATACATGGGATGGGCATTTTCCGAGTTTTGCCGCGACGGCTTGGCTGCGATCGCCGCACGGCCTTGGCTTGACGCTGTTTTCCTCCCACCCGTAACATCCTGATTGATTACCTTCGATGACTGAAATTCCCCAAAACCCAGTCCATGCAGCAGCCGGGGCGAACGGCCCACGCGTCCGATTTGCCCCCTCTCCCACCGGGTTTCTGCATGTTGGCAGTGCCCGCACGTTCATATTCAACTGGCTTTATGCTCGGCGGAATGGCGGAACCATGATTCTTCGCCTCGACGACACCGACGTCGAGCGCAATACCGACGCCTCGGTGAGTTCCATTTTTGAAGGGCTGAAATGGCTTGGCCTGGGCTGGGACGAAGAATACAAACAGTCCGAGCGCCTGGCGCTACATCGCCAGATAGCCCAGGCGATCTTCCAGAAGGGGCTCGCCTACCGCGATTTCACCCCCGCGCACACCGGGGAAGAGAGGTCAGGCGCCCAGGGGACATGGCTGTTTAACCCCGGGATGCGGGAACTTTCACCCGCCGAGAGCGACCGCCGCGCCGCCGCTGGAGAGCCTTTTGCGCTGCGCTTTCGCGTGCCCCGCGACGGCGGGCAGCAGGTGCGATTTGGCGACGCGGTTTACGGCGAGCAGGCCAAGCTCGCGGCCGACATCGAAGACTTCGCGCTTCTGCGCAGTGACGGCATGCCCACCTATCACCTGGCATCGTGCGCCGACGACGCCGCCCTGCGCATCAGCCACATCATCCGCGGCCAGGACCATCTCACGAATACGTTCAAACACGTTCTGATCTTCGAGGCCGCAGGCGTGACGACGCCGCAGTTTGCGCATCTTCCCCTCCTGGTGGCCCCCGACGGGACCAAGCTTTCCAAGCGCCGTCATGGGCCGGTGGTGAGCGTGACCACGTATCGTGACGCGGGTTTTCTGCCGGAGGCATTCGTGAACTTCCTGTGCCTGCTGGGCTGGTCGCCGAAAGATAACCGTGAGCAGATGAGCCGGCAGGAACTCATCGACGCATTCTCGCTCGCGGGCATCAACCGCGCCAATGCGGTGGTGAACTTCAAGGAACCTGCCGTTAGTCCCGAAGAAACCTTCGATCCCAAGGCGATCTGGTTGAACGCAGAGCACATCCGCGGTTTGACGATCGAGGACCTCAGCGGGCGGCTTCTGCCGATCGTACGCGCCGCCGGCTTCCAGGTGGAGCCTGGCAAGATGCGGCAGGTCACGGCGCTCATTCGCGAGCGCATCAAGTTGCTGCGTGACGTGCTCACCGCGGCCGACTTCTTCTTCGTGGACCAACTG
>JBGPJK010000194.1:0-8774 GCA_041485425.1 Terriglobia bacterium | reverse complement strand
TGCAGAAAGTCATCAAGGTCCTTCTTCGAGAAAAACGACGTCCCGTAGATCCGCTGCAGTTGTGGGTTCTTCTCGTCCCCCAACCAATAGGCGCCGGCGATATTCAGCAGCTTGAAGGCCTTGATCTTGCCAGTCGAAGGAAGGTGCGGGCCGCGGCAGAAGTCGGTGAACTTTCCTGTGCGATAGACGGAAATCTTTTCATCGGGCTGGGTGAACTGCTCGATGAAATGGCACTTCATGAAGTCGCCGTCTTTTTGGAACTCCTCGAGTCCCTGATCGCGGGGCAGAAACTCGCGCGCGTAGGGAATGTCCTGCTGCACCAGTTCCTGCATTTTCTTTTCGATCTTCTGCAGGTCGTCGGTGGTAAACGCCGTGGGGCGGTAGAAGTCGTAAAAGAATCCGCTCTCGGTGGCGGGACCGTGGCCGAGCTTGGTCTCAGGAAAAAGTTCGAGCACCGCGGCGGCCAGCAAGTGGGCCGAAGAATGGCGGTACACTTCCAGCGCCTCGGGATCTTTTTCCGTGAGAACGCGCAGGGGAGTGTCCTTCTCCAGCGGCCGGGTGAGGTCGATGAGATCGCCGTTGGTTTTGGCGGCGAGGGCGGCATCGGCGAGACGCGGGCTGATCGACTTGGCGATGTCGAGCGCGGTGGTGCCTTTGGGGACTTCCTTGGTGCTGCCGTCGGGGAGCTTGATATGAATGCTGTCTGCCATAGATCGAAACCTGTGGTTCGCTGAATCTTTTCAGTTTATTGGAGGGAGAGAGGAGGGTCAAACAACCAGTCTTTCTGCGCCTCTTTTGGGCAACCCCTAAAGATCGGGTCGCACAGGAGAGATTTACACCATAGAGCAGTACCCATAGGCCCCTCAATCGTGGTACTTATGCACTGATGAGTGCAACCGCAGCGGTTCATCAACGACGGATAGAGTCTCGCATGAGGGGAACACGCTACAGCCTCTATCTCTCGGATTGTCTCGACTGGATGGACGCTCGAGCCGAAAACTCCATACACGCCATCGTCACCGACCCGCCTTATGGTCTCAAGGAGTACCTGCCGAGGGAGAAGGAGAAGCTGCGCAGTGGCCGGGGTGGCGTTTGGCGCATCCCGCCCGCATTCGATGGCTGCGTGCGGAGCCCACTGCCGCGCTTCACTGTCCTCACAGACGACGAGCGAGCTCACCTCAGGCAGTTCTTCTCCGACTTTGGGCGACGGGCTTTCCGTGTTTTGGTACCCGGTGGACACGTGTTCATCGCCACTAATCCGCTCCTATCCCACCTTGTGTACGTGCCACTGATGCAGGCAGGGTTTGAGAAGCGCGGAGAGATCATCCGACTTGTGCAAACCCTTCGTGGTGGTGACCGGCCAAAGAATGCACACGCTGAGTTCCCCGGGGTCACCGTCATGCCTCGCTCAGCTTGGGAACCTTGGGGACTTTTTCGGAAACCGTGCCAAGGGCGGGTTCAGGACAATCTGCGGAAGTGGGAAACTGGCGGCCTTCGTCGCATTTCCGCTGACACACCTTTCGGTGACGTGATTCTTTCCGCCCCCACGCGGGCACAGGAACGCGAGATTGCTCCACATCCCTCCTTGAAGCCGCAGTCCTACATGCGCCAGATCGTACGGGCGTCTCTGCCATTGGGCACAGGCATAATCTTGGACCCGTTCATGGGTGCCGGGTCGACCATCGCAGCGGCCATTTCGCTCCAGTACGAAAGCATTGGCGTGGAACTGGACCCGGCGTTCTTTCAGATTGCGACAGAGGCTATCCCGAAGCTGGCTGACCTGAATGGAAACGGCAAAGCCAATAACAAGCGGGGTACTGGAAACGGCGAACCAAAGCAGCACAAGCTTGCTCTCTTTAACGAATCGTGAGAAGTTGCCTCCGCGATGCCTTTGGAAAAAGACGGCTTTGACCGCTCGGCCCCGTTGCCTCCGGAGCTGAAGATTGCCCACGTTCGCGAGGCCGTGGAGCATATCGAAAACAAGGCCGCTGAACTCATCGACATCTACTTCGAGCAGGCCAATGTCTTCAGCGGGATTGTTGGCATCATTGGCATCCAGGCACTTCACGCCCTCAGCCCCTACAAGAAGCACAAGCACCCGGATATTGCTCAGCAACGCTTCCCAGACCTCTCCCTGAGGGGGAGACTGAATCCACCCCCGGAGCAGGCACTAGAATCCAAGGGGACAAGCCGGCCTTGGGCGTTGCAATCCCACTACAACCACGCCGGGTGGTACATCGTGTGGCGCTACGCCATCGACCAAACGAAAAGACTGAAGCCGGGCAAGGCTGTGGTCATCTGGCGAGTGGACATTCCTTTTCTTCGAGAAGAAGACTGGAAGTACGAGGGCAGCAAAGCGGCCGAGGGCCGTGGTGGCCGTACACACACCTTCGGCGTGAAAAACCCGGCGAAGCGTTTCAAGGGCTCCATCGTCTACCAGAGTCCTAGAATAACGATCAGCCAAGGTGGCCCCGTACTCAAGAATGGGGACGAATTAAATCTTTCCTGGTATCTTCGCTCGCCCGCCCAGACGATGGCGGCTGTCCCTACGTGGTTCGGACTCCGTAGTAAAGCCCCTCCACCGCCCGCTGCACCTTCGCCGACAGAACCTCGATGTCGTGCCCCTTCAGCCCCGCCGTCGAGATCGGTTCTCCCACCCGCATCTCCAGCGGACGGCACTTGATGTGATAGGTGTTCATGGGCAGCAGTTCATACGTTCCCACCAGCGCGACCGGCACGATGTCCACCTGCGCCTTGATGGCCAGGAAAAACGCCCCCGGCAGGAACGGCTTGATCTCGCCGTCCGGGGTGCGGCCACCTTCCGGAAAAATCACCAGCGGCATGCCGCCCTGCAAGCTCTTCACCGCAGACCGGATGCTTGCAATCGACGACGCCGGATTCTGCTGATTGATGCACACCTGCCCCGACCGTTTCAGGTGCCAACCGATCACCGGATACGAGAGCAGTTCCTTCTTGAACATGATCCGGAACTGGAACGGCAGGTACACATAGAGCACCGGAATATCGAGCGCCGAGGCATGGTTCACCGCATAAACGTGCGGCTTCGAAGTGTCGATCTTCTCCAGTCCAATCACCTTCACCGGCGAAAAGATCGTCTTCATGATCATCCAGGACCACACCCGTGCGAAATCGTGCAGAATCCGCTCCTTCTCACCAAACAGCGATACCGGGACGGCCACCGGCCCCAGCAGCACCGTGTAAAGCCAGATCAGCGGATCCAGAATGAAGTACGAGCGCAGCCGGCTGAGCCAGCCATAGTGTGTGGGGACGGGCAGCCCTTCGGTTCCGCTCCGGGCAGGCCTCGCCCGCCCAGTCGAGCGTAGCTCGACAATCGCCGGGTTGACCTCGTTGTCTGCGGGGGCCTTCAAATCCTGCATTTTTTAATCTTAGATGCGAACGCCCAGCCGGCGCATCGCCTCTCCTACAATGTATATCGATCCGGTAATAACCACCACGCCGTTGGGCCCAGCCAGAGCCCGCGCCCGCTCCACCGCTGAAGCCACGTCCGGCACGTCTTCAATCTGGCTTGCGGTGCGGGCCGCCGCCTCGCGAATCTCCTGCGGCGTGGCCGAGCGTGGGTTGTCCGCATGCGTCGCAACCACGCGTTCCGCCAGCGGGAAAAGAATCTCCGCGATCTCGCCAATGGCCTTGTCGCGCATGGCTCCGAAAACCAAAGTCAGCGGCCGATCCTCGTAGCAGGCCGAGAGGGTCGAGCGCAGCGCCCAGGCCCCCGCCGGATTGTGGGCTACATCGAAGACAAATTCCGGAGCATCGGCGGTGGCACGGATCACCTGAAACCGTCCCGACCAGCGCGTCTCCCGAATGCCGCGCTCGATCGACTCGGGCGTAATCGCACATCCTTGCTTGCTCAACTCTTCTGCCGCGGCAATCGCCAACGCCACGTTCCTCAACTGGTGCCGCCCCACCAGCGGCGTTTCCACCAGGATTTCCTTTCCCCTCACCTGCAGAGGATAGCGGGAGAGAAAAACCGCTTTCGGATTCTCCACGCCCTCTGCGATCCCTGCGGTGAACGGTTTTCTTGACTCGGTACTCGCTACCCGGTACTCAGTGCTCACCGCAGCTGGCGAAACCGGCGGAACATAGGGGACAGCGCTCACGCCCTGCGCTCCGAGCTCCAGAATCGTGTTTCCGATCACCTCGTTGGCCTGAGGCTGTTGCGGCAGCGTCACTACGACGACGCCCGGCCGGATGATTCCCGCCTTCTCGCGCGCAATTTCCGCCACGGTGTTGCCCAGGAATTTCTGATGGTCAAGGGAGATATCAGTGATCACGCTCACTCGCGGCTCGATCACGTTGGTTGCATCGAGCCGCCCGCCCATGCCGACTTCGAGCACCGCAATATCGAGTCTTCGTTGCGCGAAGTACTCGAACGCAATCGCGGTCAGCATCTCAAAAAAGCTGGGATGCCAGGGCAAGTCGCCTTCACTGACCAGTCGCTCCGCCGTCCGGTCCACCACGTCGTGCACCAAGGCGAAGTCGTCGTCGCGTATCTCTTCGCCATTGATGCGAACCCGCTCGTTGATCCGCACCAGGTGGGGCGAGGTGTACAGTCCGGTGCGCAAACCGGAAGCCTGCAGGATCGAAGCCAGCGTCGCTGCCGTTGAGCCCTTGCCGTTGGTGCCCGCAATCAGCACCCCCGGAAACCGCCGCTCCGGATGGTCCAACGCGCCCAGCAGCACCCGCATGTGCGCCAAGTCAAACTTGTAGGATGGCGTCTGGGTCAGTTCGTGGCCCAGCGCGTACATGCGTTCGACAGCGGTTTCGTAAGACATCGGACCTCGGACCTCGGACGTCAGACCTCAAGCTCTCAGATTATCAATTCGGCTCCGAGGATTCGAGTTCCGCGCATTAGAACGTAACGGGAGCGGGTCGAACTGGGAAGGTAGGGGCTTCACACGATTGCAGGAAAACAGGCCAGCACTAGATTCGTCAGGGACCGCGCTTTGCTGAGGTCCGAGGGCTGAGGTCCGAAGTCGGCGGCTACGCCGCCATGAACGCCAACGCCCGCGCTATATAGGGCTTGATCTGCTTGCGGGGCACCACCGCGTCCAGCATGCCGTGCTCGAGCAGGAACTCGCTGCGCTGGAAACCCTGCGGCAGCTTCTGCCGGATGGTCTGCTCGATCACCCGCGGCCCGGCAAAGCCGATCAACGCCCCGGGCTCAGCGATATTCAAGTCGCCCAGCATGGCGAACGATGCCGTCACCCCGCCCGTGGTCGGATCGGTCAGGACCGAAACATACGGCACCTTGGCTTCATCCAACCGCGCCAGCGCCGCCGAAATCTTGGCCAGTTGCATCAGGCTGATCACGCCCTCCATCATCCGCGCCCCGCCAGAAGCCGAAACGATGATGATAGGCGCCTTGGTTTCCGTCGCCAGCTCAATCGCCCGCGTGATCGTCTCGCCGACCACCGCGCCCATGCTGCCGCCGATGAAGGAATACTCCATGGCGCTCACAATCACCGGGCGCCCGTTCAGCCTGCCGCGGGCATTGATGACGGCATCCTTCAACCCGGTGTCAGCTTGCGCCTGCTTCAGGCGTGACGAGTACGCCTTCAAATCGACGAATTTCAGCGGGTCCGTGGAAACCAGGTTCGAGTCGAACACTTCGTACAGGTTGTCATCCAGAAGCTGCGCCAGCCGCGCGCGCGCGTCGATGCGAAAATGTTTGTCGCACTTGGGACAAACGTTCAGATTGTCTTCCAAGTCCTTCTTCCAGATGATCTGCCGGCACTGATCACACTTCACCCACAGCCCCTCGGTGCGGACCTTCTTCTCCCCCGAGGTATCCAGCTCGCCGGCTTGTCGCTTGAACCAGGCCATAGGAATTGGGTAACCGGGTAATTTTGTAATTGAAGACGGACTGCGCCAACTGCGCCTCAAGTTACAAAATTACCCGATCACCAAATTACACAATCAATACTCGATCCCCCTCTGCGCCATCACGCCCTTTTCGTAGGCGTGCTTCACTTGGCGCATTTCGGTAACAGTGTCGGCGAGTTCGACAATTGTCGGATGCGCGTTGCGCCCCGTCAAGATAACATGCACCATTTCCGGCCTTTTCTTGAGGCTCTCGGCCACCTTTGCTGGGTCGAGCATGCCGTAGCTGATGGCGTAGTTGATCTCGTCCAGGACGACCAGGTCCCATTCGCCGGACTGGATGGCTTGCTCGCCCTCCGCCCACGCTTCCTCGACCATGCGCACATCTTCGGGATCGGGTTTCTCGCTTCCCACCTTCACGAAGCCGCGCCCCATCTGTTTCATGACGAACTTGTCACCGAATGCCTTCACCGCATCCAGTTCGCCGTAATGCCAGGAGCCCTTTAGAAATTGCAGCATGAGTACGCGCATGCCTTGTCCTACCGCTCGCAACGCCGTGCCCATGGCGGCAGTGGTCTTGCCCTTGCCCGGTCCGGTATTCACAATGATCAGACCCCGACGGATGTCCTGCATACGGTGGAAGCTTTAGATTGTACCTGTTCCGGCGCGCTTGCGGGTTGTGTGGCGCGGGCGCCCGTTCGGCTTCGCTCAGGGCAGGCTCTCGCCCGCCGCCCTGGAAGTGGGTTGGGTTGGGGCCACTTGTTTCGCCGCCGCAAACTCATGGTTTTTTCACGGAACCATCCCGTCCCCACCTGCGTACACTACTCCAAGTGGGCCCCTGTCCGCGGCATTCTCCCGGAGGTCTCGGCATGATTCGCACGGCAGCTTTGGTCTTGACTCTGGCTTTCTGCTGGCCGACAGCCCTTCCTGCTGGCTCGCTCGCCTCTGCCCCCCAAAACCAGGAAACCATTCGTGAGATTCTGGATTTGGAGCGCCAGTCGAAAGAGGCTGCGATCCGCAGGGACGTGGCCTTTGTCGAGCGCATGCTGGCCGATGACTACGTCGGCATCGGGCCCCAGGGCGAAGTGGTCACCAAAACTGACACCATCGCGGCCCGCAAGCGTGCCCAGTTGCACTACGACTCCATTGACCTGTCGGAGATGGTCGTACGGGTCTACGGGAATGCGGCCATCGTCACCGCGCGTGCGGAAGTGAAAGGAAACGAACTGGGAGAAGACTTCAGCGGCCCCTATCGCTTCACCCGCGTGTGGGTGAAACGCAACGGCCACTGGCAGACTGTCAGCTACGAGGCCACAGTGACACGGTAATCGCTTCTGATGCCAGCAAGCATTTCGCCTAGGGCATCTCGACGACCGGTTGCAGTTCCTTTTTCTGTTCGGCCGCACCTGCGCCTTCCTCCCCCAGCAGCCGGGCTGCGACCTTTAGCGCGGCAATCTCTTTCCTGACCTTGGCTAACTCCTGTTCTTTCGCCCGAAGTACTTCCATGGGATTTTTCATGACACCAATCCTCCCCGATGATCGAAATGCCCGACCCGTGCATCGCTCCGACTCTAAAGCAGCGCACGCGCCGACGACACGTCACCAAGGTACACGCCTGCTTTCCTGGAACCGCCTCAGTGCCCGAGGTGATACGGATGACCTTTCAGAATCGTAAATGCACGATAGAGTTGCTCCAGCAGGACCACGCGTGCCAACTCATGCGCCAGCGTCATGTTGCCCAGTGACAGCAACCCTGCCGCCGCTTGGCGCGCCGCATCACTGAAACCATCCGCCGGTCCGACCGCGAACAACAGCGGCAGCGGGTTGCGGTCCTGGTGATCCCCCAGAAACTTTGCCAGCTCTGCCGAGGAAAGCTGCTTGCCCCGTCCGTCCAACAGCACCAGCGTGGATCTTGTGGGGACACGGGCGTCTCGCGCATGTGATTTCAGCAGCGCCGCCTCATCCTTCAGCGCTACCCCCTCCACCTCGGCGTAACGCGCCAACCGCTTCAGGTACTCGTCCGTCAGCGCCTGAATAGCCGGCTCTTTGGTCTTTCCAATCCATGCAACCTTGAGCTTCACGGGAACGCATTTAACCACGAAGGACCCGAAGGTTCACCAAGGAAATTTGTCGAAAAGAGAGCCCAGTTCCGGTCATGACGTCCCTTGTTCCTTCGTGTCCCTTGGTGTCCTTCGTGGTTAATGCTTCTAGTCCTCTACTGTCGAACTCCCGACGCCAGCACTACCACCGCCCCAAACTTTACGCTGTTACCTTCCACGTATCGACGAATCACCGCGTGCACGTCAGCATTCACTTGCTCCCATTTCTCTGCCGGAACTCGATCCAGCAGCGGGCGAAAGGGGGTTGACACCGCCTGTGCGTACTCCCACACCTCTTCTACCGGCCCCGGCCAGGTCCATGGCAAAGTCGTTGTTTCCTCCTCCAGGTCTCCAAATCCTGCCCGCCGCAGCGCCGCTGACAAACTCCCCGGCTCAGCAAAACGAAACATGTTGGCGCCACCTGGCGCCATAATCGGACCGCCGACATGCTTGTGCACCACGCCCATAGTGCTCGACCAGTACGGCTGCTCAAAAGGCCCCCACGCCAGGAAACAGGCCCGCCCACCGGGCCTCAGCACGCGCTGGGTCTCGCGTAGTGCCAGATCGGGGTCGGAAAAGAACATCACGCCAAAGCGGCAGGTGGCCAGATCGAAGCTTGCATCCGGAAACGGCAGGTTATGCGCATCCGCTTGGCGCGTGGAGACGTTCGTCAACCCACGCTGGCGGGCGCGCTCTGCGGCAATTTTCAGAAGGTCCGTGCTGAGATCCAGAGCGGTAACATGCCCCTCTGGCCCGACTCTCGAGGCCAGACTGATTGCCGGTTCACCGGTGCCGCTGGCCAGATCGAGCACT
>JBGPJK010000193.1:0-8845 GCA_041485425.1 Terriglobia bacterium | reverse complement strand
GAGCCATTCTTTACCACCAAGCGCGGCAAAGGGACCGGGCTGGGCCTCAGCATCAGCCAGGCCTACGTGCGCAGCCACAACGGCGAGATCCGGGCCGATAGCGTGTTGAACCACGGGACCACCATCACCATCACGCTGCCCATCCGGCAGGAGGCGCCGGAAGGGGTTACGCAGGAGGAGTCGGAGGTCGTGGTGTAAGAGCGGGTGTCAGGCTCGGAAGGCTGCGCCTTGACGTTCTCGATCGCGGTCCGATATTGAGGGCATATGTCCTATTCCGTTTTGGTGGTTGATGACGAAGACCTGACGTTGCGTACCATATCGCGCGGGCTGCGGCAGGAGGGCTTCGACGTTCTTACGGCCAGCTCCGGCGAGGATGCGCTGAAGATTTTTCACGAGGAAAAGCCGGACCTCACATTGCTGGACATCGTGTTGCCGGGCCTGGACGGGGTCGAGGTCTTGCGCCAGATCAAAGCAGGCACCCCGGCGGCCATCGTGATCATGATGAGCGCGTATCACCTGGTGGACCGCGCGGTGGAGGCCATGAAACTGGGCGCTTACGACTACCTGGTCAAGCCCTTTCACCTCGATGACATGATTGCCACCATGCATCGCGCGACCGAGATGCTGGCTCTGCGGGTGCGGGTGCGCGACACCGTGGAATCGGCCAAGGGGCGCTACGATTTCGGCCGGGTGGTGACACAGAATGCCGGCACCATCAAGATGCTGGAGATAGCGCGCAAGGCTGCAGAAGCGGATCACACCACGATTCTGATTCAAGGCGAAAGTGGCACCGGGAAAGGCGTGCTGGCCAAGGCCATTCACTATGCCAGCCCGCGCGCTTCCATGCCGCTGTTGGAACTGAATTGCGCGGCTCTGCCCGACACCTTGCTGGAAAGCGAGCTGTTCGGCTACGAACCGGGCGCGTTCACGGATGCGCGGCGGCGCAAGGAAGGTCTGCTGGAGCGCGCGAATGGGGGCACAGTTTTTCTCGATGAGATCGGCAGCATGTCAGCCAGCGTGCAGGCCAAGGTGCTGCGGGTGCTGGAAGAAGGGACATTCATGCTCCTGGGCGGCACGCGTCTCCTCAAGGTCAATGTGCGGCTGGTCGCGGCTACCAATGTCCATTTGAAAGAGGCCGTGGCCCAGGGCCATTTCCGCGAAGACCTTTATTATCGCTTGAATGTGGTGCCGCTTTATATTCCGCCGCTGCGTGAGCGCAAAGAGGACGTCCTGCCGCTGGCGCTGGAGATGCTGCAACACTTCAACCGGGAGTTGAACAAGAAATTCACCGGGTTCACGCCAGCGGCAGCTGAGCTGCTGCAGCAGTATTCGTGGCCGGGTAACATTCGCGAGCTGAAGAATGTGATTGAGCGGACCATGATCCTGGCGCCCGACGGCGATATTGACGCCGCGAATCTTCCGGAGGAAATCCGCGATCACCCGCTGGAGGTGAAGGGCGAGGCGCCGGCAGCGGTCGAGATGCCTGGAAACGGGCACCACTTCGTCAGCCTGCGCGAACTGGAAGGCAACTACATCGAGCAGGTGCTGGCTGCAACCGGCCACAACAAGACGCAGGCGTGCCGGATCCTGGGGATTCATCCTACCTCCCTGCTCAGGCGGCTGAAAAGAGAGAAAACTACGGGTTAGCGGTCGAGGTAAAGCTCTCGGTTCTCAGGCTTCAGGCCCCGATCCTGGCGCGCGGCTGGCGCGATTGGCAGCGGCTCGACGGTGGCAAGTGACTGAAGCCCCATCCCTGTTGGCTGCTCGAATGGTCCCACAGACGACCCGAAAGTGATTGAACATCATCTAAACTAGCGGGGAAACGGTGCGCGCATTCTTCACATTCCTACTGCTTGCCGTGGTTGCACTGGGCGGCTGGCTGGCGTGGGCGCTATGGCTGCCGGTTGCGCCAGCGGGGCAGAGGTTTGTGTTGCTGCGTCCCGGCTATTCCACGCGCCGGATCGCCGCGGAATTGAAATCGGCAGGGGTGATTCGCAATGCAGATGCTTTTGTGGCGTGGCATTACTTCCATCACAAACGCTCTTTGAAGGCCGGCGAATATCTGTTTGAGAAGCCCGCCACTGCGCTCGATGTGCATGATCGTCTGGCCCGCGGCGACATCTACGTGCACACGGTCGTGATTCCCGAAGGCTACACCATGTTCGAGATCGCGCAGGCCATGCAAGATGCCGGGCTGGGGTCGAGCCAGGATTTTCTGAATGTGGCGGTGTCGGATACGGCTCTGGTTTCCGACTTGGCGCCGGACGCGAAGAGCCTGGAAGGGTATCTCTTCCCGAACACCTATGAATTTACCCGCACCCAGAGCATGCATGATATCGCGGCGGTGATGGTGAAGCAGTTTCGTGAGGTGACGGGCGCGATTGGGTTGACCACGGATGTGCAGAAGACCGTGACCATGGCGTCGATTATCGAGAAAGAGACGGCCGTGCCCGAGGAGCGTCCCCTGGTTGCGAGTGTGTACTACAACCGCCTGGCAAAGAACATTGCTTTGCAAGCGGACCCCAGCGTGATTTACGCGGAACTGCTGCAAGGCACGTATGCAGGAGTGCTGCACCACGAGGATATGCGGATTGATTCTGCATACAACACCTACCGGCATCCCGGACTTCCGCCGGGGCCGATCGGGAACCCGGGCAAGACTTCACTGGAAGCGGCCCTGCATCCGGCAGAGACGGATTATTACTATTTTGTGAGCGACGGGAACGGGCACCATCGCTTTGCCCAATCGCTGGAGGAGCACAACCGGAACGTGGCCAAGCTGCGGAAGATCGCCCAGCGCCGTTAGACTACCCTAAGTATGTCCTTGGGCCATCACCAGGTTCAGCCCGGCTCTTCGGCAAAATGAGCGGAGGAACTGCGCGGTTGCTGTCCTGCCCAGGGCCGCGAACTGTTGGCGGTATACTCTGTTTCGGGAATCCCATCGGCCTTTTGCGGAATCCAACAATATCCATGCGTAGGTTGCTCCCATACCGGGCTTTTCTTGTGGTTCTGCTGGCCCTGCCGCTAACCGGCTGTTTGTTCCGCTCGCGCAAAGTGGAGCGGCAATACAGTACAGCGCCGCTGAAGTCGGCAACCCAGCAGGAACTGATCGACTACATCAACACCCAGGCCGCCAAGCTCCACTCCATGCAAGCCACGGTGGACATTGATACCTCGGTGGGCGGGGTCAAGAAGGGCAAGGTCACCGATTATCAGCAGATCCGGGGATACGTGCTGGCGCGCAAACCGGCGATGCTGCGCATGATCGGGCTGCTGCCCATCGTGCGCAACCGGGCGTTTGACATGGTGAGTGACGGCCAGGACTTCAAACTTTGGATTCCTCCGAAGAATCGCTTCATCTTCGGCCGCAACGATGTGGAGACCCACAACACCCAGCAACCTCTGGAAAACATCCGGCCGCAGCAGATTTATGACGCGCTGTTGATGCGGGAAGTCGATGCGGAAAAAGAAATTGCCGTGATGGAAAACGCTTACGAAATTGTGACCGACAAGAAGGGGCACAGAGTCGAACAGGCAGACTACGAGATTCAGGTCATCCGCAAGGTGGACCACGGGTGGCTTCTCGCGCGCAAGATCATCTTCAGCCGCACCGACTTGCTGCCGCACCGGCAGTTCATCTATGACGAGAACGGCAACCTGGCGACCGATGCGCGTTACGACGACTACAAGGACTACACCGGGGTGAATTTCCCGTCGCAAACCGAGATTTGGCGGCCGCAGGAGGAATACGACATCACCTTGACCATCGTGAAACTGCAGTTGAACGAAGTGCTGGCGGATGACAAATTCGTTCTGGATCAACCGGCGGGAGCGGAGGTGGTACACCTGGGGCAGCCGCAGGCGGGTCCGCCGCCGGGATCGCGATAGAATCAGCAATTACACCTGTTCGGCATTCAGGCCTTTGCGGTCTCTGCCCGGCTGGGGAGGGGCGAAGTGCCAGGTGCTAACTACTAAGTGCTCAAAATGATGAATCGGATGATTGTCGCCAACCTGGTACACCGGCCGATCCGGTCGCTGATCAGCATTGTGGCCATTGCACTGGAAGTCACGCTGATCCTGCTGATCGTGGGATTGTCGCTGGGAATCCTGAACGACTCGCGGGCACGGCAGGCGGGTATCGGCGCGGATGTAATCGTGATGCCGCCGGGTTCCTCGTTCATTGTCGGGCTGACGGGTGCGCCCATGCCCATCAAGGTGGGCCCGATTCTGGCCAAACTGCCGCATGTGGTGACGGTGGCCCCGGTCGTAACCCAGGTCGCAACCACTGGCGCGCTGGAGGTGATCGCCGGGATTGACTTGAAGAGTTATGAGAGTTTGTCCGGGCCGTTTCGCTACCTAGCGGGTGGGCCGTTCCAGGGTCAGGCTGACGTGCTGGTGGACGACCTGTTTGCCAAATCGAAACACGTCAAGGTAGGGGACACGATTGAAATTCTCAACCACGACTTTCGGGTGGCAGGCATCGTGGAGCAGGGTAAGGGGGCGCGAAAGTTTCTTCCTATTAGCGTGCTGCAGGACTTGATCGGGGCCCAGGGTAAGGCCTCAATCTTCTACCTGAAGTTGGACAACCCCAGCAACGCCGATACCGTGGTGGATGAGATCAAGCATGTGCCGGGCATGGAGAGATACGTCGCCACCTCCATGGCATATTACCTCTCGATGATGACGCCCACCAATTACCCGGGTCTCTCCAGCTTTATCGACGTGGTCATCGGGGTTTCAGTCATCATTGGCTTCATTGTGATCTTCCAGGCCATGTATACGGCGGTGTTGGAGCGGACGCGCGAGATCGGCATTCTCAAGTCGTTGGGCGCCTCCAAGCTGTATATCGTGAACGTGATTCTGCGCGAGACCGTACTCCTTGCCGTTTCTGGAATTGCAGTGGGAATTCTGGTGAGCCTGGCGGCGCGGGCCGGCATCCGCCAACGGCTGCCGTTACTGACGGTAGTGGTAAGCGGGGATTGGATTGTGAAGGCGACGATTATTGCCATCATTGGGGCACTTCTGGGTGCGATCTATCCCGCATACAAAGCGGCGCAGAAGGATCCCATTGACGCGCTGGCGTACGAGTAGAACCAGTCATCGGTCGTCTGTCTTCAGCCCTCAGCCGGGGCCTGGTCCAGGAGGGCCGCCGGGGATTGTGGTTGGGATTCTGGGGGCAGCAGGATTCGCCGGTAACCCGTGGGTGCTGATGGATTTCAGTGTTGCTCACGCTGCCGCGCTTCTAGAAACGTCCTTGCGTGGGAAGCCGACTCCATCTGGATCGCGCCCGAACCTCTGTGCGGCCTATGATGTGGTATAACTTCTGCCGCGTTCATACATCCCTTCGCGTTACTCCTGCAATGGAAGCAGGGCTAACCGAACATGTGTGGACATTGCTCGAACTAATTCAGTCCGGGCAGTAGTAGTCTTTTACCCCGGCCTAGTTTCGATACGACACTTTCCAGCGAACTCACGATTTGGGAAATGGAAGCATGTCCCATGAAAACTGTCTTTTGGTTGTGCGCTGCATGTATTGTTTTCACAATGAACATCTGTCCCGGACAAGCCCAAGAGACTTCCAATACTGCTATCGAACGATTGAAGCGATCCGTCGTTCCCATAGTCTGCGTAGGGCAACGGCTCGACACAACCATCTACCTGATCTCCGTTGAAGGGACTGGATTCTTCCTTTCTGGCGATGGCGACGTTGTCACGGCTGGGCATGTTGCTAAAGGGATTTTCGCTAATCGCCTCCCAGTCTGTGCAATACAAGCAATCTACGTCCCTATGTCTGGATGGGACGTTTCTAAGCCAGATTTTCCACTTAAAGTCATCCCAATTCGGCAATGTTGGTGGAATGATGACTCCGACTTGGGAGTGTGCGCCTTG
Source organism: Terriglobia bacterium (assembly GCA_041485425.1). Classification (GTDB taxonomy): domain Bacteria; phylum Acidobacteriota; class Terriglobia; order Terriglobales; family Acidobacteriaceae; genus JAIQET01. Next base: position 2,956 of record JBGPJK010000193.1, on the reverse strand, counting down.
GCTGCGAATCCTTTTTCTCTCGACGAAATTATAATAAAACCCCTGATCGCAGAACTCGATGGCACTGTGTTGGCAGACGGCAAGCCAATCATCTTTACGGGATTTCCACTCAGTTTTCTTCAACCGATTACATCTCAGGGTACGGTAGGCACGTATCGCAGCATCCTCGGTGACAAATTGGGGCCAAGGGAAATTGTTGTAGATAAGAATGCCTGGCCTGGTGCAAGTGGTAGCCCGGTTTATGGGATCGATGGCACAGTGCACGGTTTGATTGTGCAGCGTGGATTCAACGATGCTTCTGGGCTGGCTTTTGGCCGAACATCCCCTTACATAAAGCAGTTCTTGGCCGACAACAAGGCGCAACGGGAAAAGGAGGCTCAGCAGCCAAACCAACTGCCATCGGTGCCTCCGAAATGACCCTCTAATGCCTAGCAACACTGTTCTCCAGCAGTGCCAACCCGTGGTGTTCATTGACATTTCTCGGCAGGCTGCGATATCTTTAGAGCTTCAGCCGTACTGCGGTTGCCCGCCTGATTCCCCTGCGCGTTCCGCGTGAGGGGGCACTCAGCGGTCTTCTTTGCTTTTTTATTTCTGGGAGATCTGTAATGTCAACCTATTTCCCCAAAGCGGGAGATATTGCGCGCAAGTGGTTCGTCGTGGATGCTTCGGGGCAGACGCTGGGGCGTTTGGCTTCGCAGGTGGCTCGCATCCTGATGGGCAAGGAGAGCCCGAAGTACACGCCCTTTATCGATACGGGCGATCACGTGATCGTCATCAACGCCGAGAAGGTGAAGGTGACGGGCATGAAAGCCGAGCAGAAGTCGTACCAGCACTACACCGGCTACCCGGGCGGGCTGCGCTCGGAGGGTTTCCGCAAGCGGTTTGCGCGGAAGCCGGAACTGGTGGTGGAAGACGCGGTGTCGCGCATGCTCCCCAAGACCAAGATGGGACGGCAGATGTTCACCAAGTTGAAGGTCTATCGCGGGGACAAGCACCCCCACCTGGCGCAGAAGCCGGAAGCGAAGGCGCTGGCTTAAGGCATTGTGTAGAGACGCAGCTTGCTGCGTCTCCGGGCGAACATCGAAACTCATGAAGGGAAGACGCAGCAAGCTGCGTCTCTACGGAAGGTGGGATGAGCGAACTGATTCAGTATTACGGTACGGGACGGCGCAAGTCGGCAATCGCGCGCGTCTATCTGCGTCCGGGCACTGGTGAATTCAAGGTCAACGGACGCCCTTTTGAGGTTTATTTTGTGACGGAGTCGCAGCGGGTGAGTGCGCGGCAGCCGTTGCTCTCGACCGAGACGGCGGGCTCGTTCAACATTGTAGCCAGGGTTTCCGGCGGCGGTGTGAACGGGCAGGCGGATGCGGTGAAACTCGGTATCGCGCGCGCCCTGATGCAGTTCAATGTGGAACTGCGCAAGAAGCTGAAAGCCGAGGGCATGGTCACGCGCGACTCGCGCGCCAAGGAACGCAAGAAGTACGGACAGAAGGGCGCGCGCAAGCGGTTCCAGTATTCGAAACGTTAGACGGCAGGTTTCAAGACCATGTTTCAAAGTTTCAGAGGTTTCAAGGTTGCAAAGTTAGAACCGGCTGGTTTTGATCTTCAACCTTGAAACATTGAAACCTTGCAACCTTGAAACTTTGGTTTTATGTGTTCAATTCTTCCCGTGCTTCGCGGTGCGGGGGCGGGAATGGCAATCCGGGGCAGCCTGTTGGGTGAGCGCCGGATGCAGACCAAACGAGGAGGTTGATTGGCCAACATCACCATGAAGGAGTTGCTCGAAGCGGGCGTCCACTTCGGGCATCAGACCAAGCGCTGGAATCCCAAGATGAAGGAATTCATCTTCGGAGAGCGCAACGGGATTTACATCATCGACCTGCAGAAGACGCTGAAGATGTTCAAAGAGGCGTCGAAGTTCGTCAGCGAACTGGCCGCCGAAGGCAGAATTGTGCTGTTCGTGGGGACCAAGCGCCAGGCGCAGGACGCGATTGCTGAAGAGGCACGACGCTGCGGCGGCTTTTATGTGAACCAGCGCTGGCTGGGCGGACTGCTCACCAACTGGGTGACGGTGCAGAAGTCGGTGAAGCGGCTGAAGGAACTCGATGAGATGGCCACCGACGGCCGCTACGAGTTGCTGCCCAAGAAGGAAGTGATCAAGCTGGAGCGCGAGCGCAAGCACCTCGAGGCCAACCTGGCCGGCATCAAGGAAATGACGCGCTTGCCGGATGCGATTTTCGTGATCGACTCCAACAAAGAACAGATTGCGGTGCGCGAAGCCCGCAAGCTGGGGATTCCCGTGGTCGCCGTGGTTGACACGAATTGCGACCCCAGCGAAGTGGATTACGTCATCCCGGGCAATGATGACGCGCTGCGCGCGATTCGCCTGTTCGCCTCCAAGATCGCTGACTCTGTGGTGGAAGGTTCGCAGGCTGCCACCGACAAGCAGACGGCCGAACTGGCAGCGGCGGCGGGAGCGGTGCGGGCAGCCGAAATGGCAGCGACGGAAGCTGCCGCGGCGGGTGCGGTGGAGATCTCGGCCGCCGAAGCCGGGGCGGAAGACATCAGCATGGAAGACGTGCTGGGCACAGGGACAAAGAAGCAACCTGCCACCGCCAAGGAAGGCAGTGACCAGGTTCCCGAGGTGGAGACGCAGACTTACTAGACGTCAGGCGTCGGTCGTCAGCTAAGATCAGGGTCCGGGCATTAGCCCCCAGAGGGAAATATGACCCGCGAGGGTCGTCCGGCGCGGGTCGAGTTTTGTAGGAACAGGTTTCAAAGTTTCTCAGGTCTCGCAGGTTTCAAGGGTGAAACCGGTGCGACCTGAAATCGAAGGAAGATTCTCAGCAATGGGCACATCTACAGTGAATATTTCCGCCGCACAAGTGAAAGAGCTCCGGGAAAAGACCGGGGCGCCGATGATGGATTGCAAACAGGCTCTCACCGAGGCTAGGGG
>JBGPJK010000192.1:0-8858 GCA_041485425.1 Terriglobia bacterium | reverse complement strand
GGTGGTGACCCTCCGGGCGGTCGAGCGCTTCGAATCCGTTTTGCCGACCAGCGCCCGACTGGTGGCGCCTGGCGGTCGCCTCGCCCTCCTGGTCAGCCAGGCCCAGATCAGACGCGCTCACGAACTGGCGCTCGACTTTGCCTGGGGCGGGCCAATTTCCGTGCCCCAGTCCTCGATCCGAGTACTCCTGATCGGGAAGCGCACGAGCGAGGAATCACGGTAGATACGTACCTAGTCTGTTAATAGGTGGGATGGATGCGATGAGATTGCTGCTAATTGGGGTCAGGACGTCGGCATACAGCTAGTTTGTCGACTCCAAGTGGGAAACCTGTATAACAGCATGCTATTGCTCACGGGGTTGACTTCCTTGGTACATTGCCAAGCTGACGGGAATCAGCATGGTAATAGTGGCACCCGCGTGGATGCCCTTTGGGCGGTTCCCGTGGGGCCGGAGCCAAATTGCAGCCAGGAGATGGCACAGTGGGGGAAGAGGTACGACCTTTGCCCAGGGTGTGGGTGGCGGGACGCCCCACGACAGCCGGCGGGACGCCGGCGCTACGTTTTCAATACGCCTCCGTTGGGCCGGAGCCGTGAGTGGTCTCAAGTCCAAGTGTTCCACGTGGAACACCGCTCCGCCGCGTTCCACGTGGAATATCTCTGTGGAAAGAAGCTCATTGCGATCCGGCAATCGCTTGCCGCTCAACATGTTCTCCAAATTTTCTTGCTGCACTGAAATCCGTCATTGCAATGCACCGCGATTCGCATTATTCTGCGCCCATCTCTCGATTCTCCGAAAACTGAATGGGACGCGTCATCGCGGTTGCCAACCAGAAGGGCGGCGTGGGCAAGACTACGACTGCCATCAATCTGGCCTCGTCTTTTGCAGCAGCAGAAGTAAACACGCTGCTGGTGGATTGCGATCCGCAATCCAACGCCACCAGCGGCCTGGGCCTGGTTAAAGATCCGGAACGCATCAGCACCTACCACCTGCTCATGGGCGCGGCAGCGGCCGAAGAGGCGGTTCAGGCCACGGAGCTTGAGCAACTCTGGATCATTCCTTCGCACAAGAACCTGATCGGGGCCAATATCGAGCTGGTGGAGGCCGAACGCAGGGAGTTCCGGCTGCGGGAGGTGCTCCAGCCGCTGCGGGAGCGATTCGAGTTCATCGTACTGGACTGCCCGCCGGCGCTCGATCTGCTCACGCTCAACGCGCTGGTTGCGGCAGATGCGGTCCTGATCCCCATGCAGGCGGAGTACTTCGCCCTGGAGGGGATTTCGGAACTCCTGGACACGGTGGAACGGATTCGGGCCAACTTCAATGCCGAGTTGTCGATCGAAGGGGTGGTGCTCACCATGCTCGACGAGCGTACCAACCTGGCACAGCAGGTTACGGCCGAGTTGAAGCGATTCTTTGGCAAGCAGCTATGCGCCACGTCGATTCCGCGCAACATCCGCCTGGCTGAGGCGCCGAGTCACGGTAAGCCCGCGCTGCTGTATGACGTGCGGTCGCGCGGGGCGGAAAGCTATATCCGGCTGGCGAAGGAGATCATCTCGCACCACCTGCCGGTCGAGGCCCCGGCCGCGGAGACTGGCTCGGAGCCGACAGCCATCGTCGAGGAGATCCCGGTTGCGGCCGAAACCGCTGCTGTGCAGGAGATCCCGACCGAAACGGCCGAAGTGCGCCAGCCGGACGAAGCCGTAGCGGAGATGGACAAGAGCGCATAATACATCGATTGTCATCGATGTATTAGATTGACGAACATCAATGTTTTAACGGGATGGAATCGGGAGAGAGATGACGACGACAGCCGAAAAAACAGCAGCCCTGCCAGACAAGAGAAGAGCCTTGGGGAGGGGTCTGGAATCACTGCTTCCCACGGGCCCGCGGGTGGTCGCACCCACGCCGGTTGCGCCCGGTGCAGCCGGAGTCGCCAGCGCGACTGGCGGCACGGTGGTCGAGCTCGCCCTGGAGTTGATCGACGCTAATCCCCACCAGACTCGATTCCGCTTCCGCGAGGAACCGTTACAAGAGCTGGCGGACTCCATTCGCGCCAATGGCGTGGTACAGCCCATCGTGGTGCGTCCCGGCAGCGACGGCCGCTACTTGCTCATTCTGGGCGAGCGCCGTTGCCGCGCCTCGAAGCTGGCCGGCAAGGAGAGGGTCCCAGCCATCGTGCGCCGCGTTTCGGAGCAGCAGGCGGCGGAGATGACAGTGGTGGAGAACCTGCAGCGCCAGGACCTGAACTGCCTGGAGCAGGCCACCGCCTTCGCCAAATTGAGCCAGGAATTCGGACTGACGCAGGAACAGATCGGCCAGCGCACCGGAGTGTCACGCGAAACGGTCTCCAACTACATGCGCTTGCTGAAGCTGCCACCGAGTGTGCAGCAACATCTGAGCGAAGGCCGCCTCTTTTTCAGCGAGGCGCGGGTGCTGCTCACGCTGCTTGATCCCAATCTCATTCCCAAGATCGCCGAAGAAGCGATTCGCAAGCACCTTTCGGTGCAACAACTGGAAGACCTGGTGTTCGAGACCAATGTTCCGCTACAGAAACCGGGCCAACCCGCGCGGGCGCGCTGGGTTGATCCGAACGTCCGGGCAGCCCAGAGTGATTTGGAACGGATTCTGGGGGTGCGGGTCCGCATCCGCGACCGCAAGGGAAAAGGCAGAATCGTGATCGAGTATGCCACGCTCGAGGACTTTGATCGGGTGGTCGAGATGTTGAAGGGGAAGAACCAGTAGCGAGTAGCGAGAGGGCGGCCCGACGGCCACCCTCTTTAATTTCCGACTTGAGATCCGAGTACTATTTTTTCCCGCTGCCAAACGTCGCCAGCCGCCGCTTCTGCAGGTCGGTGACGTCGAGGTCATCGGCTTCCAGGGCAGCTTCTTCCTCTTCCCACTCCTTGGCTTCGGTGGTGGCCAGCTTCTTGAGCAACTCCTGCGCGCACTTGGCGCAACAGAAACCCTTGAGGTATTGTCTTTGGCCGTTTTCCTCCTCGATGCAGTATTCGTAGGTGAAGCTGGGTGGCTGGGCAATGCACAGGCTGCAGGCGTCTGGGGCGTTGATGTATAGGGGATCGAAGGTTGCGAAGAATACGCTGTCGTTCATGGCACACCTCGCCGTCGCCTCCATATTGGCACACCCAGTTAATGGTGCCGTGACTGGCGTCACCTAGGGATGTGCTGTGCGCTCTGGGCTGCGGGCCCCGGATCGGCGCGATGGTTCCCCCGTTCGGACGTGGTCTTCCGTGACGTTCTCATAGCCGGTACGGATTGCTACCGTGACAGGTCAGATCCCCAGAAAGGCCTGTTCATGGCGAAGACCGCGTTCAAGCTCAAGATTCTGTATGGCGAGTGCAATGAGGAAGTGTTGGCCGCGCACGCCGCTCTCATTCAAAAAGCCGGCCACCAGGTGCAGACGGCCGTGGCTCGCAAAGGCGTGGAAGAAGCCCTGCGCCGCGAAAGCTTCGACCTGGTGCTACTCGGCCCCACGCTCACCAGAGATGACCGGCATCATTTACCGTACACGGTGAAGAAGGCACATGCCGGGACCCGGGTGTTGGTCATGCACGCCGACGGCGCCAGGCATCCCCGGGTGGACGCCAATATCGATACCGGACAGAGGATCGAAGTCCTGTTGGAAACGATCACTGCGATGCTCGCCCAAGAGGCGGTTGCCAGCAATAAGTAGTCAGGCGTCAGTGGTCAGTGGCCAGGAATCAGGAGAGGGGGGTAACCTCCCTCGACAAGACTCGCGATAGTAAACAGTGGGACGACCGACCGCGGTTGAGGTATGCTGGGCCTAAGAAGATACGGCCCGTGAGGGGCATTCGCATAACCCAGTGGGAAATCTTCAGCTTGGACTCGAGTGAACCATGCTCGATACGGCATTGCTGGAGTCGGTTGCCTCGCAGTTGCTGACCGGCGCTCAGATCACGGCGCAGGGCCAGACCTGGCGGGTGGGGCGCACCAGCAGTCAACGGCTCAAGACAGCGCGGTTCGCGATGAACGGACGGGAGTACCAAGCCATCGAACAGAACCCGCACAAGCCAAGCCGCTGGGGGAAACTGGCACGAGAAGGACATGAGGTAGTACAGTTCCGCGAACTTCAAACCAACCAGTACGTGGCCGTAGCGATCGACGGCAAAGTGCAGGAATACGGGCGACCGGAGCATTAGCCCCTGGGTTTCTCGGCCCGACGGTCTGGCTACCGAAAATAATCCCGCCCTACTGGCAAAGCTGGCGAAAACTTGGCATGATCGGTTCAGGCTTTGGCTTTCAAAAAGGAGTGACCGCAATGCGCTCCAGAGCACTTGCTGGCCTGCTGTTGTCGACGCTCGGTGCGCTGATTTTAGGCGCCTGCGGTGGCAGCTCTTCGACTCCAACGGCACCCGCCATTACCACACAGCCCACAAGCCTAACGGTGCTAGCAGGCCAGACGGCAACCTTCAAAGTGGTGGCTGTCGGCGCCGCCCCGCTGAGCTATCAGTGGCAGAAAAATGGCTCGGACATCAGCGGCGCGACCTCCGCAACCTACACTACCCCGGCGACGGCAGCGACGGATAACGGCTCGCAATTCAAGGTGGTGGTCAACAATTCGGTGGGAAGCGCGACCAGCAATCCCGCGACACTGATGGTGAGTACCACCATGTCGGCCGCCGACGTTGTGACGTATCACAACGATAATGCCCGCACCGGCCAGAACCTGGCAGAAACCCTTCTCAACCCCGGGAATGTCAATGCAACGAGTTTCGGCAAAGTCGGCTTCTTTTCCGTCGACGGCAAGGTGGATGCCCAGCCGCTCTACCTTTCTAACGTGACCATTCCCGGTCAGGGAGCGCACAACATTCTGTACGTGGTCACTGAGCCCGACAGCGTTTACGCCTTCGATGCAGCCAGCGGCGCGGTGCTGTGGCACGTCTCCCTGCTGGCCGCGGGTGAAACCACGAGCGACACCCGCAGCTGTGGTCAGGTCACACCGGAGATCGGGATTACCGCCACCCCAGTCATCGATCGCACGCGTGGCCCGAACGGCGCCATCTACGTCATCGCCATGTCGAAGAGCGGGAGCAATTACTTCCAGCGCCTGCATGCCCTCGACATCACCACCGGCGCCGAGTTGTTCGGCGGTCCCAAGAACATCCAGGCGTCCTTCCCAGGGACCGGGGACGGCAGCTCGGGCGGGAATATGATCTTCGATCCCAAGCAGTACGAGGAACGGGCCGGGATGCTCCTGCTCAACGGAGTGGTGTACACGGGCTGGACTTCGCATTGTGACATCCGCCCCTATACCGGCTGGATCATGGCCTACGACGCATCCACGCTGGCGCAGACGAGCGTGCTCAATGTCACCCCCAACGGCAACGAGGGTGCCATCTGGATGGCCGGCGCAGGACTGGCAGCGGATTCCTCCGCCAACATCTATTTCCTCGATGCCAACGGTAGCTTTGACACCACACTGAATGCAGGCGGGTTTCCGAGTCAGGGTGACTTTGGCAACGCTTTCGTCAAGCTTTCCACCTCCGGTGGGCTGGCGGTGGCCGATTACTTCGCCACGTTTGACACCGTGTCCCAATCCGCCGCCGATAACGACCTGGGCTCAGGCGGAGCTCTGGTACTGCCCGACCTCACCAACGGCTCGGGGCAAGTGCAGCACCTGGCGGTGGGCACCGGCAAAGACGGCAACATCTACGTGGTGAACCGCGACGCGATGGGGAAATTCAATCCCTCCAGCAACAACATATACCAACAGCTTTCGGGAGTGTTGTCGGGCAGCGTGTTCTCCATGCCTGCTTACTTCAATAACACGCTCTACTACGGCGCGGTGGGGGATCGCATCAAAGCCTTTGCCATTACCAGCGCCCGGCTCTCCAGCGCGCCCACCGGGCAGACCAGCAACAGCTTCCCGTATCCCGGGGCTACGCCTGGCATCTCTGCCAACGGTAGCGCGAATGCGATTCTCTGGGCCGTGGAAAACGGAGGCACCGCGGTGTTGCATGCCTACGATGCCACCGACCTGTCACACGAACTCTACAACAGCAACCAGTCCGGTTCGCGGGACCAGTTCGGCGCGGGAAACAAGTTCATCACGCCTACCCTCGCCAACGGGAGGGTCTACGTCGGGACCACCAATGGTGTGGCCGTCCTTGGACTTTTGCCTTAAGGCACCTCAGCCTTGCGCCAGGTCCGGAGGTTCACGGCGTATAGCACGATACAAAAGAGATTCGCGGGTATGAAGCCCAACTGCGCGGTCTTGACCCCGATGACACAAATAATGACGCTATTGGCCGCCGCCAGAATCCAGCCTTCCCAGCACCTTCTCCCGACCAGGATCGTCGAGAACACGGTAAGCACGCAGGACAAATAATCAAGCCGCAACACGACGGGAAGCACCTCCTATGCGTCATTGTTAAACAGGAGTTCCGGCTTTTTCTGTGATCCTGCAACCTTCGAGAGGTAACGTTGGTCACTGGCAGGGTTCGAGAGTTCCACAGCCACCGGTGCACTGGCGTGATGCTGCCAACCTGGTTGCAATACGAGGGAGTCATTGCACCCCGAATTCAGGGGCTACTGAAGATCGGGGTTCCGGATTCCCTGCTCGATCACCCAGAGATCCCGTAGCGCTTCTTCCAGGGCATCTTGCTCCTCGACATCGCCACTGCCGGAAGCCAGATCGAGCATCCGGGTCTGCATCAATCGGCGCGCTTTATCGCACAAATTCAGCTGCCGGGCCGGGTCCAACTCCAGCCGCGCCAACTCGCACACCCTTCTCCAGTCTTTGCTTCGGCCGCTCATGTCGCGCTCCGAACCAAGTTGGGGGACTGGGAGATGCATGGCACGGACCCCTGGGGGAAATCACATGTCGAGTGCCTCGCGTGTTGCGAATCTCGCTTCAGGTCCAACACGCACTATCTTATTGTCCCACCGTGACCGAGTACGGCGCAGTGATAAGCGGGGGGGACAAGAAGAACTGGTTCCAAAATCGGCCTGCTGTGAGTGCCGGACCGATTTGGGCAGGTGCTAGCCCGCCGCCGGGGCCAATTCCCGCACCAACGGCTCAATACCGGAACCGGTATTTCAACTGGATGGACAGCTCCAGCGGGTTCACATAGTGCGTACCGCCGAAAGTGTTGCTGTTGTCCAGCAGGTAACGATGGTTGGCCAGGTTGAGCCCGGTCAGGCGCACACTCCAGCGTTCGCCGAACGACTTCCCCAAGGACAAGTCATAAGTGGTGTGGGCGGGCAAGTGTTGCGGCCCTTCGCCGTCGAGGAAGCCCGAGCCGCGGTTGGCGTTGAAGTCAGCCCAAGTCCGCCAGGGCAGCGCAAGGTTGAAACCGGTCGAGAGTGTGTCGCGCTGGTCGTGGTCGAGAACGCAGAAGATGCTGTCGCATGACCCGAAATCGGTGAGTCCGCCGGTGACCCTGCCGGACCACTCCGAGTGCTGGTGCGAGTAGGCGAGATGGAAGTGCGCCAGGCGGGCAATGCGGGGGGAATTGGCGGTCGCTTCCCAACCGCGAATGCGTGCGCGCTCCAGGGTCAGGGGGAAGAAGATGTTGGAGTTGCCCAGGACGTCGTGATCGAAGAAGTTGTGGACGCCGGTGCGGAAGTTGGCCACGTCGAAGGTCCAGCCGGCGAAGGGGATGGTGAGTCCGAATTCGTGCTGCTGGTCGCGCTCACCGTGCAACGGCAGGAAGGTAAATCCCTGCTGGGCGGCGACCTCCAGCAGCGGACCGGAGACGGTGAGCAACGGCGGCGGCTGGTAGTAGCGTCCGTAGAAGGCGCGGGCCACCCAGCCAAGTTTCGGGATGCGGAGCGCGGCGCCAATGCGTGGATCGGCGGCGTTCTCGCTGACCGTGGCGGCGCCGAAGTGCGAGAGTCGCACCCCGCCGTTGAGGGTCAGCCAGCTGGTGAGTTTGTATTGGTCCTCGAGGAAAACAGATTCAACATTGCCCCAAGCCATTTCACGCTGGCTGAGCGGTGGGTTGCTGCCATCGCTGGTGATGAGGCCGAACAGTTGGTTGTCGTGTTGCCCAAATACCTGGAAGCCGGCGCGAGCGTTGTGGCGGCCACGGGTGAGGGCGACTTGAGCGACGCCGCCGAAGTAGTTGGAGCCGCGGTCGTCCTCGGGAATGACCACGGACTCGGCCGGATCGCCGGTGAAAGTGCCCACATAGTGGGCGCGGTTGAAGTGGTAAAAGGGCGAGATGGTGAGGAGCACGCCGTCCTTCATGGTGTGCAGCCAGGTGAAGTTGACCAAGTCGTCGCGCTCGTTTTCGACATCGCGGAAGCCATCGGCCTGTTGGCCGGGATCGTTGGGGACCTGATAGTGGTCGCCGCGTAGAGACGTGATGAGGCGGAGCTGGTCGTTAGGGGTCTGGTTGAAGATGAGAGAGGCGAATCCGCCCAGGCCGGCGGACTGATCGTGGAGAATGCGGGTGCTGGAGGTTTCCAAACCCAGATCGGTGCGGTAGCCGGAGAGGCTTGCGTAATAGGCGAAGCGCTCGGTGTGATCGCCGAAACTGATCTGGTCATTGGTGTTGTTGTAGCTACCATAGTTGGCGACGAGTTCGGCCTGACGATTGCGTTCGAAGCCGGAGCGGGTGACGACGTTGAACACCCCGTAGGTGCGATCGCCATACTCGGCGGAATAGCCTCCGCGCTGGACCTCGAGATAGTCGATGTCCTTGGGATCGAACTGCGGGCCGACGTTGGAGGCGATGTTGGTGTTGGGCACCGGGACGCCGTCGAGCAGCCAGGAGACCTGGTGTCCTCCGCGGATGTGGAGTTGGTCGTGAATCATATAGGCGCTGGGGACGTAGTCGGTGATCATGGCCAGACTGTTGGTCTGGTCGGCGCCGGG
>JBGPJK010000191.1:0-8880 GCA_041485425.1 Terriglobia bacterium | reverse complement strand
CGGTGCCCACCGCGAACCCGCGCGGTACCTTGCTCTACGATGCCGTCTACCTGGCCGCGCACGACGAACTCGCCCAGCAGGTCGGACGCAAGGCCATGATCCTGCTCACCGACGGCGAAGATCAGGGCAGCCAGTTGCGGATCAAGGATGCCATCGAGGCAGCGCAGAAGTCTGACAGTATCGTTTACGTGTTGCTCTGCGCCGATCGCGGGTTTTATGGCTTTGGCGGCTACTCCGGCGAAGGGGAAATGAAGAAACTCACCCAGGAAACCGGGGGGCGCGTCATCGAGGTCGGCAACAAGTTCGAGAAGCTGAAAGAAGCCTTCGACCAGATCTCCCGCGAACTGCGCAGCCAGTACAACATTGGCTATACGCCCGCCAACAAGACCAAAGATGGTACCTTCCGCAAGGTGGAAATCCGCTCCAAGGGCGGGTACAAGATCCAGGCGCGCAACGGCTACTACGCCATCGCCCGTCGGCAGTAACGATTCGCCGTAGCGCCGGCTGCACCGGCCCGGCGCGACATGCTGGATTGCCGCGCCCTTCCTTAGCCACAAATCTTCAGCCGAGTTGTTCCTGTAAGCCAGCCCAGAAGTCCCGGCAACCGGAACTTCATACGAACGGATTCGCGATCCGCAGACCTTCGATGTCGCGTCCATGCTGGAAGTCTTCGCTGTAGAGCGTATCGCACCGGCCCTCCAGCGCGGCGGCTACGATCAACGAATCGTACCAGGCCAAACGGTGTTTACCCGCGATCCGCAAAGCCTCGACGTACAGGGCGGGCGAGGAATGCACCGCCAGCAGAGGACGAAAAACCGTGATCAGGTATTGTTCGGCCTCGGCCACACTCATGGGTTGAGCAAAGCGGCGAAAAGCAACATTGAAAAACTCTTGCACCACCTGATAGCTGACAATCCCCTCCCCGTTATCCGCAGCCTGTCGAATGAGCCGCGCGGCCATCTTCGTCTTCGCCGCGGCGTGCGCGTCGAACGTGTACGCGAAGATGTTGGTGTCGAGGAAGAATCTACCGCTCATTCATCTCGTCCCGGGTGTAAGGACCCGCCGAACGCACATGTCGGAGACGTCGCATCAGCGCATCCACGGCTGCGCCGCCTCCGGCTTGCGCGGCGTATTGCTCCAGCCATTCCCGGAAGGCCACATTCAGCGTCTTGTGGCGGGACCGGGCGACCAGGCGGGCTTGCTCGATCAGGCTTTCCTCCGCACTGAGGGTGATGTTCTTCATACGGATACAGGGTACACTGTTTCAGTGCATACGCCAAGTAGCCCCAAGTTTCGGTAGTGGGTCAGTTTGGCTCTTGTTCTAAAGGGCGTCATCCCGAAGCCCCGCGCTTTCACCAGCGGGGCGAGGGATCTGGCGCGAAGTATTTCAAACTGACCCACTACCCAAGTTTCGCGGCTTTCGAAACGGGAAACTAAGCCCGGCCCGGCCGGTCCTGGGTTCGAATCACGAATTTCAGCCCCGACCAGATTTCGCTAACGGCGCAGACCTTCACGTCCACCAGCCCCGCGTCCAGTCCGATCTTCCGCACGACGTTCTCGTCGAGATCGGTGGGCACGCCGGAACTCTTCTTCGGCCAACTGACCCACAGCATGCCGGCCGGCGCCAGTTGCTTCGCCAGCCGCATAAATTGTTTTTTCACTTCCGTTTGCGACTTGACGAACATCATGGTGAAGTCCAGCGGACCGCACCCGTCCTTCGCAATTTCGCAACCCGCCAGAGCTTGCTTCAGTTCGGCCTTCACGTCCGCAGGCATGTGGAGCAGGGCCACGCGGAATTTCTCCTTGATGCCGAGCTTTTGGGGGAGGGGAGTGCCGGAGTATCCAGGCATGGGTCATTGCGCGGGCGCGTAGTATCCGTGACGGCTGCGCACTTTCAAGCCCTTCTTATTCTGCGCCAGGATTTCGATGGTGTGAAAGCGGCCGTCGGTGCGGAAGTCAGCGGGCTTGTAGGAGAGCGCGTACTGGCTGCGCAGTTCGTCCTGGATTTCCGTGAACGCGTTGGCCACGTCGTTGAGCTGGAACGGAAAGAAGGCACGTCCGCCAGTGGCATCGGCGATGCGTTCCAGGACTTTGTCGCCGCGCTGCCGGGAGCCGGTGATATTGGTGCTGATGGTGTACACGATGACTTCGGCGCGCTGCGCCATCTCGATGGCTTCCTCGCGCGAGACGTGGCTCTGATTATCTTCCCCGTCGCTGAGCAGGATGACCGCTTTGCGCACCGGCCCGCTCTGGGTTTGCTTCAGCAGTTTGTCGCGGGAGGCGAAATAGAGCGCGTCGTACATGGCGGTGCCGCCGCCGGGACGCAGATCGCGTACCCCACGGGAGAGTGCCTCGGTATTGTCGGTGAACTCCTGCGTGACCTCAGGGGTGACGTCGAAACCGACGACGAAAGCCTTGTCGTACTTGGGACGCACCGTCTGGTTGAGGAACTCAATCGCCGCTTCCTGCTCGAACTTGAAGCGATCGCGCACCGAGTTGCTGGCGTCCACCAGCAGGCCGACCAGCAGAGGCAGATCGTTTTCACTGTGGAAGCTGCGAATTTCGTCAGCCGGGCGGCTGTCGTCCAGGACCTTGAAATCGGCCTTCTTGAGGTCCCTCACGTAGTGGCCGTGCTTGTCGGTGACCGTAAAAACGACGTTGACCTCGTTGACGAAGGTGCGAATGGTAGTCGCCGCTTCATCCGGTGGGGGCGTCGGCTTGACGGGCGGCGAATCCGCAACCGCCTTGCTGGAGTCAGCGCGCGCTGGCTCTGCCGCGGGTGGCTCAGCCGGAGTGATGGGCTGCGTCTGGGTGGAGTCCGCTGGAGCCAGGGTTTGCGGGGTCGGCGGCTGCGGCGCGGGCGGCGGCGGTTGTGGCTTATTCTGCCGCTGCGAGGCCGATGGCGCGGACGGCAACTCCTGCCCGGAATTCTGCGCAAAAAGGCTGGGCAGAAGCACAGCCATGACCGCCAAAAACAGAATGAAGCGAGGGACCCTCATCTCTTGGGCCCATTATAGCCGGAACCGGGGCGGGGAGTTCCCGGTTGCGGATTCATGGATTCCTGGGCTGCAATTTGCTTCAGAAACTCCTCCAGCTCTGCCGGCAACGGACGCGCAAACGAGAGCAGTGCACTGGTGCGCGGATGCTGGAACTGCAGGGCTGCGGCATGCAGGAAGTTTCGCTGAAGGCAAGTGACCGCTGCGGGGGAGCGCAGTTCGCCCGGCGCGCCGTACAGCCTGTCGCCCACCACCGCATGGCCGAGCGAGGCCAGGTGCACCCGGATCTGGTGGGTGCGTCCGGTGTCAATCTGCAATTCCAGCAGCGTGAACTTGCCAAACCGTGAGTTGATGCGCTGCTGCACGGTGTAATGGGTGATGGCTTCCCGTCCACCTTGTCGTCGCGTGGTCATGCGAGTACGGCGCACGCGGTCGCGGCTGATACTGCTGGTAATGGTGCCATGATCCTGCTTCAACCAGCCGTGCACCAGGGCGATGTAAGTCTTCTTGACCTGGCGGCGGACGAATTGCGCGGCTAGGCGGCGATGGGCTTCGTCGTTCTTGGCCACCACGATCAGGCCGCTGGTGGCTTTATCGAGACGGTGCACGATCCCCGGCCGCAACTCGCCGCCCACCCCGGATAGTTGGCCAAAGCGATACAGCAGCGCATTCACCAGCGTGCCGCGATTGCGCTGGTCTTCGGTAGCGCCAGCCCCGGCGTGCACCATCATGCCGGCGGGCTTGTTGATCACGGCCAGGTCGTCATCTTCGTAAACAATATCGAGCGGAATCTCCTCCGCGACCGCGCGCAAAGGCGGTGCCTCCACCTCACCCAGGACTGCGATATGCTCGCCTCCCCGCAAACGCAGCGAAGCTTTGGCGGGAGCTTGGTTGACCAGCACTTTCTGCTGTTCGATCAGTTGCTGCACCCGCGCGCGGCTGGTCTCCGGAAGCTGAGCGGTCAAGAACTGGTCGAGGCGTTTGCCCGCGTCTTCCTGAGTCACGGAAATCGAAATGGGAAACCGTTCGGGCATGGAGCACTCAGCATTCAGCCATCAGCCTTCCGCCATCAGGCGTCGTAGCGAAGGGCTGAACAGAAAGGATATCGCGAAGGAGGAGTGCTCGGAGGATTTGAAAGGCTTGGCCTAACCCTGAGCTGTGTGAACAAGATCGGAGGCGCTCCCAGATCCTCTCTGTCCCGCACTTCTCAAGGAAATAAGGAATTCCCTCGTAACGCCCTAGTGGATTCCAGTGCCTTGCACCGAAACGGATTGTTGGATCGTTGTTGCGGAGTCACTGACTTTCAAGACCGCTGCATACGCTGCTGTCCCGGTAGGCTTAAAGAACAGTGTGATCACGCAACTGGCGCCAGCAGCCAACTGCGCCCCACAATTGTTCGTTTGGCGGAAGCCCATCAGCTTGGTGTTGACTAACACGATCTTGCTGATCGTGAATGCGCTGTCGCCGATATTGCTCAATGAAACCTTAACCTTGGCCTGGCTGCCGACGTGGTGAGCACCGAAACTGATGTTGGTCTTGGATAGTACGGACGTTACCTGGGGTAGGACCGAGAAAGTGTTGTCGGCGTTGTTAGCTGATACGAGGTCTAGCCTGCCGTCGCCGTCGAAATCTCCAACGGCGAGACTCGCCGGAGAAAAACCGGTTGCGAACAAACCGGGGCTCTGCAAAGTGCCATCACCATTTCCCGTGAAGGTGGAGATGCGGTGCCCTTCATCAGTTGCGGCCACGTCTAGACGGCCATCACCGTTGAAGTCTGCGGCCACCGTGCCGATAGTTGGACCGCCCTCAGGAGCGGAATAGTCGACATGAGTCGGGAACGTTCCATCGCCATTCCCTAACAAGATCGAGATTCCGCCAGCAAAACCTGACCCTGCAACCCAGTGGACGACCAAGTCCAAGGTGCCGTCGCCGTTGAGGTCTCCCGTAACCAATGTCCCCGCCTGCGGCATTGTTGCGTACTCCACGCCATTCTGAAAGGTCCCGTCCCCATTCCCCAACAACACGGCTACCAAGGCATCCACGGTGACAGCCAAATCGAGCTTTCCGTCCCGATTGAAATCCCCCACGGCCGCTGCGATGGCTCCCTCCGAGCCTGCCGTGTAATCCACTGCACTCTGGAAGGTGCCGTCGCCGTTGCCCAACAGGATTGCCACCTGTCCGGAAACAAGAAGTGGGACAGCGAGATCCGACCTGCCATCTTGGTTGAAATCAGCGGTCGCAATTACAGTTCCGCTATTGTCAAGGCTAATGTCTTGATGCCCCTGAAACGTACCGTCTCCGTTTCCAAGCAGAATAGATACCGACCCACCTGTCGAGACTGCCAAGTCCAAGTGGCCGTCCCCATTGAAGTCTCCTACAGCAACATACCCAGGGAATGCGGCGACCGCATAAGTAACTTGCGTCTGAAACGTGGCGTCACCATTGCCGAGCCAGACCGAGATTGTCGAGTCAGCCGCGTTGGTACCCACCAAGTCCACCTTGCCGTCGCCGTTCAGATCTGCCGCAGTGACCGAGACGGGCCGCGACCCTGCAGTCAAGACGGATTGGCCAAAGGATGCGGCAGTGAATGGCTGCCGTATTTCAAAAAGGTCTACATTTGAGGTGCCGCCCCCGGGAGCCGGATTAGTGATGCTTATGGACGCGGTCCCGGCGTTCGCGAGGTCCGCTGCTAGTACGGTCGCGGTTAGCTGAGAACTGGTGACGAAATTAGTGGACAGTGCGTTGCCATTCCACCTGACGACCGAGTTTGCGACGAATCCAGTACCGTTTACCGTGAGGGTGAAGCCGGCCTCACCAGGAGCGGCGCTCGACGGAACCAAAGGGTTGTTGACGAGCGGCACCGGGTTTGTCTGCGCCAGCAACGTGCCAGCGAATAGAAGAATCAGAATGTTCGCGAGGCGAATAGACCTCATGAGTGACCTCCGATCAAATCGGCGCGGGTAGGTCAGCAATAACTCTGGTCGATTCAGTTAACCGTCGTTTGTGGCGGCGGTTGCGGCCTCTAATTTCTGCTGATTTTGGATTCTCGTCAAGGATGCAAATATTTGCGACATTTCGACATCTTCTGGCTGAAGGACGAGCTGGGGAAAAAGATCTCTACCGCGCTCGGGCCGGCACAGCCTTCGGCACGCCGCTGCGCAGCCACCAGATCAGGCCGCCGAGGATGACCAGGCAGATCGAGATCAACTGCGTGCCGGTCATGATTCCGCCGAACACCGACCCGCGCCCCGGGTCGTCGCGAATGAATTCCAGGAAGTAACGGGCCACGCCATACAGAAACAGGTAGGCGCCGAACACCTGCCCATCGAACTTCTTGCGCTTGAACATCCATATCAAGATGAAGAAATTCGCCAGTTCGACGGCCGATTCAAAGAGTTGTGTGGGCTCCAGCGGAACCCCGAGCGGCGTCCCCACCAGGGCATTGGCCATGGGGTTGGTGAAGGTCACACCCCAAAAGTGAGTGGTGGGCTTGCCGTAGCAGCAACCGGCGGCGAAACATCCGACACGGCCGATGGCGTGGCCCAGCGCCAGCCCGGGCGCAAAGGCATCGCAGGTCGCCAGCGCCGGCATGTGGTGCCTGCGGATGAACCACACCGCGGCGATGAGCGCCCCGATCAGCCCGCCGGAGAACACTCCTCCGGCTTGCAACGTACTCAGGCTGAAGATCTCACGGGGATGAGCAACGTAGTTGCTCCAGTCGTTGACGATGTAAAGAATCTTGGCGCCTACAATGCCGCTGAGCACCACCAGGATCCCGAAATTCCAGGCGTTTTCCGGATCGATCCCCTGTTTTTCGGAGTTGCGCACACTGATCCACAACCCGACCAGCACTCCCAGAGATACCAGAAGTCCGTAGGTAGGCAGGCTGAAGTTGCCGATATGAAAGAGTCGCGGAAACACTAGTCAGTTTGATGCGTATCCATTGGAATTGGTATAGGCAAGTTTAACAGGGACAATGAGGAATTGCAGCCCGGGAAAAAGTAAGCCGACCCGCTCTGCCGTGTGGTAGGCCGAGAATGAACCCGTCGTAGACGGTGGGAACCCGCCGAGACCCTTTAGGCATTTCCGCATGGCGGAACATTGCACACCGGATCATATTTTCGAGTCGAGTCCCCGTTCATTCGGTGTTGGTTCAAAAATCGGTTACCACCATCACCAACCTTGCAGGCCGGCTTCCAACTTGGATGCTAGGGAAATCCCTTGGGATTGGCAAGAGGGGGAACGCAAAAAGTTGGCAGTCGGCTTGCACCAAGGTCACCGGCTCCCGCGCGGTTCTTGGCGCAGGCATTTGACTGTGCTTGGCAGGTGGGGCCCCACGGCGAAATCTCTTTCGCAGAGCTTGATCGGCAACTTACGCCCGGCGCTTGTCCTCCAGCACCTCATCCAGCGCGCTGGAAAGATGCTGCGCCCGCTGCAGATACTCCGAGCTTCCACTGTCGGACTTGCGCTTCAGCAGATGGTATTCGTCGGCGATGTTGAGCGCGGCCAGCACCGCCAGACGGGCGGTGTCCACGGTGTGGGTCTGCTCGGAAACTGCGCGCATCTTGGTGTCCACGTACTCAGCCAGCTTCAGGATGTATTCCGGGTCGGAGCCACGCAGGTTGTAGGCCTGATCGAAAATCTCGACTCGCACGCTGTTGTTGCTGGAGTCTTTCAGCGGAGGTTGTTTCGTGGCAGTTGCCATAAATGTTTGCTCCTCTCCACCCGCGGGATAGAGGTCTCCCGGCGCCGGACTCAGCTGGCGGCCTGCTCCTCAGTAAGGGACTCAATACGCTGCAGCATCTTTTCCACGCGGCCGCGAATCTCTTCGCGCTCTTTGCGCAACTGCATCATTTCGCGGCGCAAGGTTTCCACTTCCTCCTCGCGCTCTTCCAGTTGCTCGCGCAGGCGCTGCGCGTCGCGCTCCGCCCCGGCCCGGGCCTGGCGCGCCGCCTTGTACAGTTCAATGGTGCGATAAACCTTCTCCTCCAGCGCCTGAAAATCGTCGGCGGGAACCTGGGCAGACACCTCTTCGGCCGCTTTCACAGACATGGTCGCACTTATTCCCCGTGAAAATTGAAACTCGAGCGCAGTATACCGCAGAAAGCTGTGGAATAACCCGGAATGAAAACCGCCGAGGACGCTGAGGATGGGGACCCTCTACGGCCAGAAGGCATTCCAACCACCGCCGCAGCGTCCCAGTCGTTCAGCCTACCGTTTCAGCAGCTTGAGTCGCCGCGCCGCTTCGTCGAGCGTGTCCTCGCGCTTGCAGAAGGCGAAACGCACTTGCTGGGCGCCGTGGCGCGGATCATTGTAAAAACTCGATCCGGGAACGGCGGCCACGCCGATCTCCTTCACCAGGTAGCGGGTGAAGGCGACGTCATCGGCATAGCCGAATGCGCTGATGTCGGTCATCACGTAATACGCGCCGCGGGGGCGAAAGCAGCGAAAGCCGGCCTCGGTCAGAGCCGGCATGAGATGGTCGCGGCGCGTGCGGTATCGGTTGGCCAGAGCGTGGTAGTAGCTGGCAGGCAGCCCCAGCGCAAGGGCGCCGGCCTCCTGCAGCGGAGCGGGCGCGCCCACCGTCAGGAAGTCGTGCACCTTGCGGATCGCATCGCTGATTTTTGGCGGTGCCACCGCCCACCCCACCCGCCAGCCGGTGACGCTGTAACTCTTGGACAACCCGTTGATGGTGACCGTGCGCTCGCGCATGCCTTCCAGCCGCGCCATGGAAATGTGCTGGGTGTTGTCGTAGAGGATGTGCTCGTAGATCTCGTCGGTGATGGCCACCACGTCGAACTCCACGCAGAGATCGCGAATCAGGTCGAGTTCGGCATGCGTGAATACCTTGCCCGTGGGATTGTTCGGCGTGTTGAGGATGATT
>JBGPJK010000190.1:0-8889 GCA_041485425.1 Terriglobia bacterium | reverse complement strand
CCCGGGGTGGTAACGGAGCAGGCGACGGTTACGGATCGCCAACCGCTGGCCGGCGCGGGGTCGGAGATCGTTACCGCCTTCCGGGTCATTCCTTTTCTTCCCTTCCGCGCGCGGTGGATTGCGTTGATCACGGAATTCGAATGGAACCATCACTTCTCCGACGTGCAGAAGAAGGGACCGTTCCGGCGCTTTCAGCATCGGCATGAGTTCGCGGCTGAGACCCGCAGTGGCGTGGGTGGCACAACCGTGCGCGATGTGGTGGAGTACGAGATCGGCTTTGGGTTTTTGGGTGCGATCGCGCAGCGGCTTTTCGTCAGGCGGCAGTTCCGGAAAATCTTCGGATACCGGCAGAAGGCTCTGGAGAAGCTGCTAAAGGCACCACGAACCACCTAGGCGCTTTTGGTGGTACACTCCCGCCATCGTTTTCAGTCTCCTGCGTAATTACTTCACTATGGAGGTAAAGTCCATGGGCGTAAACCGCGGTCGTGTATTTCTCGGAGGCTTGGCTGGTGGTGTGGTGTGGGTGCTCTGGAGCTTTGGGGTCGGCTTCCTCATCATCGGCATGCCGCGCTACCAGGCGGCGCAGAATGCTGGCCTGTTCCTGAAAGAATCTCGGTATCCGGCCTTTGAAGTCCAATGGATCGTGATGACGCTGGTTCTTGCGATCATTCTGGCCCATCTGTATGCCTGGGTGCGCGGGACGCTGGGGCCCGGCCCGAAGACCGCGCTGAAGGTCGGGTTCCTGGTGGGCTTCGCTGCCGGCTTCCCCGGCAATTTCGCTCAGGCCGCTTGGTCCCCCATTGAGCGCATGTTCCCTCTGGGCTGGATGCTGGACCTATGGGTAGGCGCGATTCTGGCGACGCTGGTTGCCGGGTGGCTCTACAAGGACTAGCAGGCTGCTGAAAAAGGAACCAACAAGGTAAAATCGGGCCATTTTGCGCCGAAAACTGGTCCGTAAGTTGTTGATTCTTCGTTCAGCCAAAGTGCAAATTACTGCTTTTATTCTTTTTTCAGCAGCCTGCTAGAGGGTAGATGGTGGAGCTACGGGCGGGTACGGCCGTCCTCCACCCAACGGGTTATCTCGCCGACTCCACCACCACCGCGGTGCCGTAGGCCAAGACTTCGGTGACACCCTGCATGATCTCGGTGGCGTCGTAGCGGGCGCCGACCACCGCGTTTCCGCCCAGTTCGGCGGCGTGCTGCAGCATCAGGTCAAAGGCTTCGGCGCGGGTTTTCTCGCAGAGGTTGGTCAGCAGGGTGATGTTGCCGCCGAGAATGGTCTGCAGGCTCGCGCCAATCGTGCCAAAGATGGAACGGGAGCGCACCACGATGCCGCGCACCACTCCCAGGGTGCGCACGATGCGGAAACCGCCAAGTTCGAATTGCGTGGTCACCATGGTGTGGGCGACCATCCGCCCCGCCACGCTAGAGCTCATCGCCATTGCAGTTCGTCCTTTCTGCGAGCAGAGGCCGTGCTGTGGCTTGTTCGCCGCGAAGTTACTCCAAATCGGCGGAAATCACAAACTCCTGCTCGACGGAGTCGTACTGGACGCGAAGCAGGTTCGGCTTGCAACATACCTGGCAATCCTCGACGTAGGACTGGTGACGGCCGCCGGACTCGTCCACCGTGGTGTGATTCCACTGGCCGCAGCCGGCGCATTGGAAGCTGGCCTGCATGAGGTCATTTTCAATTGCCACTTGCCGATTGCCAATCGAAAAAGCGCTCGGCTCAGTACCTTGTTTCAATTGAAAATTGGCAACTGGAAATCGTAAGACCTCTATAATGGCGATTCTTCAGATTGCTGGAGGTGCCATGGTTTCCCGACGCCATTTTCTGCAGGCAAGCACGGTTGCTGCGGGGGTAACGCTCGCCTCACGATCTTTTGCTGACGGTGGGGAAGGCTGCCTGCCGATGCCCGCCTCGATCGCAAAATTGAAATCCATGAAAGACCAGGCCACGCCCATTACGCGCGAGGAACGGCGGGACCGGCAGGAGCAGGCACGGCGGCTGATGGAGGCCAACAAACTGGATGCCATCCTGCTGATGGAAGGAACCTCGCTCACGTACTTCACCGGCATGCGTTGGTGGGGCGGCGAGCGGTTGTTCGCGATGGTGCTGCCGGCGCAGGGAGCAGCGTTCTATGTGTGTCCGGGATTCGAGGAGGGGCGGGCGCGCGAGCAACTGGCCAAAGCTCCCGGAGGGGAGCAAGCCGATGTGCGCATCTGGCAGGAAGATGAGAGCCCTTACCAGCGTGTGGCGCAAGGCCTGAACGATCGCGGGATCACGACCGGGGCGCTGGGCGTGGAAGAGTCGGTGCGCTTTGTTTTCTGCGATGGAATTGGCAGGGCGGCGCCGCAAGTGAGGATCGCCAGCGGCACTCCGGTGACGGCTGGTTGTCGCATGATGAAGAGCGAGCACGAGGTCCAACTCATGCGCTTGGCAGCGAAGGTAACGCTGGCGGCTTACGAAGCGGCGTACCGGGGACTCAAGGAAGGCATGACGCAGGCGCAATTTGAAGACTTGGTCGAAGCAGCCCATGTGCACCTGGGGTTTTCCGGCGGTGCGGACGTGCAAGCAGGCGAGTATTCCGCCTTGCCGCACGGGTCCATCACGCCGCAGGTGATTCGCGAAGGAACGATTGTTCTGATGGACGGAGGATGCAAGGTGGAGGGCTACAGTTCCGACATCTCGCGGACCTTCGTGCTTGGGAAGGCATCCGACAAGATGAAGAAAGTGTTCGATATTGTGCACCGGGCGCAGAGCACGGCGTTAAAAACGGCGCGGCCGGGGGTGGAGTGCCAGGCGGTGGATGCAGCGGCACGCAAGGTGATCACCGACGCCGGGTATGGACCGGATTACAAGTTCTTCACCCATCGCGTGGGTCATGGCATGGGCATGGACGGGCACGAGTGGCCTTACCTGGTGCGCGGCGACACGCTGCCGCTGGCGGCCAACATGACGTTCAGCGATGAGCCGGGAATCTACATCCGCGGGGAGTTCGGGGTGCGGCTCGAAGATGACATGCACATCACGGAAAATGGCGCGGAGTTGTTCACGCCGCAGAGCCCGTCGCTGGAGAATCCGTTTGGAGCGGCGTGAAGCGCGCACAAGTTATTTGGTAGAGACGCAGCTTGCTGCGTCTCAATCGTCAGTGCGCAACCGCGTGTAACTCCTCCATCTGATGTTTCACTGCCACCGCCAGCCGGCGGATGCCCTCGCGGATCTGCTCGGGCCGGCCATAGGAAAAGTTGAGCCGGAAGTGACGGCTGCCTTCCTCAGCGAATCCATTCGGCGCATAGAATGAATCGCCGGGAACGAAGGCGACGTTCTCTTTCAGCGCAACCTGGAACAACTTCTGGCAATCCATGCCCTGGGGCAAGGTCACCCACAGGAACAGACCGCCTTGGGGATGGGTCCACGTCACCTCGGGCGGGAAAGTCTCCCTTAGCGTTTCCAGCATCACGTCGCGGCGCTCGCGGTATACCTTGCGAATCAACTTCACGTGATCATCCAGGAAGCCGTCTCTTGCGACCTCGTAGGCGATCATCTGGGTGAAGGTGGAGGTGTGCAGATCAGCGCCCTGCTTGAGCTGGACGAGCTTGGTAATGACCTCGGGCGGGGCGACGATCCAGCCCAGGCGAATGCCGGGAGCGAGCGTCTTGGAGAAGGTGCTCAGATAGATCACGTTGCCGATGGAGTAGCCGTCGTCGCGGCGCAGGTTTTCGCGATCGAGCACCACCAGGGGCGTGAGGTGCTCACCCTCATAGCGGAGCTGGCCGTAGGGGTCATCCTCGATGATGGGGATGCCATAGCGGTCGGCCTGGAGCACCAATTCGTGGCGGCGGCCCGCGGAGAGCGTAGTGCCACCGGGGTTCTGGAAGTTGGGCAGCACGTACATGAACTTGGGGCCGGAGCGCAAAGGCTTCTCCAGCAGGTCGGTGCGCAGGCCATCCTGGTCGCTGAGCACGCTGACATATTCCGCGCCGTAGACATTGAAGGCTTGCAAGGCGCCGAGGTAGGTGGGGGCTTCCACCAGCACGCGGTCGCCGGGATTGATCAGCAGTTTGCCAATCAGATCCAGGGCTTGCTGGGAACCCGAGGTGATGAGGACGTTTTCGGTCTGGGCCTTGATGCCGTAACGGGCGATGTGGCGCGCGATCATCTCGCGCAGGGGTTCGTAGCCCTCGGTGGCGCCGTATTGCAGGGCCTGGTGGGCATCGCGCTCCAGGACATTGCGGCAGGCCTCCTGGAAGCGGGCCGTGGGAAACACA
Source organism: Terriglobia bacterium (assembly GCA_041485425.1). GTDB lineage: Bacteria > Acidobacteriota > Terriglobia > Terriglobales > Acidobacteriaceae > JAIQET01. Next base: position 4,617 of record JBGPJK010000190.1, on the reverse strand, counting down.
TCCGGGGCGGGCAGGCCGCCGGCAAAGGAGATGATTTCGGGTTTTTGCGTGATTTTCAGCAATTCCCGGATGGCCGAACTCTTGATGCCCTTGGTGCGTTGTGCGTAACGGGACGTCCAGGCAGTCGACATCGCTTCCCTCCTCTACGGCTTACTGTAGACGATTCTGGGCAAGGCTTCTGTGATGCACGACGGGATTGGGGTGACTGAAATCACCGGGCTTTGTGACGGAGCGGCCGCAGCCCGTATTGACAAGTACCTTGGCTTTCGCCGATGCTTTCTGCCCAATGGCAGGACGCAAGAAGACAGCTCCTCCGCTGAGTTTGTCGGCTCGCCTCAGCTTGCTTAGTCCCAAACGACAGGAGACGATCCGGCCGGCGCTGGAGCACCCGCGGGAGTTCGTTCTCCGCAGTGTTCGGGCCACGGCCAAGCGCCTGAAGACCGATCCTGCGACCATGGTGCGGATCGTGCGCGGCATGCAGTTCGGTTCCTACCGGCAGTTTCAGCACTACCTCCACGAACTGTCAATCGCATACTCCACTTCGCTGGACAGCATGCAGACCGGCAGCGGGCGGGGGCTCACGATTCCGGTGCAAGCGCGGAGGTCGCTGGAGCAGGACCTCAAGAACCTGCATCAACTGATCCGCAACTTCGACGGGGCCCGGATGGCCGCGCTGGCCCGGCGCATCTACGGGGCGCGACACATCGTTCTGCTGGGCGGTGACCTGGCCACCAACCTGGTGAAGTTCCTGGAGCACCACCTGATGATTCTGGGCTTGCCGGTCTCGAGCGCCACCTCGCCGGCAGAGGTGGTGCACAAGATGAGATTCCTGGGCAAGAAGGATGTGGTCATTGCAGTCACGTACCGGCGCGGTCTGCGGCAGACGGTGGAAGGTCTGCGACAAGCGCGGGCCAACGGCGCTTACTGCGTAGGGGTGACCAACACTCCGGTCTCGCCGATTGGCCAGTTTGCCCACGAATGCTTTCTCACCTCCATCGAGACTCCTTCGTTCGGCGATTCTTATGTGGCGGCCATGGCGCTGCTCAATGTCATCGTGATGGCCTGCGCCAATTACCGGCGCCCCCGAACCCTGGCCGTGCTGAAGAAAGTGGAGCAGGAGGAACGGCATGGGTTCCGGTGGTACGAGAGCTAGGCAGAGGTGATGGGAGTTTGTCGCTGGTACAGTCTTATTCTTAATTTCCGATTGCCAATTGATTTGAAAACCGGTAACTCAGAGGTAAGGGGCGCGCACTTGACCCGACGGGTTGTTTGTTTGTGGCTGCTGATGATCGCTGCCAGTCTGCCAGGGTTCGCGGTAGAGCCTCCTTCGCCGGCCGCCTACGGCGTGCGCATGGAGCGCGCGTGGATTCCGATGAAAGATGGCGTGCGCCTGGCGGCTACGCTTTACATGCCCGACGGCGCCAAGCCCGGGGAGAAATTCCCGGCCCTGCTCGATTACCTGCCTTACCGCAAGGATGATGGCACCGCCGCCGGCGACTATCCCAAGCATGCTTACTTTGCGCATCACGGATATGTGAGTGCGCGGGTCGATATTCGCGGCTTTGGCGCCAGTGAAGGCACTCCTACCGAGCGCGAGTATTCCGAGCAGGAGCAAATTGACGGCGAGCAGGTGATTCACTGGCTGGCCACGCAGCCATGGTCGAACGGCAACGTCGGGATGTTCGGCATCTCGTGGGGCGGATTCAACGCGCTGCAGATGGCGATGCGACATCCGCCGGAATTGAAGGCCATCATTGCCGTAGATGCCACCGCGGAACTGTTTCACGACGACGTCCACTACGTCGATGGCATGATGCACATCGACGAGTTCGAGCTGAACATGGATATGGCGCCGGGCTTCACCGGTGCGCCCGACTACACGCTCGATGAAAAAGTGCTGGGCCCGCATTTCGATGCTGCCCCCTGGTCGCTGCTCTACATGAAGCATCAGCACGATGGCCCGTTCTGGCGCAGTCCGGTGAGGCCGTACAGCGAGATCAAGGTCCCGTGCTTCGTGATCGGCGGGTTGCAGGATGGATATCGCGACAGCGTCACCGACATGCTGGAGCAAACCAAGGCGCCGGTGAAGGCGATCATGGGTCCCTGGAACCACTCGTTCCCCAACGATGCCGATTTTGGTCCGCGGGTGGAGTGGCGCGATCAGGCGGTGCGCTGGTGGGATTACTGGCTCAAGGGGCGGGACACCGGCGTGCTGCAGGATCCGAAGCTGGTGATTTTCATGCAGCACTGGCGGCCGCCCGATCCCAACCTGGCCGAGGTTCCCGGCGAGTGGCGGCGCGAGGATGGCTGGCCTCCGCGAGATGTGCAGAGCACGACGATGTTCCTGCAACCCAATCACACGCTGGCGGAGGCGGCTTCGCAGGAGACGGTTCATCAGCTCAAGTACATTCCTTCGATCGGCGTGGAAGCCGGCTTCTGGTGGGGAGAGTTGCTCAGCGACCCGCGGCCGGTGGATGCCTTCAGCCTGGTGTACGACTCGGCGCCATTGCAAGAAGATGTGGCAATCCTGGGAAGGCCGCACGCTTTGCTGCGCGCCTCGGCGACGGCGCCGCTGGCGGACTGGTTCGCGCGGCTTTCCGACGTCGCCCCGGATGGCACGGTCACGCAGATTACCGGCGCGGGTCTGAATGGCGCACAACGGGACTCGATGAGCGAGCCGCGTGATCTGGAACCGGGCAAGGTGTACCCGCTCGATATCGAAATGCACCTCACGTCGTGGGTCTTCCCCAAGGGGCATCGCATCCGCGTGGCAATTTCCAACGCGCTGTGGCCCATGGTGTGGCCCACCCCGTATGCGATGACAACATCGCTGGAACTGGGCGGCGCCAACGGGTCACGGCTGGTGCTGCCGGTGGTTCCGGTCAAGGGCGCAACTCCGCCTGCGTTCGCGCCACCCGAGCCATTGGAGGAGCGCACGGACATTCATAGCGTAGGTTTCCCCTGGCCGGGGGAGTGGACGGTGGAGCGGGATGAGGCACACCAAAAGACGACGGTCCACTGGAAAGGCAAAGACGAAGCCGAGTTTTCGTGGGGCAAAGAGACTGACTACGAGAACATGACCTACGATCTGGACGATGCCCATCCCGATGTCAACGCGGTTCACGGGGAAGCCCAGAGCATCTTCGCGCTGCAAAGCCGGGTGCTGACCTGGCGAGGGCATCTGTCAGTCACAAGCGATGCGCGCAACTTCTACTACAAGTACACGCGGGAACTGCTGAAAGACGGCACCCTGATCAAGACCAAGACCTGGCAGGAAACGATTCCCCGCGACCACCAGTAAGAGCGTTCACCACAAAGGACACGAAGGTTTCCTCTGTGCTCCTTCGTATCCTTCGTGGTGAACGCCTTTGCCGTGCAAGCATCACTGCACCCACCGTTCGCGTGTGATAGACGATAACCAGAAAGGCAGCCACTGTGGAAGCCAAGGAATTCGTCAATTGCTACGAAGACACCAAGCGTGCCGAGGCGTATGCCAAGCTGGAGTTTGCCGGCACCTACTACCTGGCTTACCGCGACCTTCCTGCCATCCTCGCGGAACACGTCAAGGGAAAAGAAGCGATCGATTTTGGTTGCGGCACCGGCCGTTCCACCCGGTTCTTGCGGGACCATGGCTTCCACGTCACCGGGGTTGACATCTCCGAGGACATGATCCGCAAGGCGCGGCAAGTAAGTCCGGACGGAGATTATCGCCTGATCGAAGATGGCGACTTCAGCCAGCTCCGGCCGGGCGCGTACGACCTGGTGCTGGCGGCGTTCACCTTCGACAACATCGCGACCGAGGAGAAAAAAATTCGTCTGTTCCACGGACTCGCAGGCCTGCTGAACCCGCAAGGCCGAATCGTGATGGTGGTCTCCTCGCCGGAGATTTACCTGCATGAATGGGCGTCGTTCTCCACCAAAGACTTTCCCGAGAACCGCCTGGCCGCCAGCGGAGACGTGGTAAAGATCGTCGTAACCGACCACGAAGACCGCCGGCCGGTCGAGGACATTGTCTGGACGGATGAGGCTTATCGCGAGGTCTTTGGCAAGGCGGGACTGGCAGTGGTCCAAAGTTATAAGCCGCTGGCGAAGGGTGATGAGCCCTACGCGTGGGTCAGCGAGACTACCGTTGCTCCGTGGGTTATTTATGTGTTGCGGAGGGGGCAATGAGTAGAGGTCGCTTACCTCATCTAATCGCCATTGACTGTCGGCGGCGACATGGGGATGTTACAACAGCATCCGAGGTCGGTGTCGATTCGAAAGAATGTAAGCCGCAGGGATAGTTTCCGGATTGGCGACGATCCGCCCACAATCTGACTACCCCTCTCCAATGAAGCTGTTATGGGAAACTCATGCGACTACCAGGGAGACTGAGTCCGCGCCCGCGCCGACAGGCGCAACGAACCGCTCAGGTCACTCTGGTAGTCCGACGCGCCTCCGGAGGTCAGCAAAGCGCGGGTCGGAGCGAAGGTTGTCCAGACGCGCGTCCGTTGGCAGATACTCGGCCAGATAGTAGGACCGATCTTTGTAGGCCCGATCGAGCCAGGCGAATGCCTGATCTTTTTCTCCCAGGCCCGCATAAATGACTGCGACGTTGTAGGGCGCGACCCAGGTGTG
>JBGPJK010000189.1:0-9018 GCA_041485425.1 Terriglobia bacterium | reverse complement strand
GGCTACTGCATGATGATTGGCGGACCCGATGCCGTGGTCAAGCACCTCGATCCGATTTTCAAGACGCTGGCTCCCGGCCGCGGAAATGTCGACCGAACCCCCGGACGGGAAAAAATGTCTGGCAGCGCAGAAGATGGCTATCTCCATTGCGGGCCCGCGGGCGCGGGGCACTTCGTGAAAATGGTGCACAACGGCATCGAGTACGGGCTGATGCAGGCCTATGCCGAAGGCTTTGACATCTTCCAGAATGCCAACTCGCCGGAGGTGGCGGAAGATCACCGCTACAACCTGAACGTCCCGGATATCGCCGAAGTATGGCGGCGGGGCAGCGTAGTGGGGTCGTGGCTGCTGGACCTGACGGCGATGGCCCTGGTGGAGAATCCCAGTCTCTCCAACTACACCGGGGTGGTGGCGGATTCGGGCGAGGGGCGTTGGACCATCATGGCCGCGATTGAGGAAGCCGTGCCGTCGGAAGTGTTATCGGCCGCGCTCTACACCCGGTTCCGGTCGCGCCAGCAACACACCTTCGCGGAGAAAGTGCTGTCGGCGATGCGGCAGAAGTTCGGCGGACATATCGAACCGAAATCCCACGCCGCGGACTAGCATTCCGAGGTGATGGCCACAGGCCCGGGGCTCAGTTCAACCAGGAGGGAGATAGCCTGCAATGACAGTTTCAACTGTGACGGAAATGGCAGAACAGCAAGTGGGCAGGCCGGGCGATCCGTGCGTGATGGTCATCTTCGGTGCGGCGGGCGACCTCACCCGCCGCAAGCTGATTCCGGCGCTATACAACCTGGCGTCGGCCAACCTGCTATCGCGGGAGTTTGCCGTGGTGGGCCTGGCCCGCGAACCCCTGAGCACGGAGCAGTTCCGCGCCAAGTTCCTTTCGGACATCAAGGAATTTGCCACCGGAGGGCTGAGCAGCGATCTGACCGAGTGGTTTGCCCGGCGTCTGTACTACGTGTCGGGCGAATTCAGCGACGCCAATTCCTATGTGCGCCTGCGGGAACTATTGCAGCAGGTGGACAAAGACCACGGCACCCAGGGGAACTATTTCTACTACATGGCGACGGCGCCTATTTTCTTTGGGCCCATCGTGCAGCAACTGGGCCAGGCCGGCCTGGTGACGGAGAGCAAGGACGTATGGCGCCGGGTGATCGTGGAAAAGCCCTTCGGGCGCGATCTGGAATCGGCCAAGACACTTAACCGCCAGCTCATGGAGGTGGTCAGCGAGAGCCAGATCTACCGCATTGATCACTATCTGGGCAAAGAAACCGTGCAGAATATTTTGGCCTTCCGCTTCGCCAACGGGATCTTTGAGCCGATCTGGAATCGGCGTTACATTGATCACGTGCAGATCACGGTTGCCGAAACCGTGGGCGTGGAGAACCGCGGCGGCTACTACGACGAAGCCGGCACCTTGCGGGACATGGTGCCCAACCATATTTTCCAGCTGATTACCCTGACCGCGATGGAGCCGCCGATTTCTTTCCAGGCGGATGCGGTGCGCGATGAGCAGGCCAAGATTTTGCACGCCATCCAGCCGTTGAGTTCGGAAGACGTGCTGACCCGGGCGGTGCGCGGGCAGTATGGCGAAGGCCGGGACCCGAACAAGCGCATGGTGGCCTACCGCTCCGAGTCCAGCGTGAACCCGGATTCCTCCACCGAAACCTTCGTCGCCATGAGGCTGCAGATTGATAACTGGCGCTGGGCCGATGTGCCGTTCTACCTGCGCACCGGAAAACGGCTGCCGCAACGCCACACCGAAGTTGCCATCCAGTTCCGGCGGGCACCGTTCATTCTGTTCCGCGATACTCCGGTGGAACGGCTCACGCCCAATCTGATGGTGCTTCACATCCAACCTGAAGAAGGCATCTCGCTGAGCTTCGGCGCCAAGATACCCGGCCCCATCATGCGCCTGGGGGCCGTCAACATGAATTTTGCTTACTCCGACTACTTTGGGACGACTTCGGCCACCGGTTATGAGCGGCTGCTGCACGACTGCATGATTGGCGATGCCACGCTGTTCCAGCGCGCCGACATGGTGGAGGCGGGTTGGAGTGTGGTCACGCCGATTCTCGACGTGTGGAAGGCGCTGCGCCCGCGCAATTTCCCCAATTATCCGGCGGGCGCCTGGGGACCCAGGGAAGCGGACGAGTTGCTGGAACGGGACGGCCGGCATTGGAGGATGAATGGCTCGGATCCGGTGCGCTCCATGGCAGCGGCCACCGAGCCGCGAAGCGCCGGCTTGCACACCGCTTGACAGCCCGGTTGGCGCATTGCAGACTTTTTCGAATCAGCAGGCAAACAAGGTAAGTTCAGCGGCCCAATCCAATTCGCATTGCGGATCGTTCTTGATCTTAGGGGAATCGCCACGGGGGAATGGACCAGGGAACCGCTGACGGTGGAAGGCAGACGCGGCATACGGCGGGGTTTGCGCATGAAGATGGACAGCAGCAGGCATCGGCCCGGTAAATTCCTGGTTGTAGTACTGGCACTCGCTGTGCTCGGCGTCGCTCTCGCTCTGTTGCTGACTTCCTGCGGCGGTGGAGGGGCGAATGCCCACTCCGATCCGCCCTCCATACCACCCACCCCTCTCGACGCCACGGACGTGGATGTGGTGGTGCATGCGGCTGTGCAATCGGTGAATGTTCCAATCGTGGTGGCAGTCACTGATCGCCTTGGCAATATTCTGGCCGTCTTCTGTAACACCACACCGTGCACTCCGGCTACCGGACCGGGCAACTTCGGGACGACTCCAGACTCGCAGAACCTGGCAGTGGCTCTGGCGCGGACTGCTTCTTACTTCAGCAACAGCCAGGCGCCGCTATCCTCGCGTACGGTGCGGTTCATCAGCGGGATTCACTTCCCACCGGGAGTTTCCTTCACTGCCAACGCCGCTTTGTACGGCATCGAGAACACCAACCGTGGTTGTTCGTTCAATACGACCTTCATTCCCGGCAAGGAAATTCCGCCCTCGACGCTAATTGATGGCACCACCCTGGGGCTAGGCATTATCACCGGCAAGGCCGACCTCAACGATAGCGATCCGCTGGCGGTGAACCCGGGCGGGGTTCCGATCTTCAAGAACGGCACCCTGGTGGGAGGGGTAGGGGTGGTGGCCGCATCCAGCGCGGTTGCCGAATACGCTGCATTCCAGGGATCCGGAGGACTGGTGGGATTGCCGGGCGGTATCGGGCTGGTCGTCGCGCCGCCCGGGGTGGTGTTCATCGACGGTATTGCGTTGCCGTTCGTGAACCAGACCACTCCGCCGGCTGGCATCACCTCCGGCAGCTTCGTCGGAAGCTATGTCATGGTCCCGACCGGCGATTTGCCCCTCGCACCGGAAGAATACCTGGTCGCTCCGAAGGCGGGACCGTTGGGTGGATTGACGGTGACGGAAGTCGACAGCATCGTGATGAATGCGGTGGCCACGGCCAACGTTACTCGCGCCGTCATTCGCCTCCCGCTCGGGTCCCGCACGCGCATGGTGATCGCGGTAGCCGATCTGGACGGCACCCTCCTGGCGGTGTATCGCATGCCCGACGCCACCATCTTCAGCATTGACGTAGCCGTGGCCAAGTCGAGGAACGTGATTTACTACAGCACTCCTCCTGCGCCGGTGGACCTGCCGGGTGTGCCTTCCGGGACTGCGGTCAGCAATCGCACCATCAGCTTCGGTGCCCAGCCGTTATTTCCACCGGGCATCGATGGCAGCGGGCCCGGGCCTTTCTTTGACTTGTACAAGAAAGACACCATGTTTCCGTGCACGCAAGGGTCCGACCCGAACAATGTCTTAAACCAGAGTGGGATCGTCTTCTTCCCGGGCGCCGTGCCGCTTTACCGCAATGGGGTGATCGTGGGGGGATTGGGCGTCAGCGGCGACGGCGTAGAGCAGGACGACTTTGTGACCAACGGCGGGGCCGCGGGATTCGACGCTCCCACCGCCATCCGTGCCGACCAGGTGTTTATCGACGGCGTTCGCCTGCCTTATTTGAAGTTTCCACGCGATCCCACCAAATGATGGGGGAGGGGCGGGTCGCCGATGACTCGCCTGAACCATGACCGGCAAACGCTTCCCCATTGTTCACCGCGCAAACAGGAAATATGGCATAATTCGCCGTCTGCTCGCAGATGGCACGAGCGGCGCGAGCCTGCCCCAGGCTCGTACCCGGACAGGGTGCTTCGCATCTTTCGCAGCCGCACTTAGACGATTCTTGCATCGGGCACCCGGAAGTTGTAAGGCGGTAGAGCTGTCAGGCAAAAGTCGGTAGGTGACCCTCATCAAACCGCTTATCTCCTGCTACAATCGGTAGCCGAGGGGGATACATGTCAAATCTCGCACAAGTGTTAACGCAGTTGCAGCAAGAACGAAAACACATGCAGTACGAACTACGCAGGATCGACGGCGCCATTGGCGCACTAAGAGGATTAGTCGGCAACCGGGTTGGTAGAGGGACAATCAGGCCGAAGCGCAGATTGTCCGTCGCTGCACGGAACAGGATTGCCGCAGCACAGAGAGCACGTTGGGCCAAGGTAAGGCAGCAGAAGAAAGCAGCGTAACACTGGATGTGACAGTATAAGTGAGCCCGCCGGTCCAGTTACCCGAGCGGGCTTTTGTGTCATCAGGAGATCGGATCGGGATACTCGGTAAACTGCGGAGATTCCGGTTAGTAGTAGCAGCATGACTTTAGGCACTCGGTTCGCAAGAAATCTACTTCATTCTGCCTGGAGAGAAGCTGGAACCTGATTCGACCCATCCACTCCCTCTAAGCCCGGCCCAGAAAGCTGCTCAGCGCATTCTGCATTTGAAGGTCGATGGCCTCTCCCACTTGTGCCAGATCGTGAAGAAGGAGGTAGGGGTCCATTTCGTGGAAGTGTTTCTCGGCAATCTTGAAAAGACAGCGGCGCACCAGATTGTATTCTTCCACCATCACGTCCGCCGAGTAGCCCTGGGCACGCCGCGCCCGGCCGTGCTGCTCCCCCGCCTTGCGCGGCCGGGTCAACATTTTCTTGGGGGAGAACCTGCTGAGCTGCATGGCCTCTTCGACCAGCGCCGGGACTGAAGATACCCGTTTCCGGGCGGATATCTTGCGACGCCTGAGGCTCGGGTTTGCCGCGCTCTGCTGCAGCCACTCCTGGCGCAGCCGCTGGCGATCCCGTTTCACAAAGAAGCTGAGCCGCTTGCCCGCCTTTGCGCCTTGGGCGGGTTGGTCCACCGCAGCCGAGCCGCGGCTTCCCCCGAGCTTTTGGTTGATGTCCGCGATTTCGTAGCTTAGGGCTTTCTCTACGGCTGCGGAACAGCGTTCCCCGCGAGCCACCCGGCTGACGTAAGAAGGATCGACGCCGAGCTTTCTTGCAATGCGGATGTACAACCCCCGGTAGAGGGTCTGCGGCGCCGGTGCCCTTGATTGCGGGCCGGGGTTGCGATTGTCATATTGCATGACGTCCTCTAATCCTCCCCCGAACCTTCGCATCATGGCCAAGATCCGGTGGGGGATCGACGGGCCTACTTGAGGTCCTGGCAGCATTCCCTTTGCCCGGGCCCCCGCAAGTGGCTCAGTCCGCCGCGATGCCTTGCGGTTCCTGCTCCAGTTCACGCCCGAGTTGCGCCGCGTACGCCCCCAACCGGGTCTCCACTTCCTGGCCTGCCTTGCGGCGCTGGATGATCTGCTCGCGGTAGCGGCGCAGGAAGTAATCGATGGTTTCCACGCGAATCCTGATCGATCCCGAGGGTTTGTTCTCGTCCAGGTCTTTGAAGCAGAAGTACGGCGTACCCGATTGTTCGATGATGCCCTCAATCACACCGTAGATAGGTGCGTCGTGGCCGCACTTGAAGCTGGACATTTCGAGCGCGACCAGGTTGGGATGGCGGGCCGTGAATTTGGCCGCCCAGACCTTGTGATTGGTGCTGCAGGAATAGGAATTCTTCCAGACATCGGTGATCTCCAGCGGACTGCTGATCAGGCCGGCGCGAACTTCTTCTCCGAACAACCGCTCCAGCATGTCTGGGTCGAGGGGCAGCGTGTTCTGCGAGAAGATGGAGTAGCCGAGCTTCTGGAACTCGTCCATGATCTCGTGATTGAGACCGGGATCATGGTGATAGACGCGGCCCAGCATCACGATGCCGATGCGATCTTCGCGTTCCAGTTGATCGAGGACTGCGCGGGCGCGCTTGCGGATGCTGGTCTCGTAATCCTTGAGCGCTTCATATCCGGCTTCGATCGCGCGGTCGTTCTCTTCCTCCGACAACCCGAGAAGGGGCTGCCATGCCTGGAACATCTGGTAGGCGAAGAGTTTCCGGTCGGAGAAGTTGAGAATGGGATCGAGATAAGTGACGTTGTGTTCGGCGAAGACGTCGGATTCCTTGGTGAACGCCGCTTTCACGGTTTCAGGCGTGGCGGTCACCGTGGGACAGGCGTTGGCGGCGACGATCTTGACCAGCGACGAAGGGAGCACGTCGTACATGGGGAAGAAGATGACGTTCAGCGGCTTCTTCCGGTGTTTTTCCTGGATGAGGTTGTACACGTGCGGGATGCCGACCTTGGCAGGGAAGCACGGATCAATGGCCCCGCGGCTGGAGCCGGCGCGGTAGAGTTCCGCACTGGTGTAATCGGAGTAGATGATATTTTCCGGTTGCACGCCCAGGCTCGCAAGATACGCATTGAACAACGGAGCATAGGCGTAGGCATTCAGCACGCGGGGGATCCCGATGCGGATCTGCTTGCGATTCTGCATGAGCGCGACCCGCTCTTTGGCCGACTTGGTCCATGCGCGCGAGGGGATGGGGTCGGCAACAATCTTCGGACTGCGTGGGCGGAAGACCTCTTTGGAAGCGATGTCGACGAGGTTCGGGTGGGCTTCTTTGGTGGACTCGATTCCCGCCTTGATTTCCTTCATGTCGTTGACGTCTTCGACTGCGCCCTTTTCGCAAGTGGCGATAATCAGGCGCTGCTCGCCCTGCATCAACGGGACCTTGGTTACCTTCTTCACCGGCACGAAGCAGTTGTCGCCACTGGTTTTGATATCGATGAAAGTGCGCAGGCAGGTGTTCTTGCAGAAATTGCAGCGCGTATTCTCGTTGCGGGTGGTGCGGTACTCGATGTTGCGGACCGCATCGAGGCCGACGAATGTAGTCTGCCGGCCGTTTCGCCACAGCCGGAGCGACTCGGCCGCGGCGCCGATAGCGCCTGCCTCACCACAGTGCTCGTGCACGATGATTTCGGGCTGCTTGCCGGCGGCACGGAAGCTGTTGTGGATGAAGTCCACCTCAGCCTTCACCACCGCAAGATTGTTCTGGGTGCCGCCCTGCAGCACGAAACGCGAGCCCAACGCCGCCAGGTTCGGGATGCTGGCTACATAAAGGAACACGTTCTTGGGCAGAACGGCAGCCAAACCGGCGAGGATTTCCTCTGCTCTCCACCCCTGGCGCTGGAAGTTTACGATGTCGGACTGCATGAACACGGCGCAGCCGTAGCCGAACACCGGCATGGCCTGCGCGGCAAACGCCAGATCGGCATACTCTTCCACCTTGAGGCCGAAACCCTCGGCGGTGGATTGCAGGAAGTATCCATTACCGGCGGAGCACTGGGTGTTGAGCTTGAAGTCCTTCACGCGCCCGTTGTGCAGGATGATGATTTTGATGTCCTGGCCGCCGACATCGACGATCACGTGAGGGTCCTCGTAGAACTTTAAAGCGGATTCAGTGTGAGCGACGGTTTCCACCAGCGCGACGTCGGCCTTGAGAACATCTTTCAGGATGTCCTTGGCGTAGCCGGTGGTCGCTACTCCCAACACCTCCAGCTTCGCGTTCTGCGCCTCCACCTGGCCCCGCAGGTTCTCGAACATTTCGATGGTGTCCTGGATGGGATTCCCGTTCGAGAGTTGATAGGCCTTGCAGAGGATGTCGCCTTGTTCGTCCAGCAGAACGGCCTTGGTAGAAGTTGATCCACCATCGACGCCCACGAACCCGGCGACGGTCTGGTTCTTTTGAAACGTCGCCGGGATAAATGTCTTGCGGCGATAGTTGTTCTTGAAAGTGTCGAATTCGGCGGGATTGGTGACCAATCCTCTGCCGCCTGATTTTGCCTTCTCCTCCGCACGTCCGAAATCAATGTAGTGGACCAGTTGATCGCAGCCGCGATAGCAGCCGATGCAATCCTCCTCGCCCTTGCCGAACTCAATCGCGCCCATGGCGGCAAAGTACAGGGCATTCTGCGGGACCTTGATCATCTCCTCGGGCTTCGCGCCGTCCGGAATTTCGACCTTGCGCTCCTGCCACATGCGTGGGATGTTGGCCTGCCAGGCCTCGCGCATGCCGCGAATGAAGCTGTTGGGGCCGCCCAGCAACAACACGTGGGGGCGAAGAGTATGGCCGCGGGTGAGGACGCTGAGGTTCTGCAGGACAATGGCGTCGAACAGGGAAGCCATGAGTTCGTCGGGCGGAGTGCCGACTTTCTGCAGGCTGTTGATGTCGGTCTCGGCGAAGACGCCACACTTGCCAGCAACCCGGTGCAGCTTGATGCCGTGGTATCCCTGGTCGCAGAGCGCGGCGGGAGGAATTTTCAGCTTGGCGTTGATCTTGTCGATGACGGCGCCGGTTCCGCCAGCACACTTGTCGTTCATCGAGGGAATCTTCTTCTTGCGCCCGCTCTCGTCGTCATCTTTGAAAACGATGATCTTGGCGTCCTGTCCGCCCAGCTCGACGACCGAGTACACCTCGGGATGCAGCTTCTCGACTGCCAGCGCAACTGCTGTGACTTCCTGCACGAACTTGGCGCCAATCTGGTCGGTGATATTGCCGCCGCCCGATCCGGTCATGAACATGCGGGTGTTGTGCTTGTTGATGCCAGCTTCGGCTTCCATGCGGCGCAGGAAATCGAGGGTCTTTTCGGGCTGCCTGGTCTCGTGCCGCTGGTAATCCTGCCACAGGATCTGATCGGTCGCGACGTCCACGACAACGGCTTTCACCGTGGTTGAGCCTACGTCCAGTCCCACTATGAACTTCTTTTGGTGAAG
>JBGPJK010000188.1:0-9057 GCA_041485425.1 Terriglobia bacterium | reverse complement strand
TGCTGCTCCAGCCATTTCACAATTGCATCACGTCGAATCAAAAGCTCACTCGGATCAATTTTCTCGTCAGGGCCGGGTCGTTTCTTGCTTGTGCTGGTTGCCTCTCGGAAATATACGGGCAACACACCAGATGCGCGGTCAGCCTGTTCCTGCAACTCCTCGATTCGGGCCTCCAATCTCGCCACTCGGTCTTCCAACGAGTTTTCACGCTTTTCAGAAATAGCTGTCAATGGGTCAACGTTTCTTTTGCGATGTGAATCAGTCCGGACTTTTGCCGTTCTGCCGTGAGTCATTTCGTACCTTCTCTGAAATTCCACGAGTTCAAACTTCCGCTCTCTTTCTAACTCGGTTGTTTCCCCAGTACCGGCCTCATACTAAAGGTGCGTTTAGAGATCAATCTCTAAAAGGCGAGCACAACCGCCGAACCCATGGATTGAAGAGGCCATTTCAGATATGAACAACGATAAACCACGACGGAGTATTTTAAGCAGCCTGACACAGAAGAACTCTGAGCCGATACAGAATAGCAACGAGAAGGAACCCTTGGAACTCATGCCTGCCATGCCCGAGCTAGGCACGGCTCCGTGTCCGGTGTGCGGGCATCGAGTTGCCGTCTTTGTCACACGGACCAAGCGGCCATTCATCAATTGCGGCTTTTGCTCGGCTCGTATCTTCTACAACGGCTCGCGTTCGATGGAATTACTGAAGGACCAGATCAAGGCTCCCAAGAAAGGTGGGTTCTTCAAGTGAGCGGCGCGGGTTTAGTCAGTGTGCGATTGCCTCACTCCCTGATAGCCACACTTGAGGCTAGTGCTGCGCGGGCAGGGATGGACGTGCATGGGGCAGTCCGGCAACTGGTTTCCAGTCTTGGGGAACTTAGCGATGCTGAACTAGCTTCTTTGCCCGATCCCCCTAAGGAATCGGATAATCCACGGCTTTCGTTCTATGTCGGCTGGTCGAACATCGAAGCTCTAGTAGCGGCGTCCCAAACGACGCAGCTTTCCACATCCAGTATCGTGAGGCGGCTTGTCTACCGCCAAATGGTCACCGGATCAAATCGGTTGTTTGATAACGGGGGAAATAGGGAGTTTTCTTGTCCCCGCGTCTTGGCCCCTGTGGAGGGACTAGACTCTGCATCGTTCAGTTGGGCCGTTATTGTCGTGTTGGCAGTTGCGGTGGTTGGCGCAGTTTTCTTCTACGTTTGGCTAAGGTCTCTCCGGCAACAAAAGGCTGATATCAACCCGCCCAACCCGACGTCTCTCACCGGCGAAATCCAGAAGGAGGCAGACCCGCAATGAACCAGCCTTGGACTGAATGGCTGACGGCGGCAGATGCCGCTAAGTATCTGCAAGTGGAGAGGCGAACCCTGCTGCTGTGGGTGAGGCAGGGAAAGGTCAAGGGGTATGCCCTCTCTGGCACAAAGCGCCGTATCTGGCGGTTCCGCAGGGAGGATTTGGACTCTGCCCTACTGTCGCGGCCTGTGGTAAGCTCCATCCCGCCAACTGTGCTCTCCCAAGAAAGGGGGATGAAGTAAATGAGAGCACGGAAACTGAAAGGTAGTGTGGTATTCAACAAGGCCCGAGCAACTTGGAATTTTCTTTGGGTTGCGGACGGCACAAGGCACAGCCGAAAGTTGGGAACTCTAGCAGAGCTACCAACTAGAGCCGATGCACTAGAAAGGGCCGAGGCAGCACGTAGGGATTTGCGGCTGCAACAGGAGAGAGCCATCCCTACGTTGAAGCAGCTTATTGAGGAGTATCGAAGAGAAAAAATGCCTAAGCGAATTGATACTCGTCGTGTTTACGAGGCTTGGTTGAGGAATCACATTCTGCCCCGATGGGGCGATTACTCAATAACAGACCTCCAGGCACGCCCGGTTGAGCTATGGCTGGACTCACTGTCTCTCGCGCCTAAGAGCAAGGTTCACATCCGTGGAATGCTTAGCATTCTGTGGGACTTTGCCATGTGGCGGGGAGCTGGAAATCAGGTTGAACACAAAAATCAGCTTGTCGAAGATTAGACTGGCACTCACTAGGACTCGCTTATAAACCGGCAGTGTCCATTTTGGATCCTACCCGTTGGGATGACACTCGACTTCTTCAGCTTTTCAACGTTCTTTAAGAGCGGTTCGTGTGGGCGTCATTCTTGCTAAATTATTGTCAAAGCTGCATCTTGGTAAGTTCTGCACAGCTATTCTAAGGAGTTAACTCTTAACGAGGAGTGGATCAGTAAAGGCAATCGTGATGAACTTGCAAGCGGCGCTCTCATGGAAGGGGTGAGCCCAGCCGGTGGTCTGTTTCGGCGAATTTGCCCTACTCACTTTTCATCTCGGTCTCGCCATTATTTGGTCTGCTGAGCAGCCTTGGCTCGCTCGCGAATGCTGGCGAGGATGGCCTCGAACTTTGGATCTCCGTGCAAGGGCTTGAGGTCCTCATCGTCCTCAATGTGTACGGCAACGCTGAGGGCCAGGCCGTGGTCGAGCGCATCCTGTATCAGGGAAAGCGCCTGGGTTCGTTTGCCTTGGACGGCGAGTGTGATGCCCACGTTCAGTGCTGAGAAGGCCGTACTCGGGTGATTCGGTCCGAGCACGCGGCGCTGAATCGCCAGCGTTTCCCGGACGAGTTTCTCTGCCTCGGCAAAACGGTGCTCGGCTCGCAAGATCACGGCAAGGTTGATCGTGGACGCCAGCGTTTCCGGATGTTCTGGACCGAGCGAACGCCGAGAGATTTCCACTACCTGCCGAAGCAACTCCTCGGCCTCGGCGCGTCGACCGTCGTCGAGACTTTCGGCCAGGTTGCTCATGGCCTTCAGCGTCTCCGGGTGCTCCGGCCCGAGGACACGGCGCTCTTTGTCGATGGCCTCGCGGTACAATTTCTCCGCCTCGGCTCCTCGATGCTGGTCTGACACAAGAACGGCGAGGTCGGCGATGGAGGTCAGCGTGTCCGGATGGTCGGCTCCGAGGACGCGCGTCCGTGCGTCCAACAACTCTCGGTAGAGCTTTTCAGACTGCGCGAGATCGCCTTTGTAATAGAGCACCTCCGCCAGCCCACTGATGGACTTAATGGTACGCGGGTGGTCCCTTCCCAGTACGCGAGTTTGGGTTTCGATGACTTGCCGCAAAAGCTTCTCGGCTTCTTCATAGTGGCCCTGGGTCGCCAGATTCTTTGCCAGATTGCTTGTCTCCGATAGCGTCTCCGCGTCTTCCGGGCCGAGAACGCGGCTGCGGATCGCAATCGTCTCGCGATCCATCCTCTCCGATTCGGCGTAACGGCCCAACGAGAAGAGATCGGCGGCCAGATTGTTCATGGACGCAAGCGTGTCAGGGGCTTCGCTTCCGAGAACGCGTCGCTGTATTTCAAGCGTTTGACTCTGAAGCTTCTCGGCCTCGGCATAGTGGCCCTGTTTGTTGAGAAGCCAGGACAAGCGGTACATCGTGGCCAGCGTGTCCCTATGCTCTGGTCCAAAAATGCGGCGGCGAATATCGAGGGCCTGCTCGAAAAGTGACTGCGACTGTGGGTAAAGCCCCAGGCCGTCATATACGGTCGCCATGACGTACAGCATCTGCGCTTTCGATTCGGGGTCCTTAGCGAGTCCACTATCGATTTCCTTCGACGATCTATCGAGGATCTCGCGCGCCGTAATGCTGTTGCCGCGAGCTTCGCTCGGATCCGACACCTTGAACATATTGGTCATGAACTCGGTGATCCGGTCGGCGCGGTCCCGTTCCCGCGTGATCCGCCGCAGCTCGATCGTCTGCATCACGGCGAAGGCGATCAACAGCACAGCCGCTCCCGATACCACCGCTACCGCCACTCGATTCCGGCGTAGGTATTTTCTGAGACGGTATCCAGCGCTCGCCGGACGCGCTTCCACCGGACGGTTCTGCAAGTAGCGCTCGACGTCGGCAGCCAGCGCGTACGGTGTGCCGTATCTTCTTTCCCGCTCCTTCTCCAGCGCTTTCAGCGTGATCCAGTCCAGATCTCCGCGCAGCAGACTCACCAGATGCCGGGCTTCGGTGCTGCGCGCTTCGGCTCGCGCCGTCGAAGTGCCGCGATTCGTGCTGACTTTCGTGCTCGGGCGCTGCGGGTCGGTCTCGCGCAACTCCCGCAACACTTCATCCAGTCGCCGCTTCTTCCACTGCGTAGTGTCGAACGGCAGGTAGCCGGTAAGCAATTCGTAGAGCACAACGCCCAGGGAGTACACGTCCGAGCGCGTGTCGATATCGTGAACCCTCGGGTCCGCCTGCTCCGGGCTCATGTACCCCGGGGTTCCAAGAAAGGCTCCCACATGCGTGAACAGACTTTCTCCGGGCACGGGCGCCGTCATCTTCGCCAAACCAAAGTCGATGATCCGTGGCATCGGCTTGCCATCCACCTCGACTACGAGAATGTTGGAGGGCTTCAGATCGCGATGAAGGATGGCTTTCTGATGGGCGTGCTGCACGCCATCGCACACCTGCATGAACAGCCTCAGGCGGTCAGGAATCCCCAGCTTCTTGCGATCGCAGTAGTCGGGGATCGGCGGGCCATCCACATACTCCATTGCGAAGTACGGTTGGCCTTCTGAAGTCGTGCCGGCATCGAACACCTTGGCGATGGCCGGATGGTCCATGATGGCCAGCGACTGCCGCTCGGACTGAAAGCGCTGGACCAAAGCGCTGTCGTACATGCCGGCCCGGATCAGCTTCAGGGCAACGCGGCGGCGGACCGGCTCGGTCTGTTCCGCTAGCCAGACCTGTCCCATGCCACCAACACCGAGTATCTGAAGCAGCCGGTAGGGTCCGATTGTCTTGGACTCTCCCCCAGCATCGGTCGCCGTCATTGCCCAAGGACTCTCCGACAGTCCACCGGCGTCGGCGTGCGCGGCCAGCAGCGATTCGACCTCGGCCCGCAACTTGCCGTCTTGCGCACAGGCTTGATCGAGAAAAGCGCTGCGCTCGTCCGGATCACGCTCCAGCGCCGCCCCGACGATCTCCTTAATCTTTGGCCACTGCTCCGGTGTCGCCACGATCCCCTTTCTTCATTTGGCGGGTTAACCACGCCTTTGCGACATTCCACTCCCGTTTGACGGTGGAGGGAGAAATGCCGAGTACTAACGCGATCTCTTCGGTCGCCAGCCCCCCGAAGAAACGCATCTCGACGATGCGGCCCTGCTGTTCGTCCATGCTTGTCAGGTCGTTCAACGCATCGTCCAACGCAACCACGTCTGCGGCCCTGGCCTGCGGTAGGACGAGCGAGGTGTCGAGTTCGACTCTGCGGTCCGCCCCGCGCTTGGCCGCGCCATGGCTGCGGGCGTAGTCCACCAGAATTTGCCGCATCAGTCGCGAGGCCACAGCGAGAAAGTGCGCGCGATTCTCGGCATCAAAGGGACGCTGGTCGAGCAGCCTGAGATACGCCTCGTGCACCAGAGCCGCGCTTTGCAGAGTGTGCCCAGGCCGCTCTCCTCGTAGATGGTGCCGCGCGATATCCCGCAGTTCTTTGTAAACCAGGGGGACCAGAGCTTCCAGCGCCTCCTGGTCGCCCGCCCTCCAACGCACCAGCAGCTCGGTTACAGGTTGGGAATGTTGCTGATTCACTGTCAGTTACGGCCCAAACAAATAGTGACGTAAAGATATCTTGGCATCCCAGCCAAGTCAATTCGTGGGTCGCGCCCTTCCCCGCCAAGACAATTCCCGGCGTTCCGAAAATATTTTTGACCTGATTTCCCTGTTGCTTTCCGCAGTTGTTAGTAAGAAGTAGATAAGGGCAGCGGCGGGTGGGGAACCTGCTGCTCCCCCACTTTCTCAAGTCCTTGCGGTCCGAAGCGAGAATTCAACCTTCAGGAGGAACCACCTGTGAAATCGCGAATCGTAGCATCCGTCGTTCTGTTTCTGGCCGCGGTAGCAGCAAACGCCGTAGCCCAAGACCTAACCATTGACGACTTCACGACCGGCCACTACCAGTCACCCGGATACAAGTCCGGTCTCGTTAATAGGAATATTCAAGCCGGCAGCATGATGGGTGGCAGTCGGGATACCGTCATGTCAATCTGCGACCCCAGGAAGAAAGGGGATTGCGCCGCCACGAACCCATACAAACAGGCTTCGAGTTACGGATTCCTCCCCGCGAACGGTGTGCAGCCCGCTGCCATGGTGCAGACAGGCGGTTACTTCGCCACCCCCCGCATTGACATGCGGTATGGCTTCCAGACGCCGATGAACGTGGACTTCAGCGGCTACCAGAAAATTCGTGTCAATTTCAACGGCCTGAGTCAAGAGTTGAATTTCAACATCCTCCTTTACAGTGGCGGGCCTTATGCAATCGGCGGCTGCAACATCCCCGCCTATGCCGGGACCTTCAGCATGGAGTTACCCCTGAGTCTATTCCAACTAACGCAAGGGTTCACCTTTACCGGGGTCACCGATGTGGACGTAATTTTCCAAGACGGTAGCGCAATCGGCAGCGAAAGCTTCGGTATTACGTCGCTCGAACTCAGCAACACGACCAAGGGGGGAGTGGTAATCGACTGCCACTACTAGGGCAGGGCTGCAAGAACGATGGCGCACTACCACCGTCGATTTCAAGCGGGCCCGGAAATAGCGTCGCGGGGCCAATGAGAATTCGAAGTTTGAAAAATGGAGAGACAATCATGAAGAAGAAAACCATTCTTGCTGTTCTTGCCCTGAGCGTGTTTTTCGCGGGCATACCGTCCCCGGCTCAGACACCGGCCTACCACGCCCTCCTGCTCGGGATTTCCGACGGGAGAACCAACATCCAAGTTGAACACCCAAAGGGAATGAATCAATGGGGTCAGGTGATTGGCACCTACGGTGGAGGTCTCTCCGGAGGGGTTCACGCCGTCCTGTGGACGCCAAATTCCGCCAATGACGGCTTCAACGCCGGAACGTTGTACTCGCTGGAATCGAGTCAGGGATTCCCCGCCGGAACGGCTTGGACCTGGCCCACAGGCATGAACGATCGCGGTCAGATCGCTGGCACCGCTTACACTCCGGGCAAAGGCGACGGCAACCAGCAGCAGTCCTGGATGTGGAGACCGGGGCCGCTTAATGCGAGGAATGGGAGCGTGCTCAACCGGGGCAGGGGAAGGGCGGTCCCTTTCCCGCTGCTTAACATCCCGGCGCTGGGCACGTTGGCGGAAGACTACCAGGTCATCAATAACAAGGGTGTGATCGGCGCCTCTGGCATCAACGGCCGCGCGCTGTTGTGGACCCCTAGCACTCCGAATGCCCTTACTGGAATTTGGACCTACGATCCCGACCACGGCAATGGCCCGGCGGCGATCAACGATGCCGGACAGATTACGGGAACCTCTTGCGCGAATTCGGTCTGGAATGGACCTTATCTGCACGCCGGCGCCTTGCCTCTGCTCGACACCGATGTGCTCACGTCTCCGCTGTGGGAACCGCCCAACAGCCAGGAATGCGTTGGTGGAGCTAGCGGCATCAACTCTAAGGGCGATTTGGCGGTTTCCGCCCTGAGCAGCACAGTACGTGCGATTCACGCGTACCTCTACAAAAACGGAGCCGCGACCGACCTCAGTCCCGGAATTCTCAACGGCGGTTTAGCGGCAGCAATCGCGATCAACAACTACGACCAGGTTGTGGGCCATGCGTCTGGGAACGGGGCGACTCTGTTTCAAAACGGCCAGATGTTGGATCTCAGTACCCTGAACGACTTCGGCAACGGCTTGCTCCTCAGCGATGTCATTGCCATCAACGACCGGGGCCAGATTCTTTGCACCGGATCCAGCGCCACCATTTTGCTCACGCCCGCGGCGGCCTGGATTCAGCCGGTGACCTTTGCCAAGGGCATGGTTCATCACAATGGCGCCACTTACACCCAACTCATCACGGTGACGAACACCGGCACGAACGCCATCCCGGGCTCGATTTCGATCGCACTAGATGGGCTGACATCCGGGGTCACGCTCGCCAACGCAACCGGAACTACGCAGTATGCAGGGCCGTTCGGCAGCCCGTACGTCGACGTGAGTTCGTCCGATCTTGCGCCGGGCGCCACAACGGCCCCATTCACGTTGACTTTCTCAAATCCAGCGCACGCCACGATCAAGTATGCGCCGCGAGTTCTGGCGACGGGGGCTCCCAGGTAGCGGTTTGCGAAGCGAGAGCGCTATCTTGCATGCGGATGTTGTTGGCCAGTTGAAGGAAATGACCACCACCGTTCGTCCGTCGAGCTAATACAAGGGGAACCGCGCGGTTCCCCTTGACGCCGGGAGAACGAGACGTCGAGCGTTGCTCACTTCCCCGCAATGGGAAGCTTACCCAGGAAACGCAAGAGCTTAGTGGGCTAACTTGACCCAAATCCCAAGTCTCAGCATCCTCGATGGTCGCCTGCCGAGCCGAAGGTGGGTAGCGCCACAGCGCACGCTGTAATCGCGACCGTCGGAAGTGTAAACCTGAACCCTGCCGAGGTGACCGAGGACTTCGGCCTGACCAAGCCTTCTTCACCAGGCTAGGACATCGACAAATGAGGGCTGATGCGCTCACCCAACCGGTGGCGCGAACCTCGCAAAACAAGCTGTTCCATCCCGCATCTGCCGGCTGTCTTAATGCAGGTGGTAGAGCCAGTTACCCCTTCCTGGGATTTCTCCTCTACCCAGCTAAAGACCTTAGAACAGCAATCGGGAGACTCATTATGTCGATTCAAATATTCAAACGCACGATTGGACGGTTCTTAGCGGTGGAGCTTTTATCTGGCGTCACCTTAGGTAGTCACCAGCTGCGGCGGTGGAACTGCGGCGGGGGGAGCGCCACCTCCAGGTTCTGGCGGCTCCGGTGGAACGGGTAGTGCGAATTCGATGACCCAGGTAAAAATCGGAGACGCACCCGCGGACCGGGTCGTATCCTTCGAAGTGTCGGTCGGCGCCATGAGCATGACTCCTTCCTCCGGCAGCGCCATGACCGTGTTGCCGGGTACCAGCGATCTCGAGATGACTCACCTGTCGGATACCAGCGAGCCCCTGTCACTGTTGAACGTCCCTCAAGGCGGCTACACCAGCCTGGCCATGACCGTCTCCAAGCTGTTGGGAAGAGGAATG
>JBGPJK010000187.1:0-9085 GCA_041485425.1 Terriglobia bacterium | reverse complement strand
GTGGAAAAGCTGGGGGTGATCCCCGTCCTGGGAGACTATTTGGAGGAGGCAGGCGTCGCCCGCCACGCCACCGAACGGGTGGCCAGCGACCTGTTGCAACTGGTGGCGCAAGCACCCGCGGCAAAGGCGGCGCAATCGCAGCACGCGGCCCGATAAAGCAAGCCCAGAGGCGTCTTTCAGGAAAATCGACGTGGGGACGGCTCCGTCCGGCGGAGCAAAGTTCCGCGGGGTTTTGTAGCGCCCGCCCCTTGCCCCTGGATGTGGGGGCGAGACACCCCGGCGACCGCCGACGCTACTTTCCATCATGACCCAGGCGCTCGCCTCGCGGTATAGTGACTCGAATGCCAAAAGCCAAGACGAGCCATCGCGCCCCGCGCATCGCCATCGCCATCATGGCGGCGGGCAAAGGCACGCGCCTGAAATCGAAACATCCCAAGGTACTGCACGAAGTCGGCGGCAAGCCGCTGCTGGCGCATGTGATCGCGGCCGCCAGCAAGGTGGTTCCGGCGGAGCAGGTGTATGCCATCATCGGCCACGAGGCGGAGCGGG
The DNA here is from genome assembly GCA_041485425.1 of Terriglobia bacterium. GTDB lineage: Bacteria > Acidobacteriota > Terriglobia > Terriglobales > Acidobacteriaceae > JAIQET01. The sequence goes on along the minus strand of JBGPJK010000187.1, from coordinate 8,536 downwards.
TGCGCAAAGCCGTGGCTGGAACGGGCGTCAACTTCGTTTTGCAAAAAGAACAGCGCGGCACCGGACACGCCCTCATGGTCGCGCGCGAGGCTCTGGCGGCGTACGACACAGTCCTGGTGCTCTCCGGTGACGCTCCACTGATCAGGGCGGAAACCATCGAAAGGCTGCGCGATTTTCACGCGTCGAAAAAGGCCGCCATGACCCTGCTCACGGCGCAACTTGAGAACCCGACCGGCTATGGCAGGGTGATCCGCAAGAGCAAGGGTGACGAGGTCCAGGCCATCGTGGAGCAGAAAGCGCTCTCAGCGGCGCAGAAGACGATTCATGAGATCAATGCCGGCTTTTACGCGTTTAACGGAGCCGACCTCTTCCGGCATATCGACCAACTCTCGACCGACAATGCGCATGGCGAGTTCTATCTCACCGACATGGCTGCCATCCTGGGCAAAGCCAAGGGGCGCGTGGTGGCGGTGGCGGCCGGTGCCCCGTACGAGGTACTGGGCGTCAACACCAGAGTAGAACTGGCGGATATCGATTACCGAATGCGGCAGACAAAGTGCGAACAAGTGATGGCCGAAGGCGTGACCATCTTCTACCCACACACCTGCGTGATCGACAGCGGGGTCGAGATCGGTGCGGACACGATCATTGAGCCCTTCGTGCAGGTCCTGGGCAAGACCCGCATTGGCAGCGACTGCCGCATCCATTCCTACAGCGTGATTAGCAACTCAGAGATTGGCGACAGCGTGCTCATTCTCCCCGGTTGCGTGCTCGACCAGTCCCAGGTAAAAACAGGCGCCAGGCTGGGTCCCTACTCGCGGCTGCGTGCGGGCAGCGAGATCGGCGAAGGCGCACACGTGGGGAATTTTGTGGAGACCAAAAAGGTGAAGTTGGGCAGAGGCTCCAAGGCCAACCACCTCACCTATCTCGGAGACACGGAAATCGGCGAAGGGGTGAACATCGGGGCGGGCACCATCACCTGCAACTATGACGGCAGGCACAAACACAAGACGATCATCGAAGACGGCGTATTTGTCGGCAGTGATGCAACGCTGGTCGCGCCGGTGCGGGTGGGCAAGGGCGCCTACGTGGGAGCGGGGTCGTGCGTTACCGACGACGTGCCGGCCGATGCATTGGTTCTGGGGCGGGCGCGGCAGATCATCAAGGAAGGCTGGGCGAAGCAGAAACGCGCAGCGCAGAAAGCAAAGTAGCTATTTCATTTCAAGCCAGTTTCGCAGGTTGTCATTCTGGGTGGGCTGGGGAAAACCCCGAAAAAATCTTAAACCGCAGAGGTCGCTGAGAAAGACCGCGGAGTGCGCGGAGGCTCCTGGGCGGCCTCTCTTATCTCGACACCGCCGCGAACAGCTCCGAATGCAGCAACGACTGGAACTTCTTGTCGTCGGTCTTGAAGTGGAGTTGCAGGTTGGAGCTGTCCGAGTCCACGGTCACGCTCTCCAGGGCGATCTTCTCGCTGGGCGTGGCGTTCAGCTTCTTGTAGAGCACGCCCGCTTTGAGCAAGGAAGAAAGGGTGCTGGCGGTCATGGAGTCTGAAGTAACCACAGCCAGATCGAAGTCCACGCCGTTGGAGAAATTCATGGTGTAGCGGGAGCCGAGCAGGCGCTTCTTGATGGTGTCGTAGTCGGCCAGCTTGGAGGCGTCGCCGAGGGCCGAGCGCAGCATGTTCTGCGTGCCCTGCTGGTCGAGCACGCTCCACACCATGCCGGAGTCAACCGAACCGATCATGTCGGCGATCTGGTTGTTGGAATCGAGGGTAGCGGCATAGCCGTCGCGGGCATCCAACGCCCCCTGGATGGAATTGCGGTCGCCGAACAGCAGGGTGGTGTCATCCAGAAAAGTCATGGTCATGCCGCCCGACATGGGCCACAGGTCCGAATTCCGAACCTTGAGCGGTTTCACTTTTTGCAGGCGCATTTTCTTGAGGAAGGCCTTGGTGGGGAAAATTCCCTGGGCAATGCCGACGATGCGCACTCCCTGCTTGGGGGTGCGATAGGAGGCGAAGGTGAGCTGGTCCACGTCCTTTTCCGGATCGACGCCGACGCCCTTCAGCGCTCCCTCGAACTGCTTCAGGTTCTCCGGCAACACCTGCTGTTTGAGGGCTTGCGCGGTTTCCGAATTGCGCAGGGCGCGGTAGTCCACGGAAATGATCTGCTGTATGTCGGAGGGAATCACGGTGCGCGCCGAGCTGCCCAAGGGCATGGCCCAGGCCGCCACACTGCACAGAAATAGAATGCAAAAACACACCTTCGCTGTTTTCATAACTGCCTCTAGGAAGTATGGGTACTTAGATGCCGGTCAACGCCTTCCCGTTCACTGCATGGCAGGCTCAATTGTAAGCCAATTGACAGCCCAGGGGATGAAACGAAAGTGCAATAGAACTGTAATGAGAACGGTACATGGCAACGGCCGACAAGCGGAAGGGCGGGCCCGCCGCCCTCAATCGTCGTCCGGATCTGTCGGTGGCCTCTTGTCCTCGACAAAGTGCCGGGCGCTGAACTGCGCGGCAACCGTGTGGTAGGGCAAGGGCGTTTGGTTGAAGTCAAAGCAGTCGGAAAAGTCATCGGCGGGCACATCCGCATATCCGACCGAACCCAGACCGTAAACCTCCTCGATGAACTTCAGGATGCTGCCGAAATCGTGGGTTACGTGCGAAACGTATGCCGCCTTGGCGTAAGGTGACACTACGATGAGGGGCACGCGAAAACCGTATTCGTAGGAGTTGATGACGGGAGGCGCGACGTGGTCGTACCACCCGCCCCAGTCGTCCCAGGTGATGAAGATGGCGGTGTCGGACCAGTAGGGACTGTTGCCGACGGCATTCACAATCGAAGCCACCCAGGACGGTCCTGAACCATCATTGCTGCTGGCATGGTCGGAGGACTGTCCGGCGGGAATCACCCAGCTCACAGAGGGAAGTTGAGCCAAGGCAATGTCGGTCAGTACCTGGGTTTGGTCCAGGAGGACATTGTTGGTCCAATCGGGACCGAAACGCAGATGCTGGATGGCATTGGGGCCGGTCCAGATGGAGCCGGCGCTGGGAGTGTAATAGCGCCAACTGACCATCTTGGCGTCCAGCAGGTCCATCAGGGTCTGATGGTCGAAGCAGGGGTACTGGGTCAAAGACTCGTCGCCGGTGGGATCAATCAAAGCCACGAATTCCGCCGCCGGAGCAGTGCACCCGGTATTGCCGCCAGGGTCCGTGACTCCCTCCGGATTTTCGGCGGCGAACAGATTGCTGGTGGCGGTGGGCGCGGAGGTACCGGAGATAATGAACTGGTGGGCGGGAAAGCTCGGGCCCTGGTTGGTCTGGAACATGCGATCACCAAAGGTGTATTGTTCCGCCAGTTGGAAGTAGGGCGCCACGTCGGAAGCATTCACATACTCGAACTGGGGATTGGGCGGGGGACAATTTATCGCGCCGGTGGCGCAGGTCACAACAATCTGGTCGGCGCCGTCCATTTTCCCGCCGTCATACATACTGACAAAAGAAGGGTGGCTGTGCTTCAAGTCGTAGTCGGTGGCCAATGATACAGGAGTCAGCGGAATGGTCTGGCCGAGCGAATTCAATCCGCTGCTGGCGATGTCCGCACCTCTCGCCATCAGGACAGGATCGTGAAAAAGGTTGTCGGGGGTGCGATTCTCCTGGAAGATCACTATCACGTGCTTAATTTTTTGCGCGGCTGTCGGTGGCGGCGGGTTCTGCGTGATCGAAGACCGGCCTCCACAAGCACCCAGGATTCCGAGTAAGCCTGCAGTACACAACAACAGACTCCACAGCAGCAGCAAGGCGGGACGAGGCATGGTTACTCCCTACAAAATATCCGAGACCGGAATTCCCCTTAGGAGGATCTGGTATACAAGGGATAAACCCCGATGCGGCTCTTTCTACTCGTATGAGAGGACAAATTTTGTCACTTGGTTGTCCGGAATTTTCAGGTGTTAAGAAGGCCCACAGTGAGCGGCAGCACTGAAGATTTCCCTAGGACTCCGCGTCCGCATCAATCGCCGCCTTCAACTCCTCGCGTGATTGCGAAAGCCGGGCGATGGCCTGGCTCAACTCGCGCTCATGCTGCAGGTACGCCGCCTCCCTCAATCGTCGTCCGGATCGGTCGGTGGCCTCTTGTCCTCGAGGAAGTGCCGGGCGTTGAACTGCGCGGCAACCGTGTGGTATGGCAACGGCGTCTGGCTGAAGTCAAAACAGTCCGAGAGGTCATCGGCGAGCGCATCGGCGTATCCCAACGAACCCAGTCTGTAAACTTCCTCAGTGAACTTCAGGATACTGCCGAAATCGTGGGTCACATGCGACACGTAGGCGGCCTTCGCGTAGGGTGACACCACAATCATCGGCACGCGAAAACCGTATTCGTAGGAGTTGATGATGGGAGGCGCGACATGGTCGTACCACCCACCCCAGTCGTCCCAAGTGATAAAGATGGCGGTATCGGACCAATACGGGCTGTTGCCAATGGCGTTCACAATCGACGCCACCCAGGATGGTCCGGAACCATCCGTGGTCATGGCGTGATCCGATGCCTGGCCGGTGGGAATCACCCAAGTGACGGAAGCAAGTTGGCCGGAGGCAATGTCGGTCAGCACCTGCGCCGATTGCAGAACCACGTTATGGGTCCAATCCGGCCCAAAACGCAGATGCTGGATGGCGTTGGGTCCGGTCCAGATCGAGCCCGCGCTTGGAGCGTAGTAGCGCCAACTCACCATCTTCGCATCGAGCAAGTCCACCAAGGTCGAATGCTCGAAGCACGGGTATTGGGTCATGGCCTCGCTGCCCGTGGGATCAATCATTGCCACAATGGTGTCGGGAGGCGAAGCACAGCCTTGGCCGGTGTCTGAAGTGCCTGTTGGATTTTCCGCAGCGAACAAGTTGCTGGTGGCGGTGGGCGCAGAAGTGCCGGAAATTATAAACTGGTGCGCCGGAAAGCTCGGTCCCTGGTTGGTCTGGAACATTCGGTCCGCAAAGGTGTACTGCTCCGCCAACTGGAAATAGGGCACCACGCCGGCAGGGTCCACATAGGCGAACTGGGGGTTGGGTGGGGGGCAATTCGTTGCGCCCTGGGCGCAGATGATTCCAGTCTTGTCCGCGCCATCCATTTTTCCCCCGTCATACATGCTCAAGAAAGGATCATGGCCGTGCAACGGGTCATAATTGATGGCCATGGGTATTGGGGTCAGCGGAATGGTCTGACCCGACGAGTTCAGCCCGCTGCTGGCGATGTCCGCTCCCCTGGCGATCAGGACAGGATCATGAAAGAGATTGTCGGGGGAGCGATTCTCCTGGAAGATCACTATCACGTGCTTGATTTTTTGCGCGGCTGTCGGTGGCGGCGGGCCCTGCGTGATCGAAGACCCGCCTCCACAAGCACCCAGGATTCCGAGTAAGCCTGCGGTACACAACAGCAGACTCCACAGCAGCAGCAAGGCGGGCCGAGGCATGGTTACTCCCTACAAAATATCCGAGACCGAAATTCCCCTTAGGAGGTTGCGGAAAAACTCTTTTCCGCACCCAACAGCGAACCTCAGCGGCTGAAGCCGCATGGATTGCAGACAAGTTACGGCGCGCCTGAAGGCGCGCCCTTTCAAATCGGCGACTGAATCCCGAGTTTTTCCGCAACCTGTTAGGAGGATCTGGTGCACAAGGGATAAACCCCGATGCGGCCCTTTTGACTCGCATGAGAGAACGAATTTTGTGACTTGGTTGTCCGGAATTTTCAGGGGTTAACAAGGCCCACAGTGAGCGGCAGCACTGAGGACTTCCCAGCAGCTAGCCTGACTTTGGGAATGGCGGCTTACGCCCGCACCGCCAGTGCTTTGTTCCTTACCTCGGCCACAAACGCCGCATCTTTGATCGACTCCAGATTGATGTCCACATTCGCCAGCGCGCCTTCGATGGCCGCCCGTGCCAAAGCCCGCGCGGTGGTAAGGTCGGATTTCATGTTGGGATTGGTGATTGGTTGCAGCTTCTCTGCGATCTGCGCCACTTCGCGGGCTCTTTCCGCCACGCTCAGCGGCACGCTGGTCGCCTGCTTCAACGCGGCATCCATCACACCCTCCGCATTGGACGACTCTTTGGCCTGCTTGTAAGCCTTCATCACGGCGTTGTAGGACTCGGCATCGGCGTCGATCGCCACCTTCAACTCCTCGCGTAATTGCGAAAGCCGAGCGATGGCCTGGCTCAACTCGCGCTCATGCTGCAGGTAGGCTTTTTTTCCGCGGGACATGGAAGCCACCATGGTGGCCAATCCCGCCGCCATGGCGGCACTCGCCGCAGCTGCGCTGCCGCCACCCGGGGTGGCGGTGGGCGCCGCGAGTTGCTCGACGAACGGTTCCACGCCCGCGCGCAGCCCGCCCACCGCCATCTTGCCGCCCATCACCGCGGCCAAGCGGTTTTCCAGGATGAGTGACGAATCGAAACTCTCCACTTGCAGAAACCACTCCGCGGCCGCCTCCAGCGCCTTCTTGGGAATGAGCCCCACAATTTCGCTGCTCATCGGGGTCACGCCGTAGCGGGCGGCTTCACGCTTCACCGCTTCAAACACGCGGTGGATCGGGGTCTGCTCAAAATCCGTGAGGTTCATGGAGACCTGCGCCTGGCCGCGCACCAGGAAGCCTGCGCCCTTCACGAAGCGCATGCCTCCGCTGGAAAAGCGCACCGCTTTGGCAATTTTTTTGGCGATCTCCACATCCGGTGTGTTCAGAAACACGTTGTAAGCGATCAGAAACTTGCGTGCGCCCACCACGGTGGCCCCGGCGGTGGGATGCACGCGGGGTTCGCCAAAATCGGGCTTGCGCGCCGGGTTGGTCGCGATGTCCGCCCGGATGCCTTCGAACTGCCCGCGACGAATGTTTTCCAGGTTCTGCCGCTCCGGCGAAGTCGCTGCCGCCTCGTAGAGGTAGACCGGAATCTGGTAGCGCTTCCAGATCTGCTCGCCCACGTGGCGTGCCATAGCCACGCAATCTTCGATGGTGACACCGTCAATGGGGATGAGCGGCACCACATCCGCGGCCCCCATGCGGGGATGCGCTCCCTGGTGGTGAGTCAGGTCAATCAGTTCGGCCGCCTTGCCCACGCCGCGAATGGCGGCTTCCTGGATGGGCTCACGCTCGCCCACCAGGGTGATGACGCAGCGGTTGTGGTCGGCGTCCATCTCGCGGTCCAGCAGGTAGACGCCATCCAGCTTCATAGCTTCGATGATGGCGTCGACTTTCGCTTTGTCGCGGCCCTCAGAGAAATTGGGGACACACTCCACCAGGGTTGACATACGCGAGAAGAATATCTGGCGGGCTCGCTAAGCTGCAACTCGACAACTCGGGTGGCCTTGTGAGCCTTGCCATATCTGAGAGAGACGCAGCAAGCTGCGTCTCTGCGCCTGGTACGCGGAGATGGTGAAAAACGCGACCTCAGGTGAGATTGGGGAGGTGGGGAGGGCGCAAAAAATCGGGCCTATCAGGGAAGCTCCGGACCCCCCCAGGGCAAGGAACAAAGAGCCTTCCAGCAGGGCAGAAAGGAGGCAGGAGGCGCTGCGCAGCGCTTCCGGGCAACTGCCCTGAGAAAGTCACCCTAATAGGCCCACCTGGTCGTAGATGCACAAGCCACCACGAAGTTACACGGGAAGATGAAATTGCAAAAAGACGATCAGGGATCGCTCCGCCAACCGGGGAACACAAACTAACGCTTTGCTGCGGAGATAGTTATGGTGCGCCCCGGCGTTGCCCGCCCAGCCGCCCCGGCAGGAACTTACCGATCCCGAAACGCACCTGCACGGTGTTGATTCCCCGGTTGGGAGAAGTGAGCCCGGCATTGGAGATATGCATGTAGCGGACTTCCAGGCTCCAGTTGTAGCTGTGTTGCAGAAGGTGCGCGCCCAATGCACCCCCTGAAGTAAAGTTAACCCGGGAAGTCCCGCTGGGCACCTGTTCGGTGGTAAACAACGTCCCGCCGTCCAGTTCAATGTAAGGGACGACACTTCCGCGAGTGGCAAAGTCCCACTTCAGGTTCAGGGGATTGAGCCCGACTCCATAGGTGGTGTTGGCGGGCTGAAACACCAAGAACACGGGCACCGCATCAACCGCATACTCGAATCGCCCTTTGAGGAAACCGGGTCCGTGGGGGCGGGTGAGGATCCAGCCGTAGCGCAGGCCCAGATTAAAGACGCCGATGTTGGAGGTGCCGCCGCTGACCGAGTGGCCGCCACCGGTCCACAACTCGAGCTCGTGCCCGCCGGCTTCCGGCCTGGCTTGCGCCGAAGCCAGCGAACTCAGGGAGAGCAGGAGTAATGCGATGAAACGCGTTTTCATGCGGGCGAGAACCGAAAGTCGCACCATACAGGAAAGTTTCGAGCGTGACAAATATCGATGCATTTCATGTCGTTAGCACATGATATGTCCGGTTGATTAAGCAAGTGAAGTGTCCGCTTTCAGGCGGCGAGGGTAGGAGACCATGCAGGGCATGTTCTCTTACACGCAGGCCGCAGTGGAGCGGGCGATGAAGGTACAGGAAGTGATT
>JBGPJK010000186.1:0-9178 GCA_041485425.1 Terriglobia bacterium | reverse complement strand
TTCTGGGTGGAACGGCTGGGGTTCGAGAAAACCGTCGAAGTCCCGGACGGGAACAAACTGGGCTTCGTCATCCTGCAAAGGGGAGGCGTCGAGCTCATGTATCAAAGCTTCGCCAGCGCGGAGAAAGATGTGCCGTTCCTCGCGCAGGCGTTCCGCAAAGGCCCGACCTTTCTCTACGTCGAGGTGGAGAATCTCGATGACATCATCATGGCGATGAAGGGCGTCGAGGTTGTCCTGCCGGTGCGCACGACATTCTATGGCGCCAAAGAAATCGGGGTGAAGGACCCGGCCGGGCACATCGTCACATTCGCCCAGCTCGGGGTGGCAGCGCAGCACTGAAACCACATTCAGCACTCAGTCCATGAGACCTCCGACTTGGCCTGTCGGGTGGGCAATCACGCGGGGTGGCGGAAGGCTGAGTGCTGAATGCTGCTTCACCTACTCCGCCGCTTCTTCTTCGCTATCATTCACGACGTCCGCCGCATGGGCGCGAACCGAGTAGGTCAGTTTCTGTCCCGGATCGGGTTCGAAGGTGACACGCACGGGCTGGCGCTGCCAAGTCGGAGACGGACAGCCGGAGTCGGGCAGGTCGTGCGTACTGGCTTCAGCAAGCGCTTTTCTTAGGATGGGCTTGCGGCGACCGAGTTGTACTACCACGGCGTAGACCCTCTTGCCATCTTCCGAAACGCCGCAGTATGCGATGTAGTCGCGATACCAACTGGCGACGGAATAGTAGGGATCAAACTCGGGGAGAGTGATCTGCGAAACCCGGCCGGTGACCCGGTCCACCAGCAGCCATCCCCCGCGTTGCCAACGCCAGCGCGGACCTGAGGCCGTCTCCTCCGGCAGGGTGTCGTTCAGCCGAAAGGCATGCCGCACCACAAACAGCCGATCAGTGACTTCGTGGGGAGGGCCCAGAGTGTATTCCTTCAGGCGGCCGTCTACGTACAGCGAGCGAACCTTCAGTTCGAGGGTCTTGGTTTCGTCGGGGCCCACGAACCACTTGGCCGCAGTGGGCTTGCCAAAGCTGATGAGATGCGGCTTGGGCGCAGCCAGGGCCACGCCCGCCAGCAGGAGAGCAATCAGGAATGAAGACAGCCGGTGACGCATGAGCAAGGCTTAGCACTGGAAGCGGGCCAGCACAAGGGCGGATGGTACAGGGCCGGTTTTGTCGTCCCCAAGTGGGAAAACAAGCCTACCGGAGTGGGTTCCCCTAAACAGATTCTCTCCGCTGTAACCTCTCACCGGGACGCGAATCCTTTACAATAAGGGTGGCCTGTTCCCGGTTCCAGGCATGACCTTCAGCTCGAAATCCCGTACAACTTCTTCTCGGCTGTTCCAGTCTTATAAGGGAATAGGCGAAATTTCGCTCCGCCGGCGCACCCCGCGCGTCCTGGTGGTGGATGACAACCCGGACACCATGGTGCTGATGCGGGAGTTGCTCTCCACCCAGGGGTACGACGTGGTGGCGGTGCAGGACGCAGCGCAAGCGGAAGCGGAGGTCCGACGCCAACCGCCGGACGTGATTCTTTCCGACGTAGTCATGCCCGGTAAATCGGGTTACGAGTTGTGCCGGGAACTCAAGGACAATCCTTCCACCCGGCTTATTCCCTTCGTGCTGATCACCGGCTTGAGCGATCGCGAGGACAAGCTGCAGGGCATTGAAGCCGGTGCCGACGACTTCCTGAACAAGCCCATCTTTGCGGAAGAGCTGTTCGCGCGCGTCAAGTCGCTGCTGAAACTGAAAGAATTCACTGACGAACTGGAGACGGCGGAGTCGGTCATCTGTACCTTGGGCCGCAGCGTGGAGAGTCGCGATCCCTACACCGAAGGCCATTGCGAGCGCCTGGCGCAGAACGCCAGCAACCTGGGCCGGTATCTCGGGCTGGAAGAAGAATCGATCATCGCCTTGCGCCGCGGCGGGTACCTGCATGACCTGGGCAAGATTGCGGTGCCGGACGAGATCCTTAAGAAAGGCTCCAACCTGACCCCGGAAGAGTGGGTCATCATGAAGCAACATCCGATTACCGGGGAGAATATCTGCAAGCCGCTGAAATCGCTGCGCCTGGTGCTGCCCATCATCCGCAATCATCACGAACACTCCGACGGCAGCGGCTATCCCGACGGCCTGCGCAAGGGAGAAATCCCGCTGCTGCCGCGAATTCTGCAGGTGGTCGACGTCTACGACGCGCTGCGCACCGCCCGTCCTTACAAGCCCGCGCTCAGCCACGAGCAAGCGGCAATCACCATGCACAATGAAGGCAGCACCGGGCTATGGGACGAAGAGTTGGTGCTGGAGTTCTTCGCCATGCTGGAGAAACAAAGGCAAGTGGCATAGAAGCAGCTTTTGGCTGCTAGCTTTCCCAGGTGCACTCCTACAGATAGAATCAACTCCGCTGGACCTGAACCAGCCACCGAGAACTTCCTTGCACTACAGCATCGTCATTCCCGCATACGACGAGGGCGCGCGGATTGGCGCCAGCATCCAAAGTGTCCTGAGCTATGTCGCACAGCAGGGTTGGGATGCGGAAGTGATCGTAGTGAACGACGGTTCGCGCGACAAAACCGTGGACATCGTCCGCGAATATCTGGCGACAACTCCGGCGCTGCGGCTGCTGGAAAATCCCGGCAATCGGGGGAAGGGATATAGCGTGCGCAATGGCATGCTGCACGCCCGCGGCGAAATTCTGCTGTTCAGCGATGCGGACCTTTCTTCACCCATCGAAGAAGCAGCCAAGCTGTTCACCGCGATCGCGGAGGGCGCCGATATCGCAATCGGATCCCGCTGGCTGCAAAGCGACTTGCAGACCCAGCGGCAACCCCTCTATCGCCAGCTCTTCGGGCGCATCTTCAACCTGATGCTGCGGCTCACGCTGGGGCTCAAGTTCAAGGACACGCAGTGCGGTTTCAAGGCATTCAAGCGGGCGGCGGCGCAGGCGATTTTCCCCCTGCAGCAAGTCGAGCGTTGGGGATTCGATCCGGAGTTGCTCTACCTAGCGAACAAGTTTGGCTTTCGCGTGGCCGAGGTGCCCGTGGCATGGGCTCACCGCGAAGGCACGCGGATCAATCCGCTGCGCGACGGGATGCGAATGTTCGGGGAGATGCTCAAGATCCGGTGGAACGCGCTGAGCGGGAAATACGCGGTCGCCCCGCACTGAACGGCGTGCTCTCAAGCCGCCGTCTGGGTACGGGTGAGTGGCTTGACCATGAGTCCGACGTTCCTGTCAAAGATCAGCGTCATGCTTCCGGCGCAGTGGTCACAGAGCCAGAAAAACTCGATATGCCGTGGCGGCTTTTTGACGTCGGGATCGGCGCCGAAGGTCGGACCGCCCGCGGGCGCAGCCTCGGTTTGCAGGCGAAACAGCTTACCTTCGTGCAGGTAACGAAACGGGGTGGAGCAGCCCGGGTTGGCGCACTTCGAAACCATGTCCGACTCCCAGGGGCCGGGACCTTGAATTCTCTGGAAGTATAATTTTACTCCCAATGATAAAGATGCAAATCGTCTAATTCAGGGATCTGTGGAAATCTTGCAGCCCTGCCGCCCGGACCAGAGTTTGACACTTTCCATGACAGTCTCGAGATGCGCGTTCATGCCACTTGTCCGCGACAGGAGAGTATCGCGTCATCGAGGGAGGGATGAATTTCGAAGACCGAGGCCAGGTTGGTGAGTTCCAGCAAGCCGCGAACGTGCTTGCGCGGAGCCGCAAGTTTCATGGAACACCGGCTGGCTCGGGCGCACATGAGCATTACCAGCAATTCCCCCAGGCCGGCGCTGTCAATCATCTCCACCCCGCTGAGTTCGAGCACCAGGTGCCGCGCCTGCGGCAGCAGCGCGGCGACTTTTCCGGAGAGCGCCGCGGCTTCCTCGCGATAGGCGATGCGGCCCCTGCAAAAGACCACCGTTACATCATCGTTGGAGCAGATTTCCAGACTTAAGTTCACCTCGACTCCTTGATTTTCATGCCGGAAGGGTTGCACTCGCGGCTACATGCACATGCTTGTGGTTGTCAGATCAACTCCATCTTAGCGGTTCGACGCTGGTGGATGGGTTTCAGTAACGTGAAAATCCGATTAAATATCTGGTTCCAGCGCCAGCCTGGAAATTTTTCCCGTCACCGACTTGCCTCGCGAACGCATCTAAAACCTTTTACCGTGACAATCGGTATTGCTCGGGCGTGCAGGAGGGTATTTCTGTGCACGAAATCTGTGGGATTGTGTTTGGGCTGCTGGTACTCACCACGGCAGCCGCCGGCCAGGTACCCAAAGGAAACGTCTTCTTTGGCTACTCGTACCAGCGCGCGGACGTACTGGCGCCGTCCGGGCCGGGCCCTGTGCTGTCCGCGGATAGCGCCAACCTCAACGGGTGGGATGGATCACTGGAGGGAAAACTTCTGCCCTGGGTTGGGATCGTGGCCGACATCAGCGGCCATTACGGCTCGCGAGACTCTGCGGTCGGCTGCGAGGCCTTACCTCCGCCGTGCACGCCTACTTCGGTCCATGTGAGCTCAAGCCAATACACGTTTCTGTTCGGGCCGCGAGTCTCCGTCTCGGTCGGAAAGTTCACGCCCTTCGCGCACGCGCTGTTCGGCGCTGGGCACGTGAGCAACAGCGCAAACCTGAGCGGTTCCTCCAACTCCGACACCTCGTTCGCCACCGCCGTAGGCGGTGGATTGGATTACAAACTCTTCCCGGCCGTCGGCTGGCGTTTTCAGGGTGACTTCGTGCAAACACGGTTCTTCAGCAACACGCAAAATGACTTTCGGTTTTCCACGGGAGTCGTGCTGCACTTCTGAGGGCAGGCCCCTAAACAACCGGAGCGGGGTAGTTGCAGAAAAAGCGAGTCCCCTCCGACTCGCTATTTTTGCGCCGGCGGCACGTACTGGGCCGGGAGCGCCGCACCCTGGCCAAAGAAAAACTGCTCCATCTGCTTGACGATGGCCTCCTGGTCCTCGCGGCGGGCGGGATTGAGGCGGTATTCGTTCAGCAGCATCTTGCAGAACTCCATCCACATGTTCCAGGCGTCCCGCGAGACATGATCGTAAATTTTCTTTCCGAGTTCGGTGTCAAAGGGCGGCTCGTCGAGACCGGGAAGCTCTTTCTGTAACTTGACGCAGAAAACTGTGCGCTCGGCCATGCTCTCCTCGCAATGATGTGAAGGCAAAATTATCTCACAGGCAGGGGCCCGGTTTGTGGGCCGCGGCGTTCATCCACCTGTTGTGAAATGAGAACCGCCGAGGACGCCGGGGATGACGAGGATTGGTGGTGAAGTTTCAATTCCTCCGCGTGCCGAGCCTCCGTGGCGGTTTTGGTTGTTTCTGGGTTCGCACATGCCCCGGTGATACACGTCACCGCACGCTCTGACATCCGGAAGGACAATTAGGGTGTGTAAGTGTGCCCTTCAGGAGACAGGGCCAATCCGACGACGGCTCGCTGTAGCCTCTGCCGATCTAGACAAAAGGCCAGAGCGAGCCTCTTTCACAGGCAACATCCGAAGGAGGTGTTATGAAGTCCCGGGAGCTGTCCCAACCACCAGCTGAGCCTACGGCTGCCCCCTTGCGCCCCTCTGATCCCGCAAGTGTTCAGTGGGACGTGCAACAAGTGCAGCTTGCGATCGCACGTCGTGCCTACGAGTTGTTCGAAACCCGCGCCCGTGAGCACGGCCATGACTGGGAAGACTGGTTCCGAGCCGAGTCCGAGCTGCTACGGCCAGTTTCGGTTGTCATATCGGAATCCGAGGACCGGGTTCGTATTCGCGCCAATGTTCTCGGCTTTGCGGAAAATGAGCTTCGCGTCAGCGTCGAGCCACGCCGCGTCACCATCCTGGGCAAGAAGGATGTGAGCGTGCCGGAAATCGAGGGAACAAAAAACGTCTATATCGACTTGTATCCCGACACCATCTTACATTTCATCGAGCTGGCCACCGAGGTAATCCCCGAAAGGACTGGTGTGGAGTTGCAGGGAGGCCTACTCAAGTTCGAACTGCCCAAAGCTATCATGCAAACAACCGAAACCCAGGTCAAGGCCGCTTGAGCAGGCTACTTCCGTCGAAGTGGTGGCCGAAACCTGCAAGTCATTGAAAGGAGAGACGGCCATGAAACTATCCAGTTTGTTTGTGGGCTTGATCTTCGCCGTAGCCGTGATTGCCGTGCTGCTGATGGTCTTCGGGGTCAGCTTCCACCGCCCGCTGCAGGCCCAGGGCGCCCTCTACAACCCGGCCAACGAGGTGGTGGTAAAGGGAGTGGTAGAGCAAGTCCAGGAGTTTGCCTGCCCAGTGAGCGAAGGAGAAATGGGCGATCACCTGATGCTGAGGACCGCTGACGGAGTCGTACAGGTGCACCTGGCCGCGTCGCGCATCATGCGTAGCCAAAACCTGAGGTTTGCCCCAGGCGACCAGATCGAAGTGGTCGGCTCCAAGATTCGCTTCCACGGGAACGATGACCTGATTGCGCGGGAGATCATTCGCGGCAATGAAAGCTTCATTTTCCGGGATCCCGCTGGCAAGCTTTTGATGACGCAATAGGGTTCGGGGAGGAATACTCACATTCTGATGGGCTTGCATTGACGATGTGCACAAGGGCCGCGCGCCGGAGGAAAACCATGCCTGTTTACGATTACATCTGCAAAGACTGCCACAAGTCCTTCGAAAAGGTCCTGACCCTGACCGAGCACGACAAGCCGGTTACTTGCCCGCGCTGCGGCAGCAGGAAGGTAGAGCAGGAGGCAGCGTCTTTCTTCGCGGTAACGTCGAAGAAGAGCTAAATAAGAGTTCGTTTCCGTCCGCCAGAGCTGGGTTGCGGGAGCAGTGCGCCTCCAACCACGGGGATTGTTGGCGGATGGCCCAGCCTTCGTCGCGCAATTACAGGTCAAGAAAAACCGCGGGGTGGCCCTCGATGAGAGCGAAGGCTCTGTCAAGGGCAAAGATCCCCTGAGCAGGGCGTGAGCACGGCGAAGCGCCTATCCTTTGCTGGCGTGCTGCCTGGCCTTGGCGATGAATTCCTCGACCTGCTGTTTCTGGGGGTAGTTGGGATTGCGTTGGAGCAGTTCCTGCCAGACGGCCACGGCACCTGCCGGATCCATCTTGCCTTGCCACTTCACTACGCCCAGGTTGAACAGGGTTCCGGGATGGTCCGGGCGAACCTTCAGCGACTTTTGAAATTCGGCGATGGCTTTGTCGGCGTCGCCGGTATACCAGTAGGCGGTGCCTAAGTCGGTGCGAACATCGGCATTGTCGGGGTGGATTTTCAGGGCGCGCTGGTAATACTGGATGGCGTCGGGATAGAGCTGGCTGTCGTAGGCCAAGTTGGCCACTTTCACCAGGCTGTCGAAGTCGTTCGGGTTCTTATTGAGGGCATCGAGCAGTGGCGAAGCGGCCTGAGCAAACATTTGCTTAAGTTGCTCCGGGGTGGGCTGGGCAGGCGCGCTATCCATTCCCTGGGGCAGGTTGTTCGCCGGTGTGCTCGAAGCCATCGTGGTGCCTGGCGAGGCGGAACCGCGGAACAGGTAGCCGAGGGCGACTCCCAGCAGGAGGCAGAACACGGCCAGCACGTAGGCCTGGGTACTGGTCCACGGGGTTTGCGCCTCGGACCGGGGGGGGATTGCTGCTGAGTTGGACATAGTCGTCTCCGTTGTTCAGATTCTGGTGCCGGCAAGCGCCGCTTCGGGCGTTTCCAAGTGGAACAGGCGTTGCACAGCCGCCGTCAACTGTTCCTGTTCCACCTTTTCTGGAAGTTCCTTGAGTTCGCGAGCCAGGGATCCGGCAATTCTCTGAGTGATGCGGGACGTCACCGCGTTCAACATCTGGTCCTGGTCCTTGGAAAATGGCCCGTACTCGGTTTTTAGGGACTCCAGTTCTTGCCGGCAAAGTTCGTCGAGCCGGTTGCGGAGCGCGATGATGGTGGGGACCACGCGCTCGGCCAGCAGCTTGCGGCGGAAGCCTTCGGCTTCGGCGGCCACGATCTTGCGGGCATCGGCTGCGGCGCTTTCACGCTCTCCGGCGTTGTGTTGCACGACCTTTTCCAGGTCGTCGATGTCATAGAGGAAGATTCCGGGCACTTCGCGCACGCTGGGGTCGATATCGCGGGGGAGGGCGATGTCTACGAGGACCAGCGGCTTCTGGTGGCGCTCGCGGGCGATGATCTCGGCTTCTTCGCGGCTCAGGATGGTGTGCGGGCACGAAGTCGAGCTGATGACGATGTCGGCGTCCACCAGGTGTTGCCAGCGCTCGTCGAAGGGAATAGCAGTGCCGCCCAGCTTGGTGGCGAGTTCTACGGCGTGTTCGTAGGTGCGATTGATTACGCGCACCGCAGCGGCTCCGCTGTTGATGAGGTAGCGGGCGGAAAGTTCGCTCATCTTGCCGGCGCCCAGGAGCAGGACTTTCCTGCCTTCCAGCGATCCGAAGATCTGGCGTGCAAGCTCGACGGCGGCGTAGGGCACGGATACCGCTGCGTTGCCGATGGCGGTTTCGTTGCGGACGCGCTTGGAGACGGTGAGGGCTTTTTGCAGGACGGCGTCGAGGAAGCGGGCGGTGCTTCCGACCTTCTGCGCCTGCTGCCAGGCGGCTTTCACCTGGGAGACGATCTGCGGCTCGCCGATGACCATGGAATCCAAGCTGGAGGCAACGCTGAAAATGTGGAGGAGGGCTGCGTCATCCAGGAGGCGGTAGAAATGTTTCCACTCGCACAGCTTCAATCCGTACTCGGCGGAGAGGAGACGCAACACCGAGTTGGCCGCCAGCGCGGCGTCATTCGCCCACAGCAGGAACTCCGTCCGGTTGCAGGTCGCGAGTACGATGACTTCTTCAATGCCCTCAGCCCGGGCCAGTTGGACCAAGGCTTCGTAACGGCGCGTCTCGCTGATCCAGAAACGCTCCCGTACCGCTACCGGTGCCGTGCGGTGGTTCAGGCCGACAACCATCAAAGTGGGTTCCAAGGCGATCTCCCCAAAAGCAACGTCGCTATGGAGAAAAGCAGTCGGCGTACCAAAAGGGAGCGAACTCCGAATGCGGCAGAGAGCGCCTGTTTTCTATTACTTAGAAAAGAGGGAATCCAGACTTTGGACCATAGCAAGTGGTCCCATTGCGGGATATCACGCTGCCAGGTGTGTTTTCCCGCTGCCGGCCCCCGGGCAATCGGCGGTTGCATCTAATCTGTTAGCTCTCGATTTGTGGGAGGGCATTGCA
>JBGPJK010000185.1:0-9203 GCA_041485425.1 Terriglobia bacterium | reverse complement strand
TGCTCTTCGCCTTGCAGAAGGAAGGAATCACGGTGGTCGATGGTCAGGCGCTCCTGTCCGAGGCTCGCGTCATCAAGACCCAGGATGAGATCGCGCTGCTGAACACGTCCGCCATGATGGTCGACGCCGCGTATGACGAACTCTATCGCGCGATGAAACCTGGCATGAAGGAAAACGAGGCGGTCGGGCTGGTCAGCAAAGTTCTCTACGACCTCGGCTCGGAATACGTAGAAGCTGTGAATGCGATCTCCGGTGAGCGTTGCAATCCACACCCGCACGTCTTCTCGGACCGTATTCTAATGCCGGGGGATCCCGTCTATTACGACATCCTTCACTCGTACATGGGATACCGCACCTGCTACTACCGGTGCTTCACCATCGGTTACGCATCCCATGCCATGGTCGACGCTTACAAGCGGTGCCGCGACTACCTGGATGCGGCCATTGAACTGGTGCGCCCGGGACGAACTACGGCGGAAATCGCCGCCGTTTGGCCGAAGGCACAGGAGTTCGGTTTCCCCAACGAGGAAGCTTGCTTCGCGCTGCAATACGGCCACGGTATTGGGCTCGCGATCTGGGAGAAGCCGGTCATCAGCCGCCTAGTCTCGTTTGAGCATCCCTGCGAGATCAAGCCGGGCATGGTGTTTGCCCTCGAGACGTTCTGGCCCTCGACCGACGGCTGGAGTGCCGCCCGCATCGAGGAGGAGATCGTGGTGACCCAAACCGGCCACGAAGTCATCACGCGCTTCCCGGCCGAAGAGTTGCTGGTAGCCGGGGCGCACTACTACACCGTAAATGGGCCGCTGCCCACCACGCGCGAGAACGAAAACGAGCCCAGCCGGCGGGTGAAAGAAATGATCGAAGCGAGTTCGAGAACGGAACGTGTCGGAGTCTCCGACTGAGAGCGCGGACTGGCGTCCTCCCCCAATCATTATGGCTATCAGCGTCGTCATGCCCGCTCTCGAAATGGCGCAGGAATACGGCAAGCTCGTGGCTTGGCGGAAGAAGGAAGGCGAAAGCGTTACCAAGGGTGAGACGCTGCTGGAAGTAGAAACCGACAAAGCGGTGATGGAAATCGAGGCCCCGGGCGACGGCGTGCTGGCCGGGGTCAAAGTTCAGGAAGGCGCGGTCGTGCCGGTTGGACAGACGATCGCCTGGATCGTGCGGCCGGGTGAAGTTCCTCCCCCAGAAACCTCCCCCTCTGAATCTGGAAGAAGGATGGACACCGTCCCCGCACGTCCAGCCACGGCTAGGAGCAACATTGCCCAGGCGCCCGACATGCAGGGCGGAAAGATTTCGCCGAAAGCCCGCCGTCTGGCCCGCGAACGCGGCGTTGACATCCGCTCGCTGCGCGGATCGGGTCCGGATGGTGCGATCCTGACAGAAGACGTTCTTGCCGCGGCCGAGTCGCCCCCGAAGCCCTCCTCCCCGAAGATCGAAACCCTGGGTCCGGTCGCCCGGCTCATGGCCGAGCGCACCACGCAGAGTTGGACCACCGTGCCACATTTCTTTGTCGTCCGGGAGATCGATGCGGGCGCTTTGAACCAGGCACGCGAGAGGCTGGGACCTGCGATTGAAAAGGCTCATGGTCTGCGGCCTACACACACCGATCTGCTGGTTGCTCTGGTTGGCCGGGTACTGCTCAAGCATCCCAGGATGAATGCGAGTTGGACCGGCGATATGATTCGTCTCAACCCTCAAGTCAACGTTGCCATCGCGATGGCCGTCGAGGACGGAGTCGTCGCTGCTGTGATTCCTGACACCGACAAGCTGGAGGTTGGCGCGATTGCAGTGCAAAGACGGGATGTGACCGAGCGGGCCCGGGCCGGACGCTTGCGACCGGCCGACATTGCCGGGGCCACCTTCACCATCAGCAATCTTGGTATGTACGGGGTCGATGCCTTCAGCGCGATCATCACTCCGCCACAGGCTGCGATTCTCGCAGTGGGCAGCATTGCTGATCGCGTGGTGCCGGTCGCTGGCCAGCCGGGCATCCGCCCGATGATAACTCTGACCCTGTCGTGCGACCATCGAGTCGTGGATGGCGCGCGGGCTGCGGGCTTTCTGAATGACCTGGCGGACGCCCTTCGTGAGCCTGAGAAGTGGCTGCGATGACCAATCTCGTGTCGGGAACAAGCTGGCGCCAGTAATCCTTCGCGTCTTGCCAGATACGGTCTTCCGCAGACAGCCGAACACCTGTTCCGTCCAGCCAGATCGCGACGCTGCAGCGTCTTCTTGTAGAGAAACCGTAGGGCGGAGATGCAGTTCTCCACCGTTCCCAGGGCGAGCTTCTTCTCCTGGAGCAGGTAGAGTTGATAGCGTCGCAGCTCTTCGGCGCCCAGATGTTCGGGGGAGCGGCCAAAGTACTCGGCAAACTGTTTGACCGCCCGGATGTAGCCGCGGATCGTGTCGGGTGAATAGTTGCGTCGCTGGAGATCCTCCAGCATGCGTTGACCGAGTCGTGTCATAGGAACCTCCTTCCTATGACCCTCAAGCTATCGTCGCTGTACTCCCTTTGCTACGCCACAACTCTCCCTCCGCCGCGCCAGCGGCTTAGTTCTGACGGGCCACTCGGACACAACCCCACTATGGAAGAGCCCACCCCCTTCCAGCGCGATTTCTCCGACGCCCACCATAAACGCTTGGCCGACGTCATCAACAAGACCGACGGTTACGGGTGAAGTGCATTTTGTTGCAGCGTCGCGTGCGTTGAACTCGGATTCTGAAAGGCAGTCGGTGGATCCAGCGAACATTTTTTCAGGAATGCTGATTGGGTAAGCGATCCTTCTGCCCACAGACGAATATCGTCCAGCGCAGCCGCCGCGACCGCGCCACGCTCATCTACAAAGATGACCACGATTCCATCCACTGAATTCTGCGAGCTGTGGGCTATCTCACGGTAACGCTCCAGGAATACAGTCTGCACAAATTGCAACCGGTTTCCCGTGGGAAGATTGAGGACGGTACCATCCGGGCGGGCCCACAGGTAAAGCGCTTTCTTGCCTTTTAAGCGGGGCCAGTCGCCGGAAAAATCAGAAGCCGCCTCGCGAATGATGGTGAAGCCAGGTAAACTTCCGCGGGCTTTGCCCTGCGCATCCAAATCGCCAGCTGCGAGCGGCGCACTGGACTGCACTTGCACGCGCTTCACCCAGCCACTGTGGGCGTTGTCGAGTTCCACGCGCAACCATGCCCCGCGATGTTCCAGGACCTGGAATTCATCGTCCACCTGGGCCCGTAAGAGCGCCGACGCCCTTTCATTGGGCGCGCTCAGGACCGACACGCGCCCCGTGGTCACAGAAACGAACTCCTGTTCCGGGGTTTGGCCTTTTGACCCCTGCACTGTTTGCAGCTGGTCCTGCAGTTCCGCCAGGCGGCTTTCCGCGCTGAGGCGCTGAGCGTGAGCAGTGGCGATCCACTGGGCCAGAGTGGTGGCGTCGGCGGCTTTGTCCTTAAGGTAATCGCTTAAACGGTCGAGAAGATCGCTTTCCAAGCGCCCGTTCGAATCCAGAGCCCGATAACCAGGCTCGGCATTCGGAGCCACGTACCAGGCGGAAACGTTGGCCTTCACCCGAACCACGGTTCCGCCGGATACCGCCGGCGCCAGCTCAATCTTGAATTCATAATAAGGACGCTGGTATTCCTGGATGTGAACTCCTTCCAGCTTGACAAAGCCTTCCAGCGACGGTAACCGGCTGCCGGTGTACGCTCCGATGTTCTGCAACGCTGCCTTGGCCGCCCCGAGTGAGACCGGAAACTCGCGTTCCTGTGCTCCTTTCAGGTCAGCACCCCAACCGACAAGAGCGGACGCGAGAAGGAGCGACAGTGCAACGGCAGACGGCCTCGCCGGCTTCACTGGGCCACCTCCAGCATCACCCGGTAAACCCATCCCCGTTCTCCGCTGGCTACCTGCACACGGTACCAGGATCGGGTCTGTCGCAGGACGGTCACCTCTTCACCCTGCCAGAGCAACTGCAAGGTCTTGGATTGGTTGTAGGGCTCCGCTTTGAGATCTGCGCTCGCGGTCCTGGCGTGGCCCGGTTTACCAGCTTGCAGCGCCTGGATCTTGTTCTGGAGTTCCTGCTCCTTAGCGGCGACTGCCTTCAGTTGCTCTCTCTCCTGGTCCAACTGGCCTTGAAGCTCGCTCAGCTTTTGCGCTTGCTCGGCGTTCGCCGCGTCCTGGCGCTGCTTCACTTCCCGATCGTTGATGTCCTTGATCTCGTCCGAGATGGCAAGAAACTCGGCATTTTCGACGGTGCCATCCGAAGCGTGGTAGTGGTGGCGATTGTCTTGCTGAAAGACTGCGTCGATGGTGAGCCGGGTTGATTTCGGCCCCAGGGCCTTCACTACATACCGCACCGCCACCGTGCCTATGTCATTGCTGTCATAGAAATGGTCAGGCGCGATGGTTTGCGCCCGCACCTTATAAAGCACAGTTCCTGGCGCGGGTGGCTTCTTGAAGGCGCTGGACGTCTTGGCGGGACTTGCGCCCAGCAGTTCACTGGTGCCGCGGTATTCGGACGTACCCCGGATGACGCCATCTTCGGTCACCGCCTGGATGACCTGGAGGACGCGATCATAGGGTTCATCCAGGTCGATGGAGAAGCCGTCGCCGAAATGCTGGTGAGAGCGGGAACGGGCAATGCTTGGAGTCAGCGACAGTAGCACGCATGCAGTGACCAACAACCCCGCCCTACATAGCCGATGACTCATAACCGGTTGGCCTCTGGCTGAAGCCTTGAGGCGCAAACTGCTTGCAACTCCACATCAAAAGTGATTTCACTATGCCTCCTGGCGAGGCATGACAGTTCAGCGCTTACAGATCATCATGACCGCAAGAACCACAGGCAAATAAACTACGGAAGCATGCAAAAGGCGGCTTGCCGATACTCTGGAACTCGACCTGGCCAGTTTGACGCCATAGTACAGGAAGAACGCGCCCGCCACCGACATGCCGAGCACGTAAAACAACCCATAGTTCGCGCCCAGACCAGGCAGCAATGTAGTGATGATGAGGCCTACGGTAAAGCCAACAATCTCTGCCTGAGTGAAATGGGAATCGAGATCGAACCGGGGCAACATGCGGAAGCCGGCACGTTCGTAATCTTCGCGGTACATCAGTGCAATTGCCAGGAAATGTGGGAACTGCCACAGAAACAGAACGGCAAACAGAAGACAGGCATGGCGATCCAGGCTGGCGGACGCCCCTGCCCACCCGATCAAAGTTGGCATCGCCCCCGGAACTGCGCCCAGCAATGTGCAAAGCGGCGTTTTCCTCTTGAGCGGCGTGTAAATGAGCAGATAAGACAGCAGCGTGGATACGGCCAGGAAGGCCGTCAACGCATTTACTGCAACCCAAAGATAAAGACCACCTAGAATGCTGAGGGCAATCCCAAAAAGCAGAGCTTGCCGCGCGCTGACCCGGCCGGAAGGTAAAGGCCGTCCAGCGGTCCGACGCATTTCGGAATCGTAGCCACGTTCCATGAACTGGTTGAGAGTGGCAGTGCCGCTGGCAACCAGCAGGGTGCCCACCAGCGTGTTAATCAGTCCGCCAATCCTGAACGGGCCACCACAGCCGAGGTAGTAGCCGGCTGACGTGGTCATCAGGATGAGCAGGTTCACCTCGGGCTTGGTCAGGGTGTAGTAATCCCGAAGCCTGGAAGTGAGCGTCGGCAGAGAGGTGGAATTTGCCAGTAGGTTAGGGGTCGCCATTTTACCAGTCTTGGCCAGATGCGCCTGCGGAGTCCGTCCGTTTGAACTGATTGCGCTTGTGATGGACGATGAAAATCATGCCGACCGACATGAGCGTGGGAGGAATGATAAGGATCAGGATCCCGCTACGCAAGGCTTCAATCATGCGAGCGCCTGCCGAGGCCGCCTGGGTGTAGCAGAGCGCGCAACCCTGGGAAAAAGCCGGCAACGGCATCGCAAGAGCAGCCCATGCCACCAAGGCGAAAGCCAGCAGCCGCACTGGTCTACGAATTCTCATGCTTCCTCTCACTGCGACGCGTTCAAATCTCAATGCGCAAACGGCGCACCGTTGATCATGCGGAAGCTGTCGGTCCACCCATATTGCATGGTCGCCAGCACGAACAGCGTAAAGACAGCGACGAACACCACCAGGCTGCGCCGTTCCGCGCCCAGGTGCATAAAGAACAGAACCGCGATCAATGCCTGGACCCCGGCCACAACCAGCAGGCGCGCAAACAACCCTTCCCCTGCACTTCCTGTGTAAGCCAGAACGATCTGCAGGCCGGCCATGCCCAGCAGGCAAAGATAGATGACAATGTCCTTGCCCAACCCGCTGCTTTGCTTTTCCGCCGCATTCATGGAACGTCTCCTCCGCAGGCTAGCGCGCGATGTTTAAAAGATAGATGAGCGGCACGACAAACATCCAAACAATGTCGACGAAGTGCCAGTAGAGACCCAGGATCTCGATGTCGTCCGCATGGTAACGGCCACCCTGGTAGCGGACACCCACCACGAGCAAAGCGATTACGCCGCTGGTGACGTGCAGCAGGTGCAATCCGGTGACGCTAAAAAATGCGGCGCCAAACAGCCCGGAGCCCCAGGGATTGTGAAAGAGCGTCACCCCCTCCCCAATCAATCCCATCCATTCACGGAGATGCAGCAGGGCGAAAACCGCGCCTGCAGCCGCGGTGATGAGAATCCAGCGGAAAGCCGCAGGCTTGTCGCCCGCCTTCGCGTGCCGCAAGCCGATCAGCATGGTTAAGCTGGAGGTGATGAGGATGAACGTCATCAGCATCACGTTGACAATGCTGGGCGAAAACTTGAAGGGCGTAGGCCAGTTGGGAGTGCCATTGCGCAGGAACAGGTAGGCCACCAGGCAGGCGGCAAAAGTCATCGTGTCCGCGATGATGAACAACCACATCGCCAGCTTTTTTGTGGGAATCGCAAACGGGGATCCCGCCAGCAGGCCTGCTGAGCGCCCTTCCATCGTCAAATCGGCGTGGCTCACGACGCCTCCTATTCTTGATCGCGTTAGAGCTTCATCCAAAGCAGCAAAAGCAGATACACCCAAAGAGCGCCCATGAAATGCCAGTAGTGCGAGGTCGCATCCAACGTGCTGCGTCGCAGGCGCGACCGGCTGAGCTTACGTAGTACATTGACCATCTCGCCCAAGCCTCCCATGACATGCAGCGCATGGGCTGCAGTGAGCACATAGAAAAAGGAACTGCTGGGGTTGGTGGCGAGATAAAACCCCTCGGCCTTCAGTTGAATCCACGCGGCGTACTGACCAGCCACGAACAGCAGGCCGAGGCCCAAGGTTACGTAGAGCCAGCGTGCCGGGCTCTCAACCTGATTTCTCACACCGCCCATGAAACTGGCGACCCGGCGGCGCGCCACCTCCAGGGTAACGCTGCTGGCCAGGAGCAGAACGGTGTTGCCGTAGAGGATCGAGGGCAAGGTGAAGGGCCGCCAATCCAGCGCCGAACCTCGACGAACGATCAAGGCACTGGTGAACGCGGCAAACGTCATGGTGATGGAGAACAGCACCACCCAGATGGCCGTGGAAGACGGTGGCGGGGAGTACGCCTGCAGCGCACGCGGATCTCCATCCGCCGGAACCAGGTTCCGCCAACCGCCGTTCCCCGAGTGCCTTTCATCCGGCAAACTCCGGCCGCTGATCAGCGGCGGTTTGTGGATCGTAGTTGCCATATTGAACTAAACTCCCCTCATTCCCAGTCTTGCTTGACCTTCACTTCTCATCGTGCGACGTGGCAACTTGCTCCGGCGAAGTCTGCATTACGTAGTCACCGGTTGAACTCTTCACGCCATATTGGTAGGGATCGTGGTACACCACGGGATGCTTTCCGCCAAAATTGTCGAACGGCGGCGGGGTAGCCGTGCTCCACTCCAGCGAAGTGGCCTCCCACGGATTATCTGGCGCCGGCTTGCCCCAGAACCGGCTGTGAATCAGGTTGTAGAGAAAGATGAGCTGGGCAGCTCCGGTGACGATCGCTGCGACGGTGATGAAGCGGTGCACCGGAATCAGGCGTTGCAGAAAGTCCTCCGGGAACGACGAATAACGGCGCACATTGCCGGCCATTCCCAGATAATGGAATGGCATGAAGATGCAATACGTCCCCACAAAGCTAAGCCAGAAGTGGATTCTTCCCCAAGTCTCGTTCATCATTCGTCCGGTCATCTTGGGGAACCAGAAGTAAGTTCCGCAGAAGATCCCGAACATCGCCGCGACCCCCATCACCATGTGGAAGTGGCCGACCACAAAGTAGGTGGCGTGCAGCATGATATCGATCGAGGGCTGGGCGAGGAAAAAACCACTCACGCCGCCGCTGACGAACATCGAAATAAAGCCCAAGGCAAACAGCGAAGCCGACGTGATCCGCAACTTGGAACCATACAGGCTTCCGATCCAGATCAACACGATGATGGTGGAGGGGATCGTGATCATCAGCGTCGGGAAGGAGAATGCCAGCGAGGAGACAGGATTCATTCCGCTGACAAACATGTGATGCCCATAAACCATGTAGCTGAGGACGGCAAGGGCGCCCATGGAATAAATGAGGACTCTGTGGCTCAGCATCGGCTTGCGCATGCTGGTGACCAGGACATGGGAAACGATGCCCATGCCGGGCACGATCGCGATATACACCTCCGGGTGTCCGAAGAACCAGAACAGGTGCTGCCACAGCAGAGTCGATCCCCCGGAGTGCGGCTGCAGTTGATCATTTATCACCAGATTGGATGCGACGAAGAAACTGGTTCCGGCCACGTGGTCCAGAATGAGCAGAATGCATGCGGGCATTAGTACGGCAAATGCGGTGAGACCCATGCAGGAGGTAATGAACCAGCCCCAGGCGCTGAGTGGCAGACGCATCAGGCTCATGCCTTTGACCCGGAGGTCGAGCGTGGTGCTGATGAAGTTCAATGAGCCCAGCAACTGGCCAACACAAAAGATTGCAATGGAGGCTGCCCAGAGAATCACGCCCGTCCCCTGGCCGGGACCCGCGACCTTGCCCACGGCGCTCAACGGCGCGTACTGGGTCCAACCGCCCAGGGTCGGTCCGTCGGGCACAAAGAAGGACGCCATCAGAACCACGAACGCAGTAAACGTGACCCAGAACGACATCATGTTGAAACGCGGGAACGGCATGTCCTCGGCGCCTACCTGGATGGGCAAGAAAAAGTTGCCGAACGCGGCGAAGGGCGCAGTCGTGAGC
>JBGPJK010000184.1:0-9227 GCA_041485425.1 Terriglobia bacterium | reverse complement strand
GTCACTTGACCTTCGGCACGCTGCACACCAACTCGGCATCTTCCACCATCAACCGAATCATCGACGTTTTTCCGGCGCACCAGCAGCCGCAGATCCGGGCGCAGTTGTCGCTGGTGCTGGAAGGCATCATGTGCCAAAGCCTGCTGCCCAAATCGGACAACAAGGGCCGGGCCATGTGCATGGAGATCATGATTCCCAATGCGGCCATCCGCAACCTGATCCGCGAAGACAAGATTCACCAGATTTACTCGGCCATGCAGTCAGGGCAGGAGAAGTTCGGGATGCAGACGTTCAACCAGGCACTGGCGACGGCGTATTTCCAGAAGCAGATCACACTGGAGACGGCGATGGCACGCTCCAGCAACCAGGACGAACTGCAGGAGATGATCGCTCGTGGTGCAGGGCTGTTGAATCGCAACCAGCCCGCGGCCATGGCCAAGGGTGCGGCTGGGAAGCATTGAGCGGCGCGAGAGCAATGGTCCGGCCCGCGAAGGATGGGGCGGACACAGGGAAGTGGTGGTTCGGAGCGCGCACGACCCGGCGTTCCGGAACGAAGGTAGCGTAGTGAGGAGAAGCTAACCATGCCAGTTTTCACGTTTTCGGGGAAGAATGCCGCCGGTGAGAAAATCAGCGGCGAACGCACGGCAACCAACAAGCAGATGCTGGCCACGCAACTGCGCCGGGAGCACATCACGGCGGGGGCGATCCGCCAAAAGGGCAAGGAATTCGTCATGCCCACCTTTGGCACCGGCAAGGTCAAAACCAAGGAGATCGCCATCTTCTTCCGCCAGTTCTCGGTGATGATCGATGCCGGCCTGCCGTTGGTGCAGTGTCTGGAGATCCTGGCGGCCAACCAGGAGAACCCGACGTTCCAGAAGACGCTGACGGGAGTGCGGACCACGGTGGAAAGCGGCGCCACCCTGGCCAATGCCATGCGGCAGTATCCCAAGGTGTTCGACGACCTGACCACCAACATGATGGATGCGGGCGAGACCGGCGGTATTCTGGACATCATCCTGCAGCGCCTAGCCGTCTACGTGGAAAAGGCAGTCAGGCTGCGGTCGGCGGTGAAGTCGGCGCTGATCTACCCGGTTTCGGTGGTCTCACTGGCGTTCCTGATCGTGGGCGCGCTGCTGAAGTGGGTGGTACCGATCTTTGCCAACCTGTTCACGGGACTGGGAGTGGCGCTGCCGCTGCCCACGCGCGTGGTCATGGGGCTGAGCGCGTTCGTTGGTCACTTCTGGTGGTTCTTCATCGTAGGCACGGTCGGAGTCGTTTTCGGCATCAAGCAAATCCGCAAGGATCCCAGAGGGCGGTACGGGTTCGATTGGGCGATGCTGAAGCTGCCGGTGCTGGGGCTTCTGCTGCGCAAGATCGCCGTAGCCCGCTTCACTCGAACCCTCGGTACCCTCATCACCTCGGGTGTGCCGATTCTGGAAGCTCTGAGCGTTACCGCCAAAACGTCCGGTAACGCCGTGCTGGAAGAAGCGCTGATGAATGTGCGTAAAGCCATTGAAGAAGGCCGCACCATCGTCGATCCGCTGCGGGAATCGGGGGTCTTCCCCAACATGGTGACGCAGATGATCGGCGTGGGCGAAGCGACCGGCGCCATGGACGCCATGTTGCAGAAGATCGCGGACTTCTACGAGGACGAAGTGGACGCGGCCACCAAGGACATGTTGGCCATGTTGGAACCGATCATCATCGGCCTTTTGGGCGTCATGATCGGCGGCATCGTGATTTCGCTGTACATGCCGCTGTTCTCGATGATCGCCAAGCTGGCGGGCTAGGCAGTATTTCCGGGGGGAGGCCGCACGATGAGATGCAGGCGGTGCGGCCTCCGTCCCCGCGGAAAGCTTGCTTGCGACCGCCGCGGGTTGCAAGTTGCTGGGCAACGAGCGTTCCCGGTGAGAACGGGGACCGGAATTGCTGGGAATCGGGATCAGAAATGCATTCCATGTTCGATGATCGGCTGTGGCTGGCCTGGCTGGTCAAGGTCCGCATCATCATCCTGACATTTCTGCTGGGAATTGAGCTGGCCATCGCGCGGCTCACCACCACCCCGCTGCCGCTCGGGCTGTTCATCAGCGCCATCCTGCTGTGGTACACGATTTCGGTTTTTTACCTTCTCCTGCTTTCGTTCTGGGAAGAGTACCGCATCCAATCGCTGTTGCAGGTGCTGACGGACCTGTTGCTGGTCACGCTGGTGGTGTACATCACCGGCGGGGTGGACAGCTCGCTGAACTTCCTCTACCCGCTGGTCATCATCGTAGCGTGCATCCTGCTGCCGCGGACCTGGGCGTACCTGACGGCGGCGTTGGCGTTCCTCCTGTACGGAACAGTCCTGGAGATGACCTATTTTGGGGCCGTGCCGTCGTTCTCGACGACGCACCCGGGATGGGGAGCGCTGCAGGCCATCATCTTCGTAAACCTGTTTGCCTACCTGGCGGTGGCCTACCTGACAGGGCTGCTGGCGGCCAAGCTGCGCCAGGTGGATGTGAAGCTGAAACATACCAGCGGCGCGCTGGAGAACTTGCAGGCGCTGCACCAGAACATTATTCAGGCCATCAGCGGCGGGCTGATCACTACCGGACTGGATGG
Organism: Terriglobia bacterium; assembly: GCA_041485425.1. Lineage (GTDB taxonomy): Bacteria > Acidobacteriota > Terriglobia > Terriglobales > Acidobacteriaceae > JAIQET01. The sequence goes on along the minus strand of JBGPJK010000184.1, from coordinate 6,626 downwards.
ACACATCACCCTGGTCAACACGGCCGCGCAGAAACTGCTGGAGCGGTCGGAAGACAACCTGCTGGGGCAACCCGTAAAGGAGCTGTTTCTGGACCCGCTGCCCCAGGTGGAATCGCAGCGGGCGCACGGCGAGGTGCGATTGGTGGCCCGGAACAGCTATCGCAAGACCTTCCGGGTGATGGTTTCTGCGCTCACGGTGCCGGAGCGCGGGACGTTGGGTTATGTGTACACCCTCGATGATTTGACGGAAATCCGGCGGCTGGAACGGGAAGTGCGCATGCAGGACCGGTTGGCGGCGGTGGGGCGGCTGGCGGCGGCGATTGCACATGAGATCCGCAACCCGCTGACCTCGATTGCGGGATCGGTGAGCATGCTCTCCGGGATTCCCGATCTGAGTGAAGAGCACCGGCAGCTTCTGCAGATTGTGACCCGCGAGTCGGAGCGGCTGAACAGCATCATCACCGACTTTCTGGCGTACTCGCGGGGTAAGCAATACCAGTTCGCGAAGGTGGACCTGTTGGTGTTGCTGGAAGACACCTTGACTTTGCTGGAGCACCGGCTGATCGCGCAGAGCACCGGGATACGGATCGAGCGCCGGTACGGGGTGCGGGAAGCTCTGGTCCTGGCGGACGGCGACAAAATCAAGCAGGTGTTCTGGAATTTCTGCGAGAACGCGGTGCGGGCGATGCGGGATGGAGGAACCCTCAGCGTCTCACTGGAAGCGGTGGGAGACGACTGGCAGATCAACTTTGCCGATACCGGCGCCGGCATGAATCCGCAAATGACGGAGAAAATCTTCGAGCCGTTCCAGTCGCAATTTGAAGGCGGCACCGGCCTGGGTTTGGCGATTGTGTACCAGATTGTGCAGGCGCACGAAGGCAAGGTCTGGGCCCGGTCGAAGCTGGGACAGGGCAGCGTGTTTGTGTTGAAGCTACGGCGCATGGAGGCGGGGGAGCACACTGGCGCGAATCGAGCAGCGCGGCAGTCTCAAGAGGTGGAGAGCGCTTCGGTTACGATCGCCGGAGGGGGAGCGCATGGGTAACATCCTGGTGTGCGACGACGAGCGCTCGATCTGTGAAATGCTGGACATCGCCCTGCGCCGCGAGGGACACAAGGTTGAGACCGTGAACTCGGGTGAGGCGGCGAAGAAGAAACTGGATGGCGCGTTGTACGACGTAGTGGTGACCGACATCCGGATGCCGAACACGAATGGCATCGAGGTGCTGCGTTATGCGCACCGGGTTTCGCCGGATTCAGCCGTGATCCTGATTACAGCGGTGGACGACTACGAGGCCGCGGTGCAGGCGGTGAAGGCGGGCGGAGCGACCGATTACATCCGCAAATCGCCCGGGTTAGTGGACGAGATCAAGCTGGCCATCAACCGGGCGCTGGAAAAAATGGCGCTCAGCCGCCAGAACTTTGCCTTCAAACGCGACGCTGCCACGCGCAATTCCCTGGACAACATTGTGGGCGCCAGTCCCGCCATGGAGAAGCTGAAGCAAACCGTGCGGACTGTGGCCTCCACCCAAAGCACAATCCTGATTTATGGCGAGAGCGGTACGGGGAAGGAACTGGTGGCGCGGGCGGTGCATGTGTGCTCGCCGCGGGTCGCCGAACCGTTCGTTTCCATCAACTGCGGAGCGTTTCCGGAGACGCTGCTGGAGAGCGAGCTGTTTGGCTATGTCAAGGGTGCATTCACCGGCGCCAATCAGAACAAGCGCGGCTTGTTTGAGGTGGCCGACCAGGGGACGATCTTCCTCGACGAGATCAGCGAGATGACGCTGACCATGCAGGTCAAGCTGTTGCGTGTGCTGCAGGAGCGCTCAGTGCGCCCGGTGGGCGGGACCACCGAGATTTCGATCGACGTACGGGTGATTGCCGCGACCAACCGCGATCTCGACAAGCAAGTTGCGGAAGCAACGTTTCGTGAGGACCTCTATTACCGGCTGAGTGTGATTCCGGTTTGCGTGCCTCCGTTGCGGGACCGGCGCGAGGACATTCCCCTGCTGGTGAACCATTTCCTGAAGAAATACGCACCGGCGGCAGGGAAGAGCATTCTGCGGGTGAATGAGCAGTCTTTGGATGCGCTGTGCGGATATGACTGGCCCGGCAATGTGCGGCAACTGGAAAACACGATCGAGCGCGCGGTGGCTCTGGAGACAGGCGACGAACTCCGGGTGGAGCTGCCCGCGGAACGGTCTAAGGCGCGGGCGGCGGCAGCGGGAGTGGGAGCAAGCGGCGTGGCCACCGTCTCGCCCGGATCAGTGTTGCCCGAGGGCCTCGATATGGAGAAGTATGTCGCGGACATCGAGCGCTCGCTGCTGCTGAGCGCGTTGGGCCAGTCGAACGGCGTTCAGACCCGGGCGGCGGACCTGCTGAAGATTTCCTACCGGTCGTTCCGGCATTTGATGAAAAAGTACGAGCTGTAGCACGTAGTGAGCAGTGAGTAGCCAGCGGCCAGGTCTCACTATTCCTTACTTTCCCTTCAACTGGCGCTTCCACCCCAAAACCCTAGCCTTATTGCCTTCGGCCTCCGCTTCCGGGATCATGCCCTTTTTCTGATACAGCACGGACAGGCTGGTGTGGGCCAGCACGTCGTCGGGATCGAGTTCGGCGATGCGGTTGGCCATGGCGATAGCTTCGTCCAGGCGGTTGAGATCCTGCAGGGCGCGGGCCATGCCGTGCATGGCTTCGGTGAAGCTGGGATCGGCGTCGAGGGACTTCTGGTATTCCGCGAGGGCGCGTTCGTGCTCGCCCTCGGTGACCAGATCGAGCGCGGCGTAGTAGTGGTCTTCGGCTTTCTGGTGGGCGCTGTCGTCGGGCATCGGGCTGTCGAAGCTGTAGAGACGCTGCTTGCAGCGTCTCCGCGGTGCCAAGAGAGACGCAGCAAGCTGCGTCTCTACAGACACCGATTCGATTCTAGCATCTGGTAAACATGTCCTCCGGGAGGACAGCTATACTACACACACATGCGCTACATGCTGCGATTCTTGTGGAACGCCACCCGCGGACACCGCCTCACCCCGTGGCGCAGCCCTTATCTTTTGTGGCGGGTTGAGACGTACTGCGGTGTCAAGATGCAGCAGATCGGCTTCCTGGAATTTTGGGAATTCATGTGGCGCGAGCGCATCAGCCTGTGGCGGTTCCTGAAATGGACGGCGGAGATGGAACGGCACGTCCATCCCACGGCGAAGAGTACCTAGAACACTGAATTGTGGAATGACGCGAGACGCAGCAAGCTGAGTCTCTACACTCCATTGGTCGCGGCGGCTGCACCTTCCATGACGATATTCACGTCTGTGCCCTTGCCCACTCCCAGGATCTGGGAGGCGGCGCCACGGTTGGCGGCTATCTCAAGGTAGCCCATGCTTCCGAGGATTCCAAAAACTTCGCCGGGCGCGCCCAGAGCGTAGGTGGTCTTGATTTCGCTGATCTCGCGTTGGCCGATGACGATCTTGAAGGGCGGCGGCTCTGGCTGGAACAGCATGGGAGCGTCTTGCGGAGTGATGTTGGTGACCAGGTTGCCGAAGCGGTCCACTTTCAACACGACGCCGCGCAGGGTTTGTGCATCCACCGGCTTGGGCTTGGGGGCGTTGAAGCGCACGAAATCGTCGATCCGATCGCCGAATTTCTCGCTATCAATGCCCTTGGCGAGATACGCAGCCACCGGAGCGAAGATGTCCCGCGCATGGAAGGTATTGCTCACCGGTTGCATGAAGTAATGTTCGGAGGTGACATGGCGAACGTGCATGCGCTCCTCGCGAGCGTAGATGAGCGACAACACGCCGTTGTCCGGAGCGACGAAATAATGGCGTTCGCTACTGGCGATGATGGGGCGGCGCGCCGTGCCGACGCCGGGGTCAACCACAACGAGGTGAACCGTGGCGGCCGGGAAATAGGAGTAGGCCTGGGCAATCGTCAGGGCACCGTCGAGGACGTCGAAGGCCTGCACCGAGTGGCAGATGTCGATGATCTCGGCCTCGGGAACAATGCCCAGAATGACGCCTTTGATGGTGCCAATGAAATGGTCGCTGAGTCCGAAATCGGTGGTCAGGGTAATGATGGGACGCTGCTCCAAGATGTTTCCTCGCTTTAGCAGGCAGAATTTTCCCCGGAAGCCCCGAAACTAAACCGCAGGTTGGGGTGGCGTCAAGGCACGGAGGTAATAACCACGGGGTCTCTGCACTGCGGACAGCGGGGGCAAGATGCCCCCGCGACAGCCGGCGGGACGCCGGCGCTACTGAATCTCAATATTGCCCGATCCCGTCTCCACTTCCACTGGGACGCCGCCGCCGCGGACTTTGCCGCGGACCTGTTTGCGGCCAAGCGATCCCTGTACCGTGATGGGGTGATCCACCGTCACCGAACCGGAACTGGTGTGGGCGTCGAGGTCGAAAGCCGCGTCCGGCGGGAAGCGCAATTGCACGCCGCCTGATCCAGTGTGAACCGTCCAGGCGCCGGTGGGGTCGCCCTCAGCGCGGATCGTGCCGCTGCCGGTCTTGGCATCCAGAGAACCTTTGATGCCGTGGAGTTCTATACCGCCGGAACCGGTGTCCACGCGCACCGCGCCCGGGGCGGTCTGTTCGAGAGTGACACGTCCGCTGCCGGTCTGAGCTTCGAATCCACCCCCGATATCGGTGGCGGCAATGGAGCCGCTTCCGGCTTTGGCGCGCACGTTGCCCTTTACATGGTCGATATTGATATTTCCGGAGCCGGTGCCAACGCGCACAGTGCTGCCGATGCTGGAAATGTTGAGACCCCCGGAGCCGGTATCGGCCTCAAGCGTTTTCTGGATACCTTCGATCCTCTGATTGCCCGAGCCGGTGTGAGAGTGCAGCTGAGTCTCAGGCGGAACGATCAGTTCGTAGCTGATGGAAATATCGTGGCGCAGCTCGGGGTCGTCGATGTGCCCGATGCGAATGTCATTCCCATTCTGCTGGATGGGAGGATTGGCCTCGATGCGCTTGACACGCTCCTCGGCATTGCCGCTGAAGAAGTTCGTGCTCTTGATGTGCCCCGTGATCTGCACCTGGCTGGGGCTGCCGGTGCGGACCTGAATGCTGCCGGAGCCGGTAGTGACTTCGAGGTTGACTGGGCCCGTCACTTGCAGGGTGCGCTGAAAGCTGCCCTCGGCAGCGTTTGCGGGGAGAGGCTGGAGGCAAATCAACGTCACCGTGACGACGGCTGAAACCAGCCAACCGATGCGTGGAGATCTCATGGTTCCTCCTCTTCGAAGGTGTGCCTCAGTCGATGTGGACATCGCCAGATCCAGTATGGACGGTCAGAAGAGGTCCGCCGCCGGCGACTTTGCCGTTGATGGAACGTTGCGCGTGCCGCAAGTCACCTTGAATGGTCATGGTAACAGGGCGGCCGACCTCCACTCTTCCGGAACTGGTGGAGGCTTCCAGATCAAAGGCTGCATCCGCGGGCAAGCGCAGGTCGACGTTGCCGGAGCCGGTTCTCAGGTCCCAAGCTCCGGTTTGTGTGCCCTCCACGTTGACGTCGCCGCTTCCGGCCTCGACTCGAAGCGTGCCTTTAACGCCATGCAACTCGATGTTCCCCGAGCCAGTGTGGACACTCACATCGCCGGCGCCCCTGGAATCGAGCCGGATGTCGCCGCTGCCAGCTTCGGCGATAAAGGGACCGCTGATGTCGCGGGCTTCCACATTGCCGGAACCGGTATGCGAGCGGACCTCGCCAGTGATGTCTTGCAGTCGCATGTCACCGGAGCCGCTTTCCAGGTCCAGATTACCGTGCAGGCCTTCCATTCGCTGATCGCCGGAGCCGGTTTGGCTGTGCACGTTGGTGTCGGGCGGGACGGTGACGTCGTAATCGATGGAGATGTTGCGCACATTGGGGTAATCAATGTGGATGGAGTTGCCGGCCTGGCGGAGGGGCGGATTCTTCTCGATTTCGCTGACATCCGCCTGGCGATCGCCGGAGCGCCAGTGGTCACTGACGTGAATCTTTGCGCTGATGGAGACAGTTCCGGCTGGGCCACTATGCACCGTGATGTCGCCGGAGCGAGTGAGGGCCTCGAGTTGCACCGGACCGGTGACCTGGAAGGTGCGTTGAAATGAGCCTTGGAAGGAGTCGGCGGCAGCAGGTAAGGCACAGACCGCGAGCAGCAGGATCAGAGACAGGTAAAGGGATCGCTTCATGGGTTCTCCTCTTGACTTCGTGGGCCAAAGTCCGCGACGGTTGATCCGTCCCCGTAAAGACGCGCTCGTCGACGAAAGGGAATCAACAATCACAGGCAGCAACTGAAAGGAGTCAGCAGTCAGTGGTCAGGAGTCAGCGCTGCGTGAGCTGACAAGCCCCTGCTCGTATACTGACTCCTGACTCCCGACTCCTGCCTGCGGTTTACTGCAGCACGACCTGGTCGCCTTCCTTCAGGCCGCCGAGCAGTTCGGTCTTGGCGCCGTTGGAGATGCCGATGTTGACCGCCAGCTTCTTCTTTCCGTCTTTGGCGCTGGGATCGGGCACTTCCACCGAGGCTTTCTTGTCCTTGTCGTACAGGATGGCGCCCTCCGGAATCTGCAGCACGTTCTTGTGCTCTTCCAGGATGATTTCGGCGTTCGCGGTCATCTCGGCCTTCAGTTCGCCGCCGGGATTGTTGATGGATG
>JBGPJK010000183.1:0-9241 GCA_041485425.1 Terriglobia bacterium | reverse complement strand
GCGTGGATGGTCATGTAGTCCACGCCCTGCTCGGCCTGCTCCTCGATCACTTCCAGCATCACGTCGGCATTCAAGTCCTCGACCCGCTTCACCCGCGAAATCGCCTCGTAAATCGGCACGGTGCCGATGGGCACGGGCGAATGGCGCAGAATGGCTTCACGAATCTCATGAATGTCGCCGCCGGTGGAGAGATCCATCACCGTGTCCGCGCCGAAGTGCACGGCGGTGTGCAGCTTCTTGAGTTCCTCGTCAATGTTGGACGTCACTGCCGAGTTGCCGATGTTGGCATTGATCTTGCACAGCGAAGCCACGCCGATCGCCATCGGCTCAAGCTCAGGGTGATGGATATTCGCCGGAATGATCAACCGGCCCCGCGCCACTTCATCGCGAATCAGTTCCGGCGCCAGCTTCTCCCGGCGCGCGATGTACTCCATCTCCTCCGTAATCACGCCCTTCCGCGCATAGCGCATCTGCGAAAAATTGCCATCGCGGTTCTCGGCCTTGCGGCGGGTAATCCACTCGGCGCGGGGCTGGGGAACACTATGAACGTCGATACCATTGCCATTCGTTGAAGACATGAACAACCACCCTCAGTGGGAGATCTACAAACGGTCATTATACGCCCCGGAAAAGCGGGCGATGATGTGAGCTGCCCTCGTAGTAGTGCAGTTTGGCCGCGATACATGATGACGTCATCCCGAAGCCCCGCGCTTTCTCCAGCGGGGCGAGGGATCCTGCGTGTAGAGGCAAAACTGTGACGACGCAAGCAGCGAAATACTGCACGCCAGACCCCCTTCGACTTCGCTCAGTGCAGGCTTTCGCCCGCGGCGGGCTCAGGATGACGCCCGTACCGAGTCTGACCATGCCAGACTGCACCGCGACCTACCATTCCCAGTCCTTGCCCGTCTAACCGTATCGGCCTAAAATCACCAGTCCGCCAAAACGAGGTCCCGACTATGCGCTCTTATCTCCTTCTCGCCGTTTGCCTGATGCTTTCGCTCGCGAGTCTCGCCCAATCCAACCCCAACGCGAACCTGCCTCCGGGCTATAGCATCGACAACATCGACAAAACCGTCGATCCCTGCGTGGACTTCTACCAGTACGCCTGCGGCAACTGGCTGAAGAAGGCGGTCATTCCCGCCGACCAGCCACAGTGGGTCAGTTTCCTGGAAGTGCACGAGCGCAACCAGGTCATCATGCGCGACCTCCTGGACAAAGCCTCCGCCAACGATCCCAGGCGCAGCGCGATTGACCAGAAGATCGGCGACTTCTACGGCGCGTGCATGGACGAGAAGGGCGCCAACGCCAAGGCCCTCGACCCGCTCAAGCCTGAACTGGATCGCGTGGCCGCGGTCAAGGACAAAGCCGCGCTGATCGACGTGATCGCCCACGTCCACCTGGTCGGTCCCAATCCGTTGTTCAACTTCTACTCCGCTCCCGATCTGCACAACGCCGACCAGGTAATCGCCTACATCGACCAGGGGGGCCTCTCGCTCCCGGACCGCAACTACTACATCAAAGACGATCCCAAGATGGTCGAGATGCGCAAGCACCTGGTGGACTACGTCACCCAGGTCTTCACCCTCGCCGGCCAATCTCCGCAGCAGTCCGCGGACGCGGCGCAAACTGTTATGCGCGTCGAAACCGCGCTGGCCAAGGCTTCCATGGATCGCACCCTGCGCCGCGATCCCAAGAACCGCGACCACAAAATGACCCGCGACGAAGCCGTCGCGCTGGCTTTCAACTTCTTCCTGAATCGCTACTTCAATGACATGGGAGCGCCCAGCTTTACCGAGCTGAACGTCGCCAACCCCGACTTCTTCAAGCAGGCGAATACCGTTCTTGACACCGAATCGCTGGACTCGCTGAAAACCTACGTGAGCTGGCACTTGCTCCGGGCAGCCGCGCCCTGGCTTTCCCAGCCCTTCGTCGACGCCAACTTCAAAATGCAGCAGGCCCTTACCGGCCAAGCGCAGATTCAGGACCGCTGGAAGCGCTGCGTCGATCTCACCGACCGCTCCCTGGGCGAAGCCCTGGGACAAAGCTACGTGGAAGTGACCTTCGGCCCCGACGGCAAACAGCGCATGCTGAAAATGGTGGACGCGCTGGAAAAATCGCTGGATCAGGACATCCGCGGTCTGCCCTGGATGTCGGACGACACCAAGAAGCAGGCCAAGATCAAGCTGGACGCCATCCGCAACAAGATCGGGTATCCCGACGTTTGGCGCGACTACAGTTCGCTCACCGTGGAACGCGGCGACCTGATGGCAAACCTTACCCGCGCCAACGAGTTTGAATCGCGCCGCCAGATCGCAAAGATCGGCAAGCCCCTCGACCGCAAGGAATGGGGCATGACGCCACCCACCGTGAACGCCTACTACAGCGGCTCCTACAACGAAATTGTCTTTCCCGCCGGCATCCTGCAACCGCCCTTCTTCGATAAGCAGATGGACGACGCGGTGAACATGGGCGGGATCGGCGTGGTCATCGGCCACGAACTGACCCACGGCTTCGACGACCAGGGCCGCAAGTTCGATCCGCAGGGCAACTTGCGCGACTGGTGGACCGACCAGGACGGCAAGGAATTCGAGAAGCGCGTGAGTTGCGTCGCCGACGAATACAGCGGCTTTGTCGCGGTTGACGATCTGCACCTCAACGGCCGCCTCACTCTCGGCGAGAACACCGCCGACAACGGCGGCGCCCGCATCGCTCTGATGGCGCTCCACCAGTTGATCGCCCAGGACAAGACCAGCAAGGCGGCCGAGACCATCGACGGCTACACTCCCGAGCAACGCTTCTTCCTCGGATTCGGACGGGTCTGGTGCCAGAAACAAACCCCTGAACTTTCCCGCATGCTGGTGACCGTCGATCCCCATTCTCCCGGACGTTTCCGGGTGGACGGCGTGGTGCAGAACATGCCGGAATTCCAGCAGGCCTGGAGCTGCAAGACGGGGCAACCCATGGTGGCGGCCAATGCCTGCCGGGTCTGGTGAGGCATGCGCCTCACCATCGATGCTGAACTGAAGTGGCATTGCTCCGGGCTTAAGGTCGCATGTGTGCAAGGCGCCGTTGGTGTGAGCCAGTCGTCCGGCGCGCTCCTCGCACTCATGAACACCCGCGCCGCGCAGCTCTCGGGCAGCTCGGCGGTCGCAGACATTGCATCGAACGCCGAAATCTTAGCCACGCGGCAAGCCTATAAGACTTTGGGGAAGGACCCGTCCCGCTACCGCGGGTCGGCCGAAGCACTTCTCCGCCGCCTGGCCTCCGGCAAAGGCCTCTACTTCATCAACAATCTCGTCGACATCAACAATCTGGTCTCGCTCGGGAGCTTCCTGCCGGTCGGCTCCTACGATCTGGCCAAAGTTGCGGGCGAGATTGTCTTTCGCATTGGCAAGACGGGCGAATCCTACAAAGCCATCGGAAAGGATGTGATCAACATCGCCGATTTGCCGGTCTTTGCCGACGGCAGCGGCCCCTTCGGCAGCCCCACCAGTGATTCCGAACGCGCCATGATCACCGCAGCCACCACGAAGTTCGCCATGATGATCATCTCGTTTTCCGGCGCCTCCGATCTGAACACTTGGGCTTCGTACGCCGTGGACCTTGTCAGGAATCACGCTGGGGGTAGCGAGTTGGAGTTTGAAATCGCTGAATTGTAAGGGCTCACTGACAGCTTTGCCAGTGCGCGCAAGATCCCTCGCCCGGCTGAAGTGCGCCGGGCTTCGGGATGACGCCATCAGGGATTGCGGCCAAACAGTACCACTACTGTCCTTTCGGTAGTGGACCAGTTTGAATATCCAAAGGTTCGCTTTAGCATCCCGTCTGTGGCATGATGGGGTGCAATGACCATTGGCAAAGGTAAACGCCCAGCATGAATCCCCAATTACGCCTTTAGTTTCTATGGTTTGCGGGCATGAATGTGAGGATAATGTTGATTTGGTGTACATCTGGACTGGATGTGCGCTATACTAGTGATTCCGGTGGGCACCTATGCTTCTATATCGTGCGCGCCGGACTATTTAGGGGCTCCTGCGGGGGCCCCCTTCACTTAGGACGGCCCTATAAAACGCCACGCAATTTTTGTAGACGCTGGATATGTTTTTGCCCAGGGTTCGGTATCCCTTCTCGGACGTAATACCCCACGGACACAACTGAAGCTAGACGAAGCTGAGATCATCATGCAGCTGAAGTCTCTGGCGCTGGGCCAGAGCGTTGGCGTTCAGCTGCTTCGCATCTATTGGTACGACGGTGCCTGGAATGGTCCGACCATCGATCACTTGGCGCTTGCGAACATGCAAGATGTCAAACTGAGGCTTGGTTCGATCAACAGCGTCGGTGAGCAAAAGGAGGTAGACTCCCTCCTCGTAACAGACCTTATAGACTTGGCCCGGAATCAGTCCATCTGCGATGCCACGGTGGTGACGGCTGATACCGATGTGCGCATAGCGGTGCAAATCGCGCAGACTTTTGGAGTCCGTGTTCACCTGGTCGGTCTTGAGCCTAGCCGCGTCTCGCAATCACCGTCTCTGCGGCAAGAAGCTGATACAGTGCATGAAATTGCCAGAGCAGATGTATCCAAATTTCTCCGAGTCTTAACCCCCGCACCACCGAAAGTCACACTCGATACTGGTACCGCAACTACTGCTTTGCCGAAGGCGGGCGCCTCAAAGGAGGGAGCGGAGAAAACGATTGGCCAGATAATGGAGGAGGCCATTCAGCGGACGCTGGCTCCCCCCCACTCCGAGGACATTCCGCGTCTGAAAGCCGCGCTTGCTGCTTCAACCGGTGTGCCGGTGGAATACGATAGACGGCTTCTCGGGACGTGTCGAACGTTACTCGGCAGAGACCTGACCGGAGATGAGCGTCGAGAGATGAGATCAGTCTTCAGACGCAAAGTCCTCAGTTCCGGCTCTCCGGAAAAGTAGCCGGCCAGATTTCCGCTGCATCCACGCCTCAGCGGGCCTCTCGATGGAGTACGACTACGGGTGATCATCGCACAGCTCGCCTGTGGAAATCGAAACTTGCCCACTCCTGTCCTTTCGTACACCTTGACCCGGGTCCGGCCAGCAGATAGAGTCAGCTATACCGGTTCAGGGTGGTGACATGTCAAACGAAACCAGCAAATATCTGAAATTCGGCGGGGCCACGGTCCTCATTTTGCTCTCTTTGGGATACCTGGCGTTTACCGGGGTGCAGGAAAGCAAGAGTTACTACGTGACCATCAAAGAGCTGCGCGGCATGGGCGACAGCGCCTACACCAAGCGTTTGCGGGTGGCTGGAAACGTACAGCCGGGCTCTATCAGACGCACCGGCACCAAAGTGGAGTTCCTGTTGGTAGAGCAAGACCAGACCTTGTCGGTGGTGTACAGCGGTACCGAGGCGCCCCCCGACACGTTTAAGGACAATTCCCAGGCCCTGGCCGAAGGCAGCTTCGGTCGCGATGGCGTTTTCCACGCCAAGCAGTTGCAGGCGAAGTGCGCGTCGAAGTACGCGCCCCAGCAGCCGGGAGCGCCCGGCGCCACCACCGGGCAGCCCAAGAGCATGACGCAAGCTCAGCCCAGCGGTTCCGCGGGCATGTCGAACTGAAATTCTGTAGCGCCGGCGTCCTCGCCGGCTGTCGTGGGGGCGTCACGCCCCCACCCTTTGACTCCGCCCAAAGCAGGTTTGGCCGGCGGGACGCCGGCGCTACGGTGCACTCCTCTCGACTTCGCGCTAGGCTTAGGCTATCTTCCCTTGCAGTGCCTCCTGTGAGCCACACCGAGACTGCGTCGAGCATCGCTCCCATCGTCGTGCTCACTGCTCTCATCAAGCAATTCGGGCGTTTTGCCGCCTTGCGCGGCGTCAGTGCCAGCTTCGCCCCCAGCCGCCTCTACGCGATTCTGGGTGATAACGGAGCCGGCAAAACTACCCTGCTGCGCTCGCTTGCCGGCCTGACCCGCCCCACCCGCGGAACGGTCTCCATCCTGGGAACGACCGACGTCCGCTCCGTCTGCCGCCAGGTCGGCTACATGGCGCATCCTTCGCTGCTTTATGACGAAATGTCGGGGATGGAAAACCTCGGCTACTTCGCCCGGCTCTACGGAATCGAAGATGATGCGCGTTGCGCCAATGTCATCCGAGCGGTGGCCCTCGACCCGGCCCTCACGCGTCCCGTCGGACAATACTCCCAGGGCATGCGCCAGAGAATGTCCCTCGCCCGCGCCCTGCTGCACGATCCCAGGATCCTGCTGCTCGACGAGCCTTTTTCCAACGTGGATATCCGCTCCGCCCGCGAGATGGTGAACTTGCTGGTCAAGATGCGCGACGCGGGCAAGACCATCTTCGTGGTCACGCACCAGGCCATTTTGCTCGAAAACGCGGCGGATGAATTCGTGTGGATGGAAGGCGGACAGATTGTCAGCCGGACGTGCGAGCTGCCGAAGGAGCGGAGTACCGACGTCTCCTCCAAGCAGCCGGGCGGGGACGCCCGGCCTCCACAGAAAACGATGGAGGCGCGATGAGTACGACCGCGAACCTCACCCGGGTCACGCTCGTCAAAGACCTCCGCCTGGAGTGGCGTTCCAAAGACGCTATCAACGCCATGCTGTTCTTCGCGTTGCTGGTGGTGGTCATCTTCAGCTTTTCGTTTAATCCGACGGCGGAAGAATCGCGGCAGATCGCCGGCGGCCTGATATGGGTGGCGTTCCTGTTCGCCGCCGTGGTCGCTCTCAACCAGACCTGGGCCCGCGAACTGCGCAACCAGGTTCTCGATGCCTACCGGGTTTCTCCCGCTCCTGCAAATGCGCTCTTTTTGGCGAAGGCGTTCGGAAACTTTATCTTCGTGAGCGTGCTGGAAGCGGTGATGACGCCGCTATTCATCGTCTTCTACAATCTGCGCGCCCTGGGGCCGGCTTGGCAGTTGCCGGTGGTAGCGGCGCTGGGCACGTGGGCGCTGGTGGTGAACGGAACCTTCTTCGCGGCCATGTCCCTCCGCACCCGCAGCCGCGAAATCATGCTGCCCCTGCTGCTTTTCCCCATCTCGATCCCGGCAGTCCTGGCCATGGTCGAGGCGACCAGCGCCATCCTCACGGGTGAGTACTCGGCCAGGTTCTGGATCGTCTTGCTTGCCGCCTACGATGTGGTGTTTACTACGGGATGTCTCTTATTATTTGAAACCGTGCTGGACGCAGAATGAAAGACGCGGAATGAAACGGGCCTTCCCCATCCTCGGCGTGGTGACCGCTCTGCTGCTGAGTTACGCGCTCTACCAGGCGCTGATCGGCGCTCCCACCGAGCAGACCATGGGCGACGTGCAGCGCATCTTTTACTATCACGTGCCCTCCGCCTGGACGGCGTTCCTGCTGTTTCTCATCAACTTCGTCGCCTCCGTCGTGTACCTGATCCGGCGCAACACGAAAGCCGATATCCTCGCCCTGGTGTCGGCGGAAGTGGGCGTCGTGTTCTGCACCGTGGTCCTGGTCACCGGCCCCATCTGGGCGCGTCCGGTCTGGGGCATTTGGTGGACCTGGGATCTGCGCCTGACCCTGACCCTCGTGCTCTGGCTGATTTACGTCAGCTACCTGATGCTGCGCCGCTTTTCCAGCAGCGGACAAACTCCATTGCTGGCCGCCGTCCTGTCCGTGCTGGGAGCGCTGGACGTGCCCCTGGTCTATTTTTCCATCTGGTATTTCCGCACCCAGCATCCGCAACCGGTGATCGGTGGCGGAGGCTCCATCGATCCCCGCATGTGGCACGTGTTGCTCATCAACTGGGCGGCGTTCCTCTGCTTTGCCACCCTGGTTTGCTGGTCGCGCTACCGCGTCGAGCGCCTGCAGCGCGAGGTCGAAGAGACCCAGGCCCTCGAAGCGTTGCTGGAAACCCGGAGTGCGCGATGAACTACTACCTCTACGCTGCTTATGCCGCCACCTGGATCATCCACATCACGTATCTAGGCATTCTCGCCCGCCGCTACACCCGCCTGCGGAATGAAATTCAGGAGTTGAAGAAGAAATAGAGTTTGACTCGCCTTGGCGCTGGGAAGCCTCTGATCTGCGGCGAGAACCAGGATGGTCTCCTACTGCATCTCGTTCAAATAGTCCGGTCCGCTGGATCGCAGGAACTCGTATTCCTCAATCAGTGCGGCCACGCCAATGCGCGAAGCCGGCAGAGGTGCCTCCACCCGCACCACGCGTGCAGTGAAGCGGACGCGCAGCGAATCGGTCAAGGTAACGTGGGGCGGAAACGTCAGCGTCACTTCCAGGCGGGACCCCTCGACCACGGGCCGGTCCAGGTAGAAGAAAACTCCGCGAGCACTTACATTCTGCGTCTCGGTCAGTAACTCATCCGCTTCGCCACCGGTCAACCGGACGGCTGCCGGCAAGCGCATATCGAAACGTCGCACGGTGCGTCGTTCCTGCGGTGGCTGCTGCATGGCGCTCTCTCTTCCTGGTAGCATTTTTCAACAGAAAAACTTTGCACTATTTACCCAAGAGTTACTTACTTGCCGCCTGTTTTGCAACAGCAAACACTCACCGGGAACTGACTCGGTTAACGCTCCGGCAGGCCGGACAAACGCTCAACAACCCGAAACTGTGGGGAGGTCTCGGAGAGGAGAATCCGAAACACACGAGGGCCGTGAGGGAGGGAAGAGCAATCTTGCTGCCACAAACCGGAAAGTCTCCCCACGTCTCCTGCTGACATGAAATGAAGCACTTGATGCATGCGCTGGCACTTGCAAAAAGCAGCCGAATGAAATCATTTGCAGAAAATCTGCGCGCCCACAACATCTTGCCCTGCACTCGGTTCAATTGTTATGGCACTTTCGTGGCATAAACCGGCATCTCTGCTGTCCGCTGCCTGCATCTGAGGAAACCAGGGGCCGAGCAGAGGTGGTAGTGGGTCAGTTTGGCTCTTGTTTTAAAGGGCGTCATCCCGAAGCCCCGCGCTTTCACCAGCGGGGCGAGGGATCTGGCGCGAAGTATTTCAAACTGACCCACTACCGCAGAGGTGTGTGGCTTGACAGGGTATCCGACAGATGTTTAAGTAGTTATTTATTTTTTCGCCCATTTCTGGTGAACAACCACGCATGCCGCTCGCGCGCGAGTCGGATTGCTGTTTGTGTGCCGTTTCTTCTTCCTCTCCATGAAATCGGGAAAATCGGAGGAGCTTGTGAGATTGAATCACCGTGGGTTGGGTACAGGATATTCACCGAGCTGCGTATGGCTCTCGGTTGCGCTGCTGCTCACGATCGCAGCGGCAGCCT
>JBGPJK010000182.1:0-9246 GCA_041485425.1 Terriglobia bacterium | reverse complement strand
CGGGTCTCAAGCAATGGGCAGCCGTGGTTTTGGGAGCAGTGCTGCTGACCGTCGCTCTCTATTTCACCCTGTTCAAGTCCGAGCGCGAAGCCAACGCGGCGGCGCAACAGAATCTGGAAAGCAAGCTGCGCGAGAACGCGGAACTGGAATCCTACCGGCCGAAGCTGGTGGACATTGAGCGCCAACTGGCCAGCCTGAAGCAGCAATTGGAGATCGAGCGCAAGATCGTGCCCGACGAGAAAGAAGTCGATGGCTTCATGAAGATGATGGACGCGGAGGCGATGAAGGCGGGCATCGAACTGCGGCGCTACACCTCGAAGCCGGTGAGCGTGCGCGATTTCTATAGTGAGCTGCCGTTCGAAATGGAACTGGACGGTCCTTACTACTCGATGCTGAACTTCTTCGACCGGGTAGGAAAACTGGAACGGATCGTCAATGTATCGGGGCTGATGGTAGCGACGACGAAAAAGCCGTCCGACGCGAAGGCGAAGCACACCTACCAGTACGCGGCCAACGAGAGCGTTGTGGCCACGTGCACCGCGACCACATTCTTCAGTCATGACATGGAAGTGCCGGCCAGTGCGCCGACGCGGCCTGGCCAGCCCAAGCCGGCCAAGAGGTAATAAGGGAAACCTATGAAGCTGACGACGGGAATTCTGATATTGGGGATGGCGACCGGAACAGCCTGGGCGCAGAACCCGGACCTCATCGAAAACACCAGAAACACCATGAAGGCGGTCGCGCAAAAGAAGGCGATCGACTCGAACGCGGCCCTGGCGGCGTCGCAGGGGCAAAGCGCGAAACCAGCTGCGCCCGCGGGCGGCAAGACGGCGCCGGCTGCGCCAGCAAAACCAGCTTCCGGCAAGGCAAGCACGAGCAGCGCGACGGCGGCCAAGAGCGCGTCGCCGAGCACGGGGACGACCGCGAGCAAGAAGACCGCAGCTTCATCCGTGAAAGTGACGGCCAAACCCAAGACGGCGAGCAAGCCGGCGGCGACGAAAGCCAAGGCGGCGACGAAAGCCAAGGCGGCGGCAAAGTCTGCGCAGCCCGAGCGGCAGGTGGCGGTTGCCGACAAGAAGAATCCCGCGGAAGCCAAGAAGGAACCGAAGGAGATCAACCTGGCGGGGCGCCGCGATCCGTTTGTCAGCCCGGTCGTGAACCGGAGCATGACGGGCTCGGGGTGCAGCACGGGCAAGAAATGCCTGGCCATCGATCAGATCAACCTGAAGGGCGTGGTGAAAGCGGAAACGGGAATGATCGCGGTGGTGGTGAATGCCATGAACAAGGCTTACTTTCTGCGCGAGAACGATCCGGTGTTCAACGGCTACGTGGTGAAGATCACGGGCGACTCCATCATCTTCAAGGAGACGATCCAGGACAAGCTGGGCAAGCCGTTCACACGGGAAGTGACGAAGAAGATCCTTACGTCGGCGGTGTAAGGTCCGGCGGGATAGAGGCCGGGTGATTCCGGCCGGTAGAAAGAATTTTGGGAGAGAGTTCACGGGGCGAGCCGAGCGCAAGCCCGTGGGGAGAAGCGAAATGCGAAAGCAACTGCTGGGTGTTTTCCTACCGCTGCTGGTTCTGGTGCTGATAGCAGCGGCTGAGACGCAGAGCACGGGCACACAGGCAACCAGGCACGCCACGCTGCAGAAGGTGAGCGTGGTGCGTGGCGAGGACGGGGTTAGCGTGGAGATCACGGCCCGCGGGCCGGTGACGCCGCAGCTGACCACGCTGGACCGGCCTGCGCGCGTGGTGCTCGACCTGCCCAACACGGTGGCGGCCACCTCACAGAGCCACATCAACGTGGGGAGCGACGGCGTGAAGGGCGTGCGTGTGGGCATGGATGGCCAGACGCCTCCGACGACGCGCGTAGTGGTGGACCTGGAGCAGGCCTGCCGTTACGAGTTGGTGCCCAGCAGCGACAACAAGCTGGTTCTGAAGCTGTATACGACAGCGGCGGTGGCGAAAGCGGTTTCCAAGCCCGCGCTGGCGGCGGCTCCGAAGACTGCGACGCTGGCACCGGCTGCAATCGTCGTGAAGAAGGAAGTGGCGGCGAGCAAACCGGCGTTGGTAACTGCTCCGGCGCTGGTCGTTCCGGCGGCGGAAAACAAGCCGGCGGCATCCGCCCCTTCGGACTACGTATTCGTTGAGCCTTCGTACAAGTCGAAGGAGGGGACAGCGGCCGAGGACAGCAAGGCGGCCGTGATCGCTCCCGCGGCGCGGGGCATGGAAGCTGCCGCGAAGTTCGTGGAGAAGCCGGAGGGCAGCCTGCTGCCCACGCCCAGCGCGTCCATGCAAGCGCAGGCCGCGGCCGCGACGCCGCAGCCAGCGGTGAACATGGCTGCCGAGCAGAAGGCGCAGATGCAGCAGCAGCCTGCCGCCAGCGGCCCCAAGTACACGGGCGAGCCGATCTCGGTGAACCTGAAAGATGTGGACCTGAAGGACTTCTTCCGGCTGGTCCACGAGATCAGCGGACTGAACGTGGTGCTCGATCCCAACGTCAAGGGCTCGCTGACCATCGTGCTCGATGACGTGCCGTGGGACCAGGCACTGGACATCGTTCTGAAGAACAACGGGCTGGCCCGCCAGCTGGACGGCAACGTGTTGCGCATCGCCACCCTGGAAACGCTGCGCAAAGAAGCCGAATCGCGCCGGGCCCAGCAGGAAGCGGAAGCTCTGGCCGTGGACAAAGTGACGGTCACTCGTTTCCTGAGCTATGCGCATTCCAAGGACGTGGCGGCCACGGTAAAGAAGTTCCTCAGCCAGCGCGGGGATGTGATCTCGGACGATCGCACCAATGCGCTGATCATCTCGGACATTCCGATGGTGATGCCGGGGCTAGACCGGCTGTTGACGCAGCTCGACCGCAAGACCCAGGAAGTGGAAATTGAAGCCCGGGTAGTGGCGGCGACGCGCAGTTTCGCGCGCGACATCGGTACCCAGTTCGGCTTCGGGTGGGGTAACGGGCACACGGCGGTGGGCGGCGCGTCCAGCGCCGGCAGCACGCCCACGCAGGTCAACGGATTGAATCCTGGTTACATCACGATTGGCGGATCCTCGACCACTCCCGGAACCCAGATTCCGCTGTTCTCGAACCTGCCGGTTACCAGTCCGACCAGCGGCCTGACATTTATCAACGCCAGCAACAATGCGCGCATTGATTTCATCCTGACCCTGGCAGAGTCGCGGGGCTTGCTGAAAATCCTGTCGCGTCCGCGGGTAGTGACGCAGAACAACATCCAGGCACTGGTTCGCCAGGGCGTACGCGTGCCCATCGTGACCCAGGCACAGTTGGGCGGTCCGCCGACGGTGAGCTACGTGGATGCTTTCCTGCGGCTGACCGTAATTCCGCAGATCACGTCGGAAGGCACCATCTTCCTGAACGTGGATGTGGAGAACACGACGCCAGACTTCGGGCGCACGGTGCAGGGCAACCCGACCCTGATCACGCAGCAGGCCACCACTCAGGTGCTGGTCACCGACGGTGGCACGGTGGTGATCGGTGGTGTGATCCAGACGCAGAACTCGATTAACATCCTGCAGGTGCCATTGCTGGGTGACATCCCGATACTGGGCAACCTGTTCAAGCGGCGCACGGTCAACACCTCGAACCAGGAGCTGATCTTCTTCATCACGCCGCGCATCATTCAGACCTAGCACGACGTAGCCGTACAGCAAGCCGCCGGCTTCCCGAACAGGGGCCGGCGGTTTTGTTTTTTGGACCGTTGTCAGCCACCGGCTGCCAGGGAATGGACCAAAGGCCGCCCATCGGGAGATCAAAACGAATTATCTTGATTCGGCAGTAGCGTTGAGCACGATGTTGAGAGGCGCGACTTGCTCCGGTTTGGCGTAGCGGTTCACCAGGAAGCGCTTTCCATCTTTGGCCACATCATAGGTAAACAAGTCTGTCGAGGAGATGGGGGCTCGACCGTGAATCCGGAACAGCGGCGTGGGAGTGCCGGTAGAAAAGGTCCCTTCACTGTTCACGGGTACCGCGGTCAACATGCCCTTGGCTCCAACGTAAAAGATCTCGTTGCCGTCGCCGCGCCAACGAGGCTCGGTGCCGCCGCCGCGGGAAACCTGCCACTTGCCGGCGGCGTTGGGAAAGGTGGTTACGTAGATCTCCCAGTCGCCCGATTCATTGGAGGCATAAGCCACCCATTTGCCGTCGGGAGAAATCTGTCCGTTAGTTTCGTTGGCCTTGGTGGCCAGGAACAGCGAGATCTTCCCACCGGATGCGGGGACCAGCACCAGATCGGAACCGCCGGAGGCGGGCTGCAGCGTGCAGAGGATTTGCTGATCGTCGAGAGACCATGAGTTGGGGATGATGTCGCCACCGTCGAGAAGACTCGCGTCGATCATCGGCTTCTCAGGCTCTGACCCCAGCGCCTTCTTCAAATACATGGTCGCCCCGGCGACGGGCGAGCGGAAGGCAATCCGGCTGGCGTCGCGCGACCAGACACCGCTGACATCCTCGGTGGGGTCGAAGGTAAAGCGTGCGCTGGTATTGCGTTTGAGGTCATCGATCCATATGTCAACGTTGTTAGCCTTGACGTCGGTGACGTCGACCGTCACCCGGTCGCCATCAGGCGAGAGTGTGGGATTGGCCAGGACTCCGACATCGCCCACTCGCCCGAGTTCCTTACCCGTCCGGTCATACCAGGTGAGGACGGACAACGAAGCCCCGCTGGTTGCGTTGTAGACCACGGTTCCGTTTTCTGCCACCGTGAATGCGCCCCAGTACGTGGATGGTTGAAAACCGACTCCGTCGGCGACGACGCGCGGCCCGCCCAGGACTTTTGCCTGCAAGATATCCACGGGAACCGCGTTCAGCACTTGCTGATCCGCCACGTAAAACAGGTAGCCATTGGCATATCCCAAGCTGGAGCGGGCCAAAAGGACCAGCTTCTTGTCTTTTGCCGCCAGCGAGCTAAGGTAGATGCCGTTGATCCGGTCATCGCGGGCGTTGGCAAAATCTCCCGACCAGAACAGGAAATGGTCGCCGTCGGAGAGAAAAACGGGCCAGCGGTGTGATGCCTCGTTTTTGCCGTAGATCTTGTCGGTCAGCGGGGCGGCATGGTTGCCGTCGGCGTCGACTCTCCAAAGCGCGCCGCCCGCATCGGGCGCGTAAACCAGAATGCCGCGCCCTCCCCAGCTTCCACCACGGGCGCTGGTCGCGGTAGCCAGGACTTGCGGCACACCACCGGACGCCGCCACTTTTTTGAGCTTGCCGTCGGCGAAGAACGCTACATACGTGTCGTCCGGGGACCAGAAGGGGTAGGTCGCGCCTTCGGTGCCTTGCAGGACCTGGGCTGTCGGCGAGCCGATGCGCTCCACGCTCAAGATATTCTCCCCGGACGCCTCGTCCGGCGACACAAACGCCAGCATTCGTCCGTCCGGCGAGAGCGCCATGTGGCTGACTTCCCCTGGAACAGGAATGGCGAACGCGAGCCGCTCTGCACGGGGCGCCGGCCGGCCAAGCAGAAATATCAATGCAACTGCGGCCACCAGCGCCGCGCCGGCTGTCGCCCACGCCAGCCACAGTCGTCTTCGGGGCAGGCGGGCTGCGCGCAGCGCGGCGGATGTGTCCGTGCCTGACAGCGCCCCGAGTGCAAATGCCAGGTCGCGCGCAGATTGGAAGCGGTCCGCCGGATTCTTTTCCAAGCAGTGGCGGACGATGCGTTCCAAGCCGGGCGAGACCTTCATTTGCGCCGTGTCGATCTCGGCCGGCTCGTCCTTGAGAATCGCGTTCATGGTCTCAACCGACGACTGACCAGCGAAGGCGCGGTTGCCGGTCAGCATCTCGTAAAGAACGGCGCCGAAACTGAAGAGGTCGGAACGATGGTCAACCGGTTGGCCGCGCACCTGCTCGGGCGACATGTAGGCAGCCGTTCCCATCACCATGCCAGCGGCGGTGTTCAACTGCGCACCCGCAGTCAGGGTGGCCGTCGCGGATGCAGCCGGTTCGGAACGCTCCAGCTTGGCCAGACCGAAGTCGAGGATCTTGACCCGGCCGCTGGCGGTCAGAAACAGGTTTTCTGGCTTGAGATCGCGGTGGACAATGCCTTTGTCATGCGCCGCAGCAAGACCATCGGCGATTTGGAGCGCCCACTCCACAGCCTTGCGCGGCGCAATCGGCCCCTGTTTCAGCCGGTCGCGGACGCTCTCTCCGTCGAGCAGTTCAGTGACCAGGTAAGGGACATCCTGGTGCGTGCCTACATCAAATACCGCCACCACGTTGGGATGGTTGAGAGTGGCAATGGCACGGGCCTCTTGCTCGAAGCGGCGCATGCGCTCGACATCGTGCGCCAACGACTCGGGCAGGACCTTGACAGCCACATCGCGCCCCAGCCGCGGGTCGCGCGCGCGATAGACCTCGCCCATGCCGCCCGCGCCGATGGGCGCTTGGATCTCATACGGTCCGAGTTTTGCGCCGGAGGTCAGCATGGAGATCCTTCGCTGCGCTCAGGATTTCGCCTGGCGGCTCCCGCTCGCCGGAAAACGGCTCGCTCACGCCGCCAAACCGGCTCAACCTCGCCCATGCCGCCCACGCCGACGGGCGCGACGATCTCATAGGGACCCAATCGTGTGCCGGTGCTGATCGCCATGGGGAAAGGGTCTCATTATAGGCTTTCTTACACCTGAGAAGGCCGCCTGTTACACTTTTCCGCGATGGACCACAAAGGTCGTCAGAAGAGGCTGCAAGAAGCTCTGAGCCACAGCCGTTTGGACGGGTTGCTGGTCACGCATCTGCCCAACATCCGCTATCTCTGCGGATTTACCGGCAGCGCTGGCGCGCTTTTGATCACAGAGGGCAAGAGCGTGCTCTTCACCGACGGGCGCTACACGGCGCAGGCGCGGGCGGAAGTGCAGGGTGCGCGAGTGGCGATCAGGCGCAAGGCTCCGCTGGTGGCAGTGGCCGAGTGGCTGACCACGAATCGCAGGAGTCTGGGCCGAAAACAGCCTTGGAGACTTGGCATCGAGGGGGAGCACCTGACCGTTGCAGGGCGTGGCCGGTTGGCGGGAGCCCTGCCGTCCGACGTCCGGCTGAGGGAGGCTCCGCCGCTGGTGGAAGAGGCGCGCATGGTCAAGGACACGGAAGAAATTGAGCGTCTTCGCGCGGCGGTCCTGCTGGGCGCCAGTTTGTTTGACGGTACGCTGAAGGTGATTCGTCCGGGCGTGAGAGAGGACGAAGTGGCGGCGGAGATGGAATACGCGGCCAGGCGTAGGGGAGCGGAGCAGATGTCGTTTGAAACCATCGTTGCGTCTGGAGAACGCTCGGCGCTGCCGCACGGCCGGGCTTCGGAGGCGCCGATTCCGGCCGAAGGATTCGTGGTCTGTGACTTCGGTGTTATACTCGCTGGCTACTGTTCAGACATGACCCGTACCGTGTATGTGGGCCGTCCTTCGGAGGAGGCCCGTGGGGTGTTCGAATCGGTGCGGGAGGCGCAACAGGCCGCGGTGGAAGCAGTGCGGCCCGGGGTGAGCGTTGGCGAAGTGGACCGTGCAGCACGCAAGTTATTGCACAAGAAACACTTAAGTAAGTTCTTCACGCACTCGACGGGACACGGGGTGGGCTTGGAGATTCATGAGGCGCCTCGCGTCGCCGCCGGACAAACCGAGGTGCTGCACCCGGGAATGGTGATCACGATCGAGCCTGGGGTCTACGTTCCTGGAAAGTGGGGAGTGCGGATTGAAGACATGGTTGTGGTTACAGATAAAGGGTGCGAAGTTTTGACCCCCACCAGCAGGGAACTGATCACGATTAGCTGCTAGCTGCTGGCAAGCCCAGTCAGTTCAAGGAGACTGCTAGTAGCAAGAAGCGAAGCTGCTTTTGCCTGAGTCGGTATCGGAGACAACGCCCAAACCCAGTTCTATCCCAGACGATGAACCAGAAAGAACTGAAGGAACTCATAGAGTTCCTAATCGAAAAAGATATCGCCGAGTTCGAACTGGAACGCGGCGACGTAAAGGTGCACATCAAGCGCACGGCGCCGGCCTCGGCGGACCCGCGCTATTTTGCCGTGCATGCGCCGCCTGCCGCCCCGGAAATGGCCGCTGGGCCAGCGGTTGCAGGTCCGGCTACGACTGCCACGGCGCCCAAAGAAGTTGCACCGGAGCCTGCGGAGGAGTTGCACATGGTGCACTCACCCATCGTGGGAACGTTTTATGAGGCGCCGTCTCCAGGCGCACCTCCTTTTGTGAAGCCCGGGGACATGGTCGAACTGGGGCAGGTGCTGTGCATCGTGGAAGCGATGAAGCTGATGAACGAGATCGAGTCCGATGTGGCCGGCGAGATCGTGAAGAACCTGGTGGCGAACGGGCAGCCGATTGAATACGGGCAGGAGTTGTTTGCCATTCGGGCGAGGAAATAGAGAGATGGGGACGGAAGCGGGCGCGCATCGCGCGCCTTTTTTTCTGTAGCGCTGCCACGCAACTCAGTGGAGCGAGTGGCCGGCGGAGCCCGCCCTGAGCGAAGTCGAAGGGACGCCGGCGCTACGTCAGCATGTTCAAGAAAATTCTAATTGCGAACCGCGGTGAGATCGCGCTGCGGGTGATTTGTGCCTGCAAGGAACTGGGGATCCGCACCGTGGCCATCTACAGCGAAGCCGACCGTAACTCGCTGCCGGTCCGTTTTGCCGATGAGGCCATTTGCATAGGCCCGCCGCAGTTGGCGCAGAGCTACCTGAACATTCCGGCGGTCATCAGTGCCGCGGAAATCGCCAACGTGGACGCCATCCATCCCGGATACGGGCTGCTGGCCGAGAACGCCAACTTCGCCGAGGTGGCGGAAACCTGCAACATCAAGTTCATCGGGCCGCCCCCGGAAATCACCCGCTTGATGGGTGAGAAAGAAAAGGCGCGGGCGGCGATGAAGAAGGCGGGCGTGCCGATCCTGCCGGGTTCAGAGGGAATTCTCGCCAACGAGGGCGAAGCGCTGGAGTGGGCGCGGCAGGTCGGGTGCCCGGTGATCATCAAAGCGTCCGCCGGGGGTGGCGGGCGCGGCATGCGCATTGTGCGCAGCGAGGAAGACCTGCCGGGCCTGTTCAAGGCGGCGCAGTCGGAGGCCGCGGCGGCTTTCGGCAACGGCGATCTTTACATGGAGAAGTTCATCGAAAGGCCTCGGCACATCGAATTCCAGATTCTCGCCGACCAGTACGGCAAAGTGGTGAGCCTGGGCGAGCGAGAGTGCAGCATCCAGCGGCGCCACCAGAAGCTGCTGGAAGAGTCGCCTTCGACGCAAAT
>JBGPJK010000181.1:0-9282 GCA_041485425.1 Terriglobia bacterium | reverse complement strand
CTCCCGGTTGCTCAATCCGGTGGCGATGAGCCCAAGAATCTCCATCTCGCGCGGTGTAATCCCGAGCTGGCTCACGCGCGTCTCGTCGGCGACGAACGGACCCATGGGCTGGACCGGGGCCTGCGCCGGGACTTCCTTGATGATCACTGCCGGCTTCTTTCTCGTGAGTGTCTGCCCGAGCCAGATGCCCAGTCCGGCAAACAGGGCGGCGACCAGGGCGCCGTAAATCTCCACAGAATGCTCGACGACCAGGAAGCGGTACTCCGTCAGCTTCAGGACGGCGATGAGCAGGCCGCCGGCCACGCCGTAGAGCAGGATGTCGCGCACCGCGCGGCGGCGCGAACTCGGGGCGGATTCCCTCGTCAAGGTCACGGGAGGCCATGATATCTGAAGACTGCAACCTTGGGGAGCACCCGCCTCCTATAACCGGGCACACGTAATGGATACCCTGCGACAGGACTTCTTCGATTCCACTGCCTCGCGGCAAGGATTCCGGTCGGATCACGACCTACTCGGAAGTTATGTACTTGTTTACCGTGAGGTTACCGTGGCAGATTGATTGTTGGCCAAACAGGCGCTTGCACTAGCTATACCGACCGGCCATTTGTGACAATGGTTTCCCGCACCCTCACTCCTGCTTGTACACCTTCCCATCCTTCATCACGAACTGCACATTCTCGAGCACGCTGATGTCTTGCAATGGGTCGCCGGAGACGGCGATCACATCGGCATACTTTCCCGGCCTGATGGAGCCGAGAACGTCGGAATGGCCGAGCAGATCGGCGGCGTTGGTGGTCGCGGCCTGAATGGCCTGCATGGGCGTCATGCCGTATTTCACCATGAAGGCGAACTGCTTGCCGCTGGTGCCGTAGGGACAGACTCCGGCGTCGGTGCCGAACGCCATCTTCACCCCGGCTTTGACGGCTTTGCGGAAGTTGTCGCGCTGGATCTGGCCTAACTCGGCATCGTGCTGCAGAAAGTCTTTGGGTTCTTTTCCTTCCCTCCCTGCCTGCTGAATGCACTCTTCGTCGTAGATATCCATGTCGAGATAGGTGCCGTGCTGCTTGGCGAGCGCGATGCCCTCGTCGTCAATCATGGTGGCGTGCTCAACCGAAGCCACTCCAGCTAGGATCGCGTTCTTGATGCCTTGCGGGGAGTGGGCGTGAGACGCGACTTTGAGCCCGAACTGGCTGGCTTCGTCCACGGCGGCGTGCAACTCTTCGGGGGTGAACTCCTGCGACTTGGGGTTGCTGCCGTGGGTGAGGACGGCGCCACTGGAGAGGATCTTGATGAAGTCCACGCCGTCGTGAGCGAGCAGGCGAACTTTCTGACGCACCTCCCAGGGGCTGTTGGCTTCACCGTAATGCAGGTCCCATGGAAGCTGAATGTCGGGCGCCATGCCGGTCATGGCCCCGGCGCCGCCGGTAATGGTGATATAGGCTCCGGCGACATACATGCGCGGACCGATCACGTAGCCTTTGGCGATTGCGTCACGGAGCGCAACGTCGTTCAGCGCGCGGTAGGTTCCCACGTCACGCACCGTGGTGAAACCGGATTCCAGCATCTTGCGTGCGTTGGGAATCGCTGCCAGAACAGTTTCCGAGGCGGTGTGCTTCAGGACGTCAAAGGGTTCAGCGTCTCCGGCGTCGGCCACGTGGGTGTGGCAATCAATGAGGCCGGGCAGGACGGTCATGTGGGAGAGGTCGATCACCTTGGTTCCTGCGGGAATGGTGAGGGCCTTGCCGACGGCTTCAATCTTGTTGTCGCGGACGAGAATGATCTGGTCGGTCAGGACGGCGCCGGCGTCGGGATCGATGAGGCGTCCGGCTTTGATGGCGGTGACCTGGGCGGAAGCGAGGGTTGCGGACAGAAGAATTAGAAGAACAAGAATATTTTTCAACATGGGTCGTCCCTCCGGGACTTGTTCGCTTTTCATGACTCGCCTACCCAGCGCTGAAGCGCTGGACTAAGTTGCGTCGCCCCTGCGGGGCTGGTTGTCCGGCGCCTCAATCTACCGGGGCAACCCCGGAGCGAGTTCCCATGCACACTCTTCGGGGCTGGCGTTCAGGAGCACCATTCAGTCGTGCTCGGGTCGAGTGAGTTCACCAAATCCAGATCAGTCGGCGGCGGCGGCGATGTGGCCTAAGCCACCCTTAAGATCGGCCGCCAACAAGCGATGGAACAAGTGCTCTCCCGCCTCGCGCCGCACCGAGAGCCTGCCGGCGCCGTAGGCCCGCGATTTCAGGCCCCGCTGCACAGCTTCGCAGATGCCTAAGTCTTCATCCTGCACGCGAGCGCCGACCGCGACACTCTGCTGGTTGTACTCGCGCCGCGCCGCGCTCACGTCGGCAAAATAGAAGTCGAAGATCACGCGACAATGATCAACATCGAGGGGCAGCACCAGGTTGGTGTCCATGTAACCTTCGTAGCAGTTGATCATCAGGTTGGGGTACTGCCAGAAGTACCAGGCGCGGTCGCCTTTGCGGGTGGCGCCGGTGGCCGCATCTTCGTCGGATGCCACCATGGGACTGGATTGCAGGCAATAGCGGTCTTCGTTCTCGATGGTGTACTGCTTGTAATCGAGCACCGAGCTCAGGCCCTTGTGGAGATGCGGCACGTGGTATCCGCCGTCGAGGTAGTTGTCCACGAAAACTTTCCAGTTACAGTGAATGTCGTAGGTGCGGCTGTCGAAGTAATGCAGGTTGGTGACGCCCAGCGGCGCAACGCGCTTGACCAGGCCGCCGAGAAAATCCTGCAACGGAGCGGCCTGGGGATCAAGGCTGATGAATACAAATTTCTCCCAGGTCTCTGCTTTGATCGGCAGCAGCCCATTCTGCTGGCGGTCGAAATCCTTGACTCCCTCGAACTCCGGCATCCCTTTGAGCGACCCGTCCAGACCGTAGTTCCAGCCGTGATAGGGACAATGCAGGATGGAAGCCTGTCCGCAGGGTTCAGTGACCACTGCCGCCGCATGATGCCGGCAGACATTGAAGAAGCCACGCAGCGCGCCATCGCTGCCACGCACGACCACAATCGGCTCACCTGCAACGCTCGCGGTGACGAACTGGCCGGGCTTCTCTACCTGGTCAACGCGGCCAACCAGTTGCCAGGTCTTGCTGAAGACGGTTTGGCGTTCCAGTTCCGCGATGCGGGCGTCCACGTACCAGGGGGCGGGGATGGTCGAGGCTTCCGACAGGGGGGCGCGGTCGTTGTAGCTGGCGAGAATATCGTGTAGCGACATTTCCATGTTCGTCATGGTCCTAACTTTCGTGTGGCCGGCGGAGCCTGCCCTGAGCGAAGTCGAAGGGACGCCGGCGCTACGGCTTGGCGGCGCCGATTGCTCTTCGCAACACGTCCAGGAACTGGGTGATACGGGCTTCCTTCTTCTCGGCGACATTTCCGTGGCGGCGGAACAGCCCGGGGTCGAGTTCCTCGGTGAGCAGCGCGTCCTGGAAGCGTTCCATGGTCCAGTCGAGGATGGAAACGCTCATCTCCTGGTCGAGGTCGTGGCGCAGCTCTCCGCGCTGCAAGCCGAAACGCACAAAGGCCACGGTACCGTAGGGGTCTTCCGCGAGGAGAAAGCGATTGATCTCGCGCCTCAGGGTGAGGTCGGTGCCATAGTTTCCCAGCAGCGAGACGCGATAGGGGATCCAGTCTTCGTGGATGAGGTGCTCGGTGCTTGCCAGCCAGTAGCGCAGGACTTCGAAGAAACCACGCTCGCGCACTTCCTCGGGCGCGTCAAGGTAACGCGGGAAGGAACGCACGGCTTTCTTGTAGACCTCGAAGAACAGGCCGTCCTTGCTGCCAAAGTGCTGGAAGATGGAACCCTTGGCGATGCTCAATTCGGCGGCGATGTCGCCGACCCGGGCGGCGTGGTAGCCCTGCTCGGCAAAATGGCGCATGGCGGCGTCGATGATGCGGGTGCGCTTGCCCTCGGAACGGGGTCGCGGGGGCATGTGCCGGTAGCGCGGCGGAGAGACGAGATTGCTGCCGATCCCACTCATGAACTGACCTCAGGTCATGAGACTGTAACCTAGAGTAAGTTGAATTTCAATTCTATTTTTCCGGCGGCTGCGGTAATGTAGGTTGCCTTGCGGTCAAGAAATCATGACTGCGGGTTAGAGCTGAACGTGGGGTCCAACTCTCAGAAAATTTATGACGCCATCGTGGTGGGTGGCGGCCACAACGGACTCACCGCCGCTGCCTACCTGGCGCGAGCCGGAATGAGCACGCTGGTGCTGGAGCGCCGCGAAATTGTCGGCGGATGTTGCGTGACCGAGGAGATTGCGCCCGGTTGCCGCGCATCCACGACTTCGTACATCGCCAGCATGCTGCGGCCCGAGGTGATCAAGGACCTGAACCTGGCCGAGCACGGATTGCGCATGGTGCCATGCGACCCGGCGATCCAGGTTCCCTTCCCCGATGGGCGAGTGGTGCCGTGGTGGGCGGAGCGGGAGCGCGCGGTGGCGGAGTTCCGAAAATTCTCTATAAAGGATGCCGAGACATTTGTTCGCGTGGATGACCGGTTGAAGAAGCTGGCTCGCTACCTGCAACCGTTTTTTCTGGAGCCGCCTCCGGAGATTGGCACGAACAACCTGCAGGGATGGTCCGACCTGTTTCGCGTGGGGAAACGCTTTCGCGGGATTTCCAGCAGCGAGATTTCGCAATTAGTCTCGTTCCTTACGGGGAGTCTGGGTGAATTTCTCGACCGCAATTACGAGTCGGACATTATCAAGACGATGTTCCTGGCGAACAACGTGTACGGCAAGCATGGCGGGCCTTACCAGCCGGGAAGCGCGCTGGGACTGCTGTTTCATCTGCTCAGCGGCGGGGAACATGAACTGCAGGGCTTCTTTGGGCACGTGATGGGCGGAATGGGGGCGATCACGCAGGCGCTGGCGGCTGCGGGTCGGAAGCTAGGTGTCGAGATTCGCACATCGGCTCCCGTCGCGCAGATTGACGTTCGCAATGGGCGAGCGCGCGGCGTCGCGCTGGAGGATGGAACCGAGATCCGTGGGCGCATGGTGCTCTCGAATGCTGATCCCAAGCGGACGTTTCTCGGCATGGTCCCGGCGCGCGAGCTTCCTGACGAGTTCGTGCACGCGGTGCGCGGGATCAAGATGGACGGCCCATGCGCCAAGGTGAACATGGTGCTGGCGGAGGAGCCGCGGTTTACCGGCACTCCGCCGAGCGCCACACCGCTGGAGCGGACTTTCTATACTCTGGTGCCGTCGCTGGAGTTTGCCGAGCGGTGTTACGACATTGCGAAGTTTGGCGATATTCCCGAAGAGCTTTGGGTGGATTGCGTGGTTTCGTCGAATGCGGACGATTCGCTGGCGCCTGCGGGCAAGCACATTCTGACTTGCTTCGTGCAGTACGTGCCTTACCGGCTGCGGCAGGGAACGTGGGATGAGAAGCGCGAACTGCTGGGGGACCGTGTCGTAAAGAAAATCGCCGAGTACGCGCCCAACGTGCCGAATGCGATCGTCGCGCGCCAGGTGCTCACGCCGCTGGACCTGGAGCGGACGTACGGGCTGACCGAGGGGAACATTTTTCATGGCGACTTGAGCCTGGAGCAGCTCTTCTTTATGCGACCGGTGCCGGGATGGTCACAATACCGCACGCCGGTGGCAGGCTTGTATCTATGCGGCGCGGGGGCGCATCCCGGCGGCGGCGTGACCGGAGCGCCCGGCCACAACGCGGCCCACCAGGCGCTGCGTGACTGGAGGAAGGGACGTTTCAAGGAGGCTGCTGCGTGAGCAACGGCAACTCCCATCTGAAGACAGCTGACTTCGTGATCGTCGGCGCGGGAGTGATGGGCGCGTCTATCGCATTTCACCTGGCCCGGCGGCAAGCCGGGAAAATTGTGGTAATCGACAAAGATCATGTCGGTCGCGGCGGCAGCGGGCGCTCGTCGGCGCTGATCCGCATGCACTACAGCTTTCCGCCCGAGGTGCAACTGGCGGTGGTCAGCCTGCACATGTTCCAGCACTGGCGGGAGGTAGTGGGCGAGCCGGGGGATTTCCGCAAAACGGGTTTTGTGCGCATTGTGCACCCCAATGAAAGCGAGCGCCTCAAGTTGAACGTGGAGATGCAGCGCACGCTGGGAGCGAATGTGCAACTCATCTCGCGCGCAGAATTGAAGGAACTGGAGCCGGACTGGGCTGTAGATGACGTGGCATTGGCTGCGTACGAACCCGACTCAGGCTATGGCGACGGCGCTGGAGTGGCCAATGATTTTCTCAGCCGCGCCCGCGACCTGGGGGTTAGTTACCTGCCCAGGACGCAGGTTACCGCGATGCGAGTGGAAGGCGGGCGGGTCCGCGGCGTGGTTACCGACCGTGGAGCAATCGACACTGCGGTCGTGGTCGCGGCCACCGGCCCATGGACGCGACCGCTGTTGCAGCAGGCTGGGTACGATCTGCCAATCGAGACCGAGTACCACCAAGTTGCCATCCTGAAGAATGCGCCGGGCATGAAAGATGGCGGCTGTGCTTGCATCGACTCGGTGAGCGCGACTTACTTTCGTTCTGACGCGCAGGACAAATTTCTGGTGGGTGATTTCTACGGCCAGCGGGGGGTTGATCCGGACAATTTTCCGCAGCGGGCCTCCGACGACCTGCTGGAAGAGATCATCGAGCGCGCTTGCCGGCGCGTACCCAAGCTGGAGAATGCCGAGGTCATGCGTGGCGTAACCGGGGTTTACGACATGACGCCCGATTCGCGACCGATTCTGGGTCAGATTTCCGGGATGGATGGGCTGTATGTGTGTGCGGGATTTTCCGGCATGGGGTTCAAGATTTCTCCGGCCATCGGACTGGTGATGTCGGAGCTTTTGCTCGATGGGCGGGGCAAGACGGTGGACATCAGCGCATTCCGGCCGAGCCGGTTTGCGGAAGGCCAGCCGATCAAGGCGGAGTACGAGTACAAGGATGATTAGCGCACGCGAGACGTTGCAAGCAACGTCTCTACAAAAAACATTCGCGTAGAGACGCAGCTCGCTGCGTCTCCTTCAGGAGAAGCGATGAAGAAGAAAGGCATTCTGGAGCGGCTGAAAGAGGGACCGGTTCTGGGCGACGGCGGTTATCTCTTGGAACTGGAGAAGCGGGGATGGGTGCGGGCGGGTCCGTTCACCCCGGAAGTCGCACTCACCTACCCCGACGCGCTGCGCGAACTGCATGTGGAGTTTCGCGAGGCTGGGGCCGATGTCCTGCAGGCGCTGACGTTCTATGCCAGTCGCGACAAGCTGGCCACGGTCGGGCTGGAAAATCGTCTGGAGGATCTGAACCGGGCCGCGGTTGGTATTGCGCGGGAGGTCGCGGGGGACCGGTGTCTGGTCGCGGGCAACCTGAGCCTCACGTGGATGTACGAGCCTGACAGCGCTTCCGCGGCCGATCGAGTTCGCAAGACCTTCGACGAGCAGCTTGCGGTGCAGGTGGATGCCGGCGTGGACTTCATCATTGGCGAAACCTTTTCCTGGCTGGGCGAAGCTCTGCTGGCGGTAGAGCGCGGCAAGAGAACGGGCCTGCCGGTGATGGTGACGATTTGCTTCGAGAACAAAGATGAAACCGCGGAGGGAAAGAGCGCTGCCGATGCTGCCAAGGCCCTGCTCGATGCAGGTGCGGATATTGTCGGGATGAATTGCTTGCGCCCGCCGGAGCACATGCTGGGGCCGATGGAGCAGATGAGGAAGGCGGTATCAGGATACCTGGCCTGCCAGCCGGTGGCGTATCGCACGCCCAAGGACAAGCCGGACTTCACCAGCCTGCCGGAATTCCCGTATGCGCTCGATCCGCTGCAGCTCACGCGGAAAGAGATGGGCGATTATGCCAGGAATGCGCGGGAGATCGGCATCAACTACATCGGCGCCTGCTGTGGCTCGGTGGCCATCCACATTCGCGAGATGGCCCGGGTACTGGGCAAGCTGTCCGAGGACAAACGAGTGTGGAAGAAAGGCGGCGAGAAGCCGATGTCGGCATACGAATACTACGACCACGATCAGACAAGAAGCGCAGGGGGAAAACATTGACCACAGGACACGAAAGAAAAAGAGCAGAAAAAAGGCCAGCTGGCCAGCTGGCCGATGCCTTTCGGCATAGTTAGGAGAGAGAAGTTGACCGCTCGCTTAAGATGAAGCCCATCACGCTCGACCGAATATGAAAGGGCCGGCCCGTGCCAGCCGAGTCGCCTCGACTGGCAGCACTCACAGCCGGACCGGTTCGCCCAAACATCCAACAATCTGGTGACTGAGGTCCCGGGACCAATCATTTGGAACGGGCCAGCAGCGGCCACCCGTTCAATTGTTCGGAGGGTAGGACAGGGCGCGAATGCAATTGTCACAGTCTCTTCACCAGTTTGTCATTTCTTTGTAAAGAGCGAGCGGGTAGCGTGGGCAGAAACGGCTTTCTACGCCGCCCGCTTCAGGGGCGCTGGTACGCTGGGTTGTCCGTCGGGGTGGGTGGATCGTAATCCCGTCCGTACTTGTTCTTATGGATCAGTGGCAGGCTGGCGGCAGCGAGTCGCAAGGTCCCAAGCGTTGAATCACCCTGGGAAACCGTGATCTCCCGCTCCAAGGTCTTCAGCGTATCAGGGAGCACCGCTTCATACCAGATGCGCAGGGTATAGCGGCCCACAGGCACGTTGGGAATCACCAACTCTCCCCTTTGATCGGAGATTCCGTAGTAGGGAGTGTCGAGGGCAATGACGACGGCGCTCATCTCAGCATGAATATTGCAGAAGATGTAGGAGATGCCGGGTTTGTCAAAGCGCACATTGCGGGTGCTACCGGCTTCGTAGAGGCCAAGGTCGAAGCGTTTGCCCTCGAATAGTGAGAAGACGTTGTGGAAAAAGGGGTCGTGGTTGGGGAACTCCACCACCGAGCCGACCGGGACTACCAACACGTGGGGATCGAAGCTCTTGTTCTTCTGAACCAAACGGGGGCGCTGCGGGGGGTCGAGCGACGGAGGCGGCGCAGCCGGGCTGCCTATGGGAGTGAGCCAGAGGACGACGTCTCCCGGTTGGGGTACACGGGCAGATTTTTCGCCGCTGACCAGGGCCACGCGGGCCGTCAGCGTCACCTGCTGGGCGCAGACAAACCCGCTGCACAGGAGCAGGGCGCAGAACCAGCGGCGGTAGAGAATGACTGGTTTCATCTCAGAAAAGAATTCCCATCACCATGTTTACCTGGTCGGCGGTCCAGTTGCCGCTATCGATGGCGTAGGTCTTCAGGTGCCGGTACTCCGTCGAAAACAGCAGGTTCGAGCGGGGCCGGTAGATGAAGTT
>JBGPJK010000180.1:0-9300 GCA_041485425.1 Terriglobia bacterium | reverse complement strand
GTCGGCGGCCTGAAGGCTGCACAAGTCTATTGGTACCGGTTTACCGACAAGGATGGCAATGACAGTCGTGTCGGCCGAACCATCACGGCCCCGGACGCGAACGATGCGAGGCCGGTGTCCTTCGCGTTTGTCAGTTGCCAGAATGCGAATCAGGGAGCACAGAACGCCTACCGGAAAATGATTTTCGAGGACGAGCGTGCCGCAGAAACAGAGCGGCTAGGCTTCGTTTTGCATCTCGGCGATTTCATTTATGAGATCGTCTGGTATCCGGAGGATCGTCCGCAGGGAATGTATGACCGCCGGCTGCGGGACATCGTTCGCTATCCGGATGGTGAGAAGATTCGGGACTTCCACATTCCCACGACTCTCGACGGTTACCGTGCCATCTATCGAGCGTATCTGCATGACCCGGACCTTCAGGATGCGCGCGCACGCTGGCCGTTTGTGAATATGTGGGACAACCACGAGTTCAGCTGGCTCGGCTGGCAATCGCTGCAAAAATTTCAGGGAAACACGCGACCTGCGCAGACGCGTAAGGTAGCAGCCAACCAGGCATTCTTTGAATTCCAGCCGGCGCGGATGGTGCGACCGAACGGAAATTCGTTGGAGCAGTTCAATGGACCGAAGGTCGTGGATACACCGATCGCAAAGTTCGACGACCATGGCCTGGGGCAGGAAGCGAATAACTTGGCGGCCATAGGGAGCCTTAAGGGTTATCGAGCGGCGCGTTGGGGACGCAATGTTGAACTGATCGTTACCGACCAGCGTAGCTACCGCTCGGAAGAACCGACGGACATGCAGGAGGCGAAGCCACTCTTGAGCGAGGATTTTCCCGAGATGATTCCGCAGGAGGCGATGGAAATTCTCGATGCGGCAGGCACCTGCAACAACGGAAGACCGCCAGCGACCATCCGTTCCGTCGATGGCAGCGTGGAAATCCCCAACTTCTGCAGGCACCGGCCTCCGCAGACGGTTCTCGGCGTGGAGCAGAAGGCCTGGTTCCTTGAGCGGCTAAACAGCTCAAAAGCGACCTGGAAGATCTGGGGAAACACGACGGCAACTCTAGACATGCGGGCCGATCCGCAAAATCTTCCTGCGGGAATCACGAGGCCGTGGCCGTGGATCGGGTATGCCGGTTTTGGCGGAGGAGACTGGAGCACGGCGTACATGGAGCGGGGAGAAATCTACGACTTTGTCCGGGAGCACGGGATCACCGGCTTCACTACCGTGGCGGGGGATCGCCACAGTTTCTGGGCAGGCTTGGCAGCGAAGTCGCTTCCTCCGCATGCATTTTCTCCGGTGGGAGTGGCGTTTGTGACGGGCTCGATCTCAGCGCCAGGAATGGTGGAAGCGTTGGAGCATGGTCTGCCGAAGGATCATCCTCTTCGTGCAATTTACCTCGGGCAAGGGCCCAGCGATCAAAAGCTTCAGCCTGCCGTCAACATGCTGCTGCACCATGGCGTGAGGTCATGCCTGGAATATGCAAAGAGCGGAGACGTGGTGAAAGCGCGCAGGCTATCGAATCCTGACTTGTCGCCGCATCTTTCTTTCGTGGACATGGGCGGGCATGGGTATTCGGTCGTTCGCGCTACAAGCCAGGCAATCGAGACGGTATTCGTGTGCATTCCCCGTCCGCTTGAACGCAGCGACCGCGACGATGGAGGTCCCCTCAACTATCGCGTTAAATTTCGTACCGGGCTTTGGGAAAAAGGCGAAGTGCCAAGAATTGAGATGCAGATTCTCGAAGGCGACCCGATATTTTCGGTGTGACCTGGTTCGACTTCGCCTGCCGGGGGAAGAGTCAGAGTTCGAAGGAATCTTCCGATGGAACTCCGCAACCTCCATTGTGGAAGCAAAGTGCAGAGGCGTCTGCCCGTCTCCACCGCGTGCATAGACGACTCCGCCGCCGCGAATTTAGCACGCCAGTCTCGGCTCAAGACCATTTGAGCACGAACGATCTTTTCTTCCTTCCGCTCCTGCGGCGCACAGTCCCGCCAGTAGGCCCCTCCAACCGTAGCGCTCCTAATGATTTAACACGCGCCCGGCGTCTTCTCCTGATGCAAGAGATCGCAAAGCCTCTGGGCTCTTGGAACGGGCCAGCCAGGCAACATGAATCAGACAGTCCGCACCCTTCGAGAAGTCGACAAGGTTTTGAGAGAACTTGGTGTCGCCGGAGATGACCAGTGCATGTCCTGAATAGTCGACCCGATAGCCAAACGCTGGTTTCACAGGGCCGTGGTCGACGAGAACGGCGGATACTCGCAGGGGGCCATGAACGTAAACCTCGCCCTGTTCGATTTCCTTGGCGTCAATCTCTGCCCCTTTGGGCGGCAAGTTCTCCGAGGTATGTTCGCGAGTTTGCACGTCAAATTGATATGCCTGAGAAAGATGCTCGATCATTTCACGAGTCCCTGGGGGGCCCCAAATTCTGAGTGGGTGGTCGCGCCCGAGAAACCATCCTGTGAGCCATAGATCCGGAATTCCCACGATATGGTCGGAGTGGAGGTGGGTGAGAAAAAGCGCATCGACGCCGTTGGCAGGCGCGCCCGCCTGGCTCAAACGGATCACGGCGCCGCGCCCGCAATCGAACAGCAGTTTCTCTCCTCCCGCCTCGACCAAGATAGCCGAGCCAAATCGCTCAGCATTCGGAAATGGGGTGCCGGTGCCGAGGAGCGTTACCTTGATCATGTTTGCCGGGCTAGCGGCCCCAACATTGCTAAGGGTTAACAGGCAGAGCCAGACAGTAAGTAAGCGCATAGAGCATCTCCCTTTCGTCCATCTGAGGAGGACTGCATCGGAACGGCGGCTGTGTGGACCCGAGCTATCATTTGCCCGATTCTGGCCGGGCATCCGTCTCGTCGAGAATGAACAGTTGCCCCTTCCCTAGCGTATGATCTTGCGGACCCACCGTTCCAAAGGCAAACAATCGCGTCACAGGGCGTCAG
This sequence comes from Terriglobia bacterium, assembly GCA_041485425.1. Lineage (GTDB taxonomy): Bacteria > Acidobacteriota > Terriglobia > Terriglobales > Acidobacteriaceae > JAIQET01. The sequence continues at coordinate 6,355 of JBGPJK010000180.1, read as the reverse complement.
CACGGACACAATTAATGCACTCCGCAATTGTTCATCAGATTCGACCAACTAAAAACTTCACACTGCGAAAGACGTCTGCTGTGCGAAATACACGTGCCATGCCCCGTTTTTCCAGACGTAGTAGTCGGCAAAATAAGACCTGTGCGACCTGCCATGGATGCGGGCATCAGCTCTTTGATGCGAATCGCGCTCCACAGTCCGACATAGCCGCCCCCTGCGATGGCGACGTCCGTCTTGATCGTGCCTTGAAGTTTCGGCGCATCCGGGGCGTTGCCAGCGACCTCTTGCAACCAGAAAGAGCGGTGCTTGGAATTTGCGCCAATCACTCTGTACCAGCCGTTAGCACTGGAATGGTTGAGAGCCCTTCTTGTCGACCGCGTGCTGAACGGCTGGCTATCAGCGCAATGGGCAGGCCCACAAAAATCGTGTGCGAGAAAAGTTGGTTCAGAAACCAGGATGCCGTCAGTGGGAGTTGGATAGTCCCTTTCCGCGGACGGGGTGCAACCTGAATTGCGGCTTTCACTATACCAAATCCATTGTGAGGGGGTGAAGGCCTCTCTGTGCTGGCTTGTCAATTCGGATGGTTGCGAGATATTCGGAACTTATTGTGAGACATCAGTTTTTGGTTGCGGAGGCCCGATACGTACCGAATTTACAATTACTCTCGATACGGTTTCGTAGCGAACTCATACATTCCGTCGCGTAAGTCTCGGAACGAAACCGAACTCCAGGCGTAGTTTCCGTGTACTGGACGATGCACTCGGAACCCTCAAGCGGACCCGTATATTCGGTCGCTGGGTGACAAGACCATTGTCGATCCGCTTTGCCCGATATTGCATAACACTTCGCAGCGGTGCATCGGCCACGAACTTCACGGAATCACGCCCTTTTTTTCGCTAGCCGAAGCTCGAATCCGTCAAGCAAGGCACTGAGGCCAAATTCGAAACGCCGGTCCGGCGGAGCGTTGACAAGTTGATCCGCTAGCGACACCAGGGTCGGGTATTGTTCGTTGGGAAGCGACTTGAGCCAGCGTTTTTCTTTTTCCAGTATCCGAGTAAAGGACGCTGTGTCGCTGGGACGCCCCAGCATTTCGTCTAGCACAAATCCAACGACATAGGAATTGTGGACCCAGGAGGCGTCAATGGCTTCTTCAGCAGAGAATCCAGCTCGGACGAGTGCGCTCAGGATGCGTTCAATGATCTGTAGGCGATTGGGGCCGATCGGCGCAGTCGCGGCGAGAACCCGGGCGCCGTCTCGATGCGATATGAGCACGCGACGGAACTCGATGGCAACGGTCTTAAGCTGCGTTCGCCAATTGGTGCCATGGTTGATCTCAGTCAATTCGCCACAGATCTCATCCGCGACTAGAGTGAGCAATTCATCTTTGCCGCTCACGTGGTTATAAAGCGATGCAGCCTTTATTTTCATTCGCTCGGCCAGGCGCCGCATTGTCAGCCCATCGATACCATCTTCGTCCAGGATATCGAGAGCTCGCCGAACCACCTCTTCAAGGGTGACCCGAGGCCGGGCCGGGACAGGTTTCGACCAGGCGCCTAACCGATTGACTCTACGCTGCTTGGTTTGACTCAGAGAGCCCATCTTTGACAGACTAACACAGTTCGTTTAGACTAACGATGTTAGTTTATGCGGCACCGCAATGAAAGATGAGTTGGCCACCAAGTCTGCACGAAAAGGCCTTCGTCGAGAGCCGTACAGCACGGGCTCGGTGACGTCTCGGGACAGTACCGTCATTGGCTACCGCCAGCTTGGCCATGGCCCGGGCCTGATTGTCGTGCATGGCGGCATGTCTTCCGGCTACAACCATCTGGAAATGGCCGAAGCCATGGCTGACGCATTCACTGTCTACCTGCCTGACCGGCGCGGGCGTGGTCTCAGCGGCCCTTCGACGAACGACGATAGCCTCAAGACCGACATCGAAGACGTCGACGCACTCGTTACCGCAACTGGTGCTCACGGCATCTTCGGACTCAGCACTGGAGCTATCATCTGTCTCGAAGCCGCTCTCCGCTTGCCAGGCGTGCACAAGGCCGCCGTCTTCGAGCCGCCGCTCTTCATCGCAGATCCTGCAACACCGCCAGCAACTCTCCTCCGCTTCAATCGCGAAATGCGCCAAGGAGATGTGGCCGCAGCACTGATCACTGCCATGAAGGCGGCCCAGATGGGTCCGCCGATCCTGAATCTCGTACCTCGGCGTCTCCTCGAACTGCTCACGAATCTGATGATGAAAGCCGAAGATAAGAAGCCTCCGGCAGGATACGAGTCCACGCGGACCCTTGCTGCAACGATGCGTCATGATTTTCAACTGGTCGTCGAGATAGTGGGGCGAGTCGAGCGCTTCAAGGAGATACGGGGCAAGGTGCTTTTGCTCGGCGGCAGCAAGAGTCCCGGGTTTTGCAAGGTCGACCTCGATGCCTTGGAAAGACTGCTGCCTTGCGCACTGCGCGTCGAATTCCCCGGTCTTGGCCACGCAGCATCCTGGAACTCGGATCGTGGCGGCGCTCCGGGGCCTGTGGCGCAAGAGTTGAAGCAATTCTTCGCTTAAACCGGAAATCAAACAAGAAATGCACGATCAACTATCTGCAGGTATGCTTATCGCCCCGCTCTTGGCTATACATTCGGGGTCTTGACGGGGTTGCGGTAGACCGGATCGTCAATTCGGATGGTTGCGGGGTTCGCGGAAGTTGCTGATAGAAGAGATCTTTTGGTTGCGGGGGCCTGCAACCATCTGAATTTGTTAGCCCTGCCTTTCAGCTTCCAGGTGGCTCGCCTAGCCGGGTAGGCGCGGGCCTCTGCTGTGACAGTCAGCGGGGCATAAGGGCATTCAACAACATAGAAGAGAAGGGATGGCACTGCAAGTCATTGGAAGTACGTCATACAACGTTATCGCGCATCACGGTCGTTCGCATTGGAGCCGGGCGAGCCTTATGCTCGCTGGGGTTCTGAGCCCGGCCTTACGACTACTGACAACCTTCGGCTCAGCTCAGTCTCGCCCTTGATAGTTAGCCTCACCAAGCGTGGCACCCAGGCTTTTTTCAGCCATCCTAGCTCAAACATCCGAATTAGCAAGGCTGAGCCCAGCGCACCTGCGATATGGTAACGCCGCTCGGTCCAGTCGAGGCACTGCGGTGCGAACGAACGCTTCTTATTTTTCAACGCTTGGCAGTCGACCCCGAATTCTTTCAGCCAGATCCCGCCGGCCCGTGTCAACTCGAAGTCTCGCCCTTTGCCCCTTAAATATGCGCGACGCTGTAGTGCGAGAGCCAATTCCACTCCCAACCTACCGGCCAAGTGATCGTAACATGTCCGCGCAAACCCCCAGGGATTGGCAAACAACTTTCGTTCGGTCCTACCGTGACTTGTGAGGCTCGAAGCAACACCAAGCGCTTCGATGGCGTGCGCCATTGCAGGGGTCGCAATCCGATAATACTTGTTTCTCCCCTGGCTTCTTACGTTCAGTATTCCCGCGCGAACGAGTTTCGCAAGGTGCATGCTGGCCGAAGGCGCCGAAAGGTTCGCCAGCAGCGCCAACTCGCCCCCAGGCCGCGAACCGCCGTCCATCAGGCTGAGGATCATCGTGGTGCGAGATCGGTCGGCGAGCTGCGCCGCCAGATCCGCCAATCTCGTATCTTCGTCCATACTTCAACCTTAGTTGAACTGTAGCTGGTGGAGCAAGTGTTAAATTCGGCTCTGGCGCAATCAATGGCCTCTGTTCGCGGTCACAAAAGGGGGAGTCGTGTCGCAACATGTCAGGATTTTCAAGCTTTCGCTGCTAGTCTTCGCTGTCATCATGGTAGGAACGTGCTCCGCACAGCAGCGTGCAACGTCCATCAAGATCAGTGCCTTTGGTGCGTTGACTGGCCCGGTCAAATCCTTCGGAATAAACAGCCGGGCGGCTTTACTTGCTGCTTCGCGGCGCATCGATCAAGCTGGCGGAGTGAAGCTGGCCGACGGTTCCATTGGCCACTTCGAGATATCCTACGCAGACGATCACTGTAAAGCTGACGATGGCATCGCTTTGTTACAGCAGGCGGCTGCGTCTGACGCTCTGGCGGTGATTGGTCCCAGTTGCTCGTCCGTAGCGGAACCTCTCTATGGAACGCTACAACACAACGTGGACGATGCAAACGACCACGGATTGCAAATTCCGGTATTTACAGACGGAGCGACCAAGGCGAACCTGGCTCGCATATCGGAATGGGCATTCCGTAATTCTCCTAATGAAGGCGACATGTACAAGGCCCTATGGCAATGGGTCCATGTTCAGCATCCTGGAATCAAAACCATGTATGCAGGGGAGGAGTCTGACTTTGCCCACTCACATTCAACTTTGCAGAACATCATTGCTAAAGAAGCCTCTGCGAGCGGAATTCAGGTGTTGGGCAGTACAGGCTTCTCCATTAACGATACTTCCTTCGTTGCACCAGCGGAAGCGTTCAAGAACGCCAAGGCCGATGTTGTAGTGATCTCCGCCCACGCTCACACTCTTTGCGGAGTGCTCAACCAACTCGCACTTCAAAATGTTCATCCGAAATTACTCATCGGACTCACGAGTGCCTCCACGCCCGAGACGCTTGGCCTCTGTGGTCCGGCCGCTGAGGGACTAGTTATTCCCACAAGCTTCATCGCGAATACCGGCGAAACACAAGAAGAAGCGAATGAGGTATCCGCGATGGAAGGTATCGCCGACCTACACAGTATGGCTGCCTGGGAGATACTGTTCACGCTCAAGCAAGCAATCGAGCAAAGCGGAATTGTGCCCAGCCCACGCACAACAGCTTCCGATCGCAGACAACTGCGGGATACTCTCGCTCGCTTGCAAACGATGCAGGGTGTCATGGGAACGATTACTCGAACGCCAGAAAGAGAGTCACTGAAGCCCTTCGTCTTAGTTCGTGCGGAACGCAGCACCTGGACAGTGATCTCGTCAGATGCGTCGGCGCAAGACATTCACACGAGTTCAGCTGCTGAAGAAACTTTTCTTGTGCCGTTCGGCAGAAGCGGGCTGCGGTTCTTTCTCCGTCATCTCCCGCCATCGCAGCACGCAACCGGAAGCAAGAAGGTGGTTCTCTTCGTGCATGGTGCTTCTTTTCCGTCCGCACTAGCTGCGGCATTTCCGTTTGGTGGTCACTCGTGGATGCAAGATCTCTCGGAAGCTGGCTTCGACTCTTGGGCCCTCGACTTCATGGGGTATGGTGGCTCGGACCGCTATCCTCAAATGAGCGATTCTGTCACGAGTGGTGCTCCACTCTTGCGCACAGAAGAGGCTGCCCAGCAAATCGAAGTTGCCACCCGATTCATCTGCGCCAAAGAGCGCGTAGAGAAGATTTCCATCATCGCTCATTCGTGGGGCACTTTGCCGAGTGGCTTATTCGCGACTCGACAACCAGGTCTCCTGGATCGACTCGTCTTATTCGGCCCGGTAACACTAAGACACGAGCAACCGGACAGGGATTCAACGACTGAGGCTGCTCCGGCCTGGAACGTCACGGTGGAAGCGCAAAGCAAACGCTTCTACGGATATGTCCCGGCTGGCGAAAAGTCAGTGCTGAACGCAGCGGACATGGCGCGATGGGGGCAAGCTTATCTGGCGAGCGACCCGGATAGCGCGAAACGTAATCCGCCGAGCGTTCGCGTGCCGTACGGGCCACTGACAGACAGAGACCTCGCTTGGTCAGGGAATTTTCCGTACGACCCAGCCAAGATACGCGTTTCCGTTCTAATCATTCGCGGTGAATGGGATGTGGTCACCCGAAACGAGGATGCCCATTGGCTGTATGACAACCTGGGCAATGCCCCCGTCAAACGCGACGTCATAATTAGCCGAGGTACACACGTAATGCACTTGGAAGCCAGCCGGTTTCAGCTGTATCGTGAAGTACAAACGTTTCTTGAAGACAATGATACGGATCCTGCCAACTCGAGATAGGTCCGCGCCAGCCCGCCATACCGGCAGTGCTCAATACCTGAGAAGTAGTGCACTTTTTTGTTAAATCCGATCGTTACAGCCTGTCAAGACCTTCTTAAGAAAAAGAGAATTTGGTTGCGGGGGCTTGATTTGAACCAACGAGTCTTCGGCAGACGGCCGAAGACTCGGTAGAACGAAAAGCCTTTGTTACTCCTTTAGCGTGCAAAACCTCTTGGCGTCTTTGGTGTCTGTTTCGGCCCGAAATTGATGCTATTTACGTGGAAGGATTGAAAGAATTGATAAAGGCGAGACCGTAGAAATGGTCAGTATTCATGCTGATTTCATGGAAGTTGGTGAAAACATGTCAGGATGGCGAAAGAGACTGGGTGAGTATCCCACCCTTTCGGCCTGTTCTGACTAGCGTGTCTC
>JBGPJK010000179.1:0-9304 GCA_041485425.1 Terriglobia bacterium | reverse complement strand
AGGTGGTCATCTTCATCGATGAGATCGATGCGGTCCGCAGCCTGCCTTTTTCCACCGATGAATTCTTCGCCGGCATCCGCGAATTCTACAACCGTAGAACCCAGGATCCCGAACTCAACCGGCTCACCTTCTGCCTGCTGGGCGTAGCCACGCCCTCGGACTTGATTCGGGACACGCGCACCACGCCCTTCAATATCGGCCGCCGCATCGAGCTCACCGATTTTCACCAGGAGGAAGCCGCGCCCCTGGCCCAAGGTCTGGGCCGCGAGCAGCAGGAAGGAGAGCTTCTGCTCAAGCGCATTCTCCATTGGACGGGCGGCCATCCCTACTTGACGCAGCGCCTCTGCCAGGCGGTGGCGGAGGACGCAGCCCACGATCCGGCCGCCGTGGACCGCATCTGCAATGAACTCTTCCTTTCCAACCGGGCGCGCGAGCGTGACGACAACTTGTTGTTTGTGCGCGAACGCATTGTGAGAAACGAAGCCGACGTCGCGGGGCTGCTTACCTTGTACGGGAAAGTGCGCAGCGGCAAGCGGGTCACCGACGACGAAACCAATCCCCTGATTACCATCCTGCGCCTGGCCGGCATTACCAGGGTAGACCAGGGACAACTGAAGGTCCGCAATCGGATCTACTCCGAGGTGTTCGATAAGAACTGGGTGACGGCCAATCTGCCCGGCGCCGAACTGCGCCGTCAGCGCGCCGCCTACCTCCGCGGACTGAAGATTGCCAGTGCGGTCGCTGTTCCCATTCTGCTGCTGAGCATCGGCTACGGGGTGTACAAGGAATACAACACCTCCACCACTTTGTCGTTTCCCTTCCAGCCGCCCGGCCCGCCGGTGTTCTGGGCTTCGTTTACCAGTCAGGTGCTTTCCTCGGGGGCGAACTTCGGCGCTCTGTTAGTGAAGGGTGGGGAGCAGAACATTGTGGTCTTCGTTAATAATCGGGAGTACGGACGGACCGCAAAGGGTGGCTTGCTGCAAATTCCCGCGCTGGAAGCCGGCGATTACGACATCCGGCTGGAGAAGCCCGGTTTCCAGAGCGTGACCCAGCGCACCCAGGTCTTGAAGCAGAGAGAGACACAACTAATCTTCAAGCTGGCTCCTCAGACTCAGGTCGCGCTGGAGAACGTGATGTTGATTCAGCAGGCAGTGGCCGGAACCCGAGTGACTGTTGACGGCAAGCCTGTGGGTACGGTAGGGGGCGATGGCGGCTTCTCTGCCAAAGTGACGCTGGGTCAGCACACCATCACTCTGGAGAAGGAAGGGTATCTTCCCAAGTCCTTGACCCAGCAATTTGGAGTCGGGAATACCGTCATCGACGGCGCCCTGGCTGCGGATTCGGAGGGCCGCGAATGGGCATTGCTGGCGAACAGTGGCGATCTGGCCGGCGTCGAGGCATTTCTTGGCAAGTATCCCAACGGGCACTTTGCGGCTCAGGCCCGCGGCAAGGCGGAACAGTTGGAGTGGAACCGGCTGAAAGACAGTAACGACGAGGTGGGGTTAGACAACTTCACAAAGAGGTATCCACGCGGGCAGTATGTAAACGCGGCCAAGACGGAAATCGCGCGCTTGCAGAATGAAGATCTGGAGTGGCACTCCGCGCAGAACAGTAAGGATCCCGCCGTGGTTCAGGCATTTCTTGACAAGTATCCGCATGGGCGCTACTCGCAAGATGCTGAAAGCGCGGTCCTGCTCTTCAAGGACCAAAAGGCGATCCTGCAGCTGCTCAAACAGTATCAGGATTCCTACAATCAGAAAGACTTCAAGCAGATCATGGAACTCTGGCCCTCGTGCCCCAGCGCCATACAGAACGTTCTAAAGAGTCAATTCAAAGCTTCCGAGTCGGGCACATTGACGCTTGCTGCCGTCGGCGATCCCAATGTAACCGGCGCGGCAGCGACGGCCCTGGTGGCCCGTACGCGCGAAACCGCGTCGGCCAGCACCGCCGGCAGAGTGCAGTTCAAGTTTATGAAGCAGAATAGTCGCTGGGTCATTGACACCGGGGCGTTCTGAATTCCGCACCTTTCGCAGCCGCACTGAGACTCCGCACTACCTTACTTGCTTTCCTTCGGTCTGAACCGCACCCTGCGGTCACCCCTGCAACTCCCTGGACAAACGAAAGAAAACGATATAAAAAGAAAGGTGAATCAAAAGCGTTGTGGTTCATCAAAACTTCGCGGAGCGCTTAGAAGCGTGCGCTCGTGGCGTGTTGGCCGGTTGAATTGTTCGTCTCGAGGGTGGCGCGAGGTCTCCAAGTCGACCGTCGGGGATCCCAAGTAAAGCCTTGTACGCAGTTTTCCGATTGGGCTTACATCTAGACTTGATCCGATCTTGCAGAGTCGTCGGAGTTATGCCGCGTAACGGTGGTGTAGCCCACCGAGTCGGGGAAAGGATCGAATCTTGCCTCCAACTATAGAACGTGGCGCAATCGGCCGCCCTGCTGGGGTGTCCTTGGCGAGCCCCAGATGCGTCCGATCGTCACCGTAGTAGCGCACGTACTCAGCCATCAAGCGCTTCAGATGCCGTTCGTTCATCACAATCACGTGATTCAGCAAGTCTCGTCGACAACTTCCCACCCAACGCTCCGCAATGCCGTTCTGCCAAGGACTACGAAACGCCGTTCGCACTGGCCGCACTCCGATATCTCTCACGAACGATACTACGTCGCTGCCGAACTTTGCATCGTGGTCAAACAGAAGGAACCTGTGCGAGGCCGTGTACGGCCACGCTTCCCGCATCTGCTGTACGATCCAAAGGGCACTGGGATTTCGCGTGACGTTGAAGCGGAGAATCTTTCGGCGATCATGGCTGATGACGAAAAAGCAGTACAAAACACCAAACGTGACGGTTGGCACCGTGAAGAAGTCCATGGCTGCAATGGCCTCGCGATGGTTCCGCAGGAACGTCAACCAGTGCTGCGCAGAATCTGGAGTTCTCGGGGCGCGTCGAAGCCAGCGCGAGACCGTCGGTTCCGAGAGGTTGAAGCCCAGCTTGAGTAGCTCACCGTGAATGCGCGGTGCTCCCCAGGTTGGGTTCTCGGCAGCCATGCGGAAAATCAGGGCCCGAATCTCTTTGCTCACACGCTTTCTGCCTCCCGCTCGTCTGGCTCGTGAAATCCATTTCCAATACAGCCGGAAGCCAGTCCGATGCCAAGCCACAACCGTTCTCGGGGTGACGAGGACAAGCGGTTTCTTCCACCCGGACCAGAATCTTCGCAGGGCAATCCAGAACAGCTTGTGCGCGGTCGACAGTCGGCGACGAGGCCGTTTGGCATGCAGAGCTAACAGCTGCTGGCGGAGAGCCAGATTTTCGAGGATGAGATCCTGGCGGGAGCAGAAGACGCCAACAATCCATCCGATGAGGTGTCGAAGGGACGAGATCATGGCCGAAATGTTATCGAAACACCGAGCGCCAGACTGTGCTCCAAGTTATTCATTTTTCGAGTGCACGATGTTTTGACGAGGCACAGGGGCGAGGAGTGGTTCGACCACTTGTCACGACTGGAGCGGTACCACACGCGGGGGCGTAAGGACGGCCTCTGCTACAACGTCGTACATCAAGTGCTGAACGCCGCCAATTACGGGATACCGCAGAAGCGCGAGCGCTTGTTCTTCGTGGCGATCCGAGCGGACCTTGGGATTGAATGGTCGTTCCCTTTGCCCACACATTGCGCCGACACTCTCTTGTGGGAGCAGTTTCGCACCGGAGAATACTGGGAGCGCCACGGGATAAAGGCGATGAGGCCATCGCCGGCACTGCGCGCCAGGCTAGAGACCGTGACTCAATACCTGTTGCCCCCGCCCCGCAAGGCATGGCGCACGGTTCGCGACGTTATCTCAGACCTGCCACAACCCAGCGAGAGCCGAACCAGCCAAGAGCCGGGGAATGTTTGTTCCCACTGAGAATAGACCCATCAATGCCCCGATCTCGCTGTCCGAGCTTTGTGGCGCGATGAGCAGGAAGCCTTTAGCTTTGGCATCTCATTCCAGGGACAGGAACTGAGACCTATCCAACACTTCACCGAGAAAAAGCATGGCTTCGACTGGATGGCGGCAAATCGCCATGTTAATGAGGCAGCCAGCTTGCAGAGGTGGGAGGCACCTCCAAACAACCGCCAGAAGCACACAGCTTAGCGCCGCTTCTCCAACTCGACTGCCTGTTTTGCTACCTGCGGTTGCCCCTTGGCGCGTGCTTTTTTCTCAAGTGCTGTGAGCGTTAGATGAGCCGACTTGTGATCGCCGGCTTTGATCTGGATCTCGCCTAATGCAAGCATGCCTTGAAATTCGATTTGCAAGAAACCATTTTTCCGCGACATTTCGATCGCATCCTTGACAAGCTTTGTGGCTTCCACGAATTTCCCCGTCTCGGCCCGCAGTTTCGCGTCGGCAATCGTGAACGCAGTCTGCACGCTTTTGTCCTCGACTTTGCTCACCAGATTCCCGGCACTCTCGGCCACGGACTGCGCTTCGGAGATTTTCCCCTGTTTCTGCAGAGCTTCGATTAGGCGAATGTCGGCTTCCACTTCTTCACCCGCTTCACTCGCGGCATGAAACGCTTGTGCTGCCTGCTTGGCAAGGCTTTCACCTTCTGCTAACCGTCCCTGCTCGATTGCCATTTCGGCGAGCGACACCCGGCTCCGCGCAGCATCACCCTTTAGGCCGAGTCTCTCGCGAATCGTCAGCGCTTCTTGCTGCCCCTTCCACCCCGCGGTCAGATCCCCCTCCTTCGCCGCAATGTCAGAAAGGGTGTACAACGCATAAGAGGCCGCCGGCTGATCTCCAATTTCCCGAAGCACTTGCAGCGCATCCTGGTAGAGCTTCTTGGCCAAAGCAACCTGCCCGTGGTTGAACTTGAGGTCGGCAAGATTAAGCAGGCCGATACCGAGATCGTCTTTATCCCCATTGTGACGGCTGATCGCGATACACTCTTTAAGCGCTTTTTCTCCGCCTCGGAAGTCACCCGTCTTCATTAATGCAAGACCAAGGTTGTTGAGAACCCGCGCAGCTCCGCTTTCATTCCCGATCCTGTGGTAGATGGCCAAGGATTGCTGGAAATAGGCGATTGCGTCGGTCATTTTGCCTTGGTCGTCCTTAATTCCTCCGAGTACATTCAATGCATGTGCTTCAGAAACCTGGTCCCCAACTTCGCGCGCAATGGCCAATTCTTGTGCCGCGTACTTGGTCGCACCAACTAGGTCATGGTGGCGATAGACAACCCCAAGCAATTGAGCCGTCACGTCGGCTTCACCCGCACGATTGCCGAGCTCCCGGTGTATTCTCAAGGACTCCTCGAGAGCCGTTGTCGCATGGTCGTAATCGCCCTGATCTGCAGAAATCGCTCCCAAATTGCGCAGAGCCTTTGCTTCCCCGAGCCGGTCCTGGGCTAACCTGAAGATGCCCAGGGCAATCTCGGAAGCTGCTTGCGCTCCTCTGCGATCGCCTAAGGAGCGCATCGCCGAAGCTTCCAAGAGCTTCGCTTGTGCCACTTGCAGGCGGGATTCCAGCGCTCCAGCCTTACGTTCAGCCTGCAGTGCGGCTGCCTTACTGCGGTTGTAGTCGGTGACACTTGCTGCAGCTCGCGATTCCGTCAGGTCGATTCGCGGATCGTCCCCAATCGGCGCGGCCAACTTTCTTAGAGCATCGACCGTATTCAAAGCATCGCGCCCCTTGCCGCTGCTAATCTGGGTTGCTGCCAACTGCAATCCATAGTCCAGATTGTCGGGGAAGAAGTTGGACAAGGTGCGATATATCTCGATCGCTTTGTCCCACTCGTGAATGAATTGCCAATAGTGTCCTTCGATTAGCAAACCGTCCTCGTGAGACAGTCCTGCGCTGAGATTGAGCGCCTGCTTGGATTCTTGCCTGGCCTGCGCGTCATACCCGAGGGACGACCATGCATCCGCGAGAGCCGAGTGCGCCAATGCGAAAGAAGAATCCGCAGCTACCGCGCCCTCGAGAAAATCGCGCGCTCGCAGAGCGTCGGCGCTACGCAGTCTTGCTATTCCTTCAGCGTAGAGTCGCAGCGCCTCCGGATTGGAGGAGGCAGAGGCCTGTACACTCGCTAACTCCACACGTGAGGTTCCAACGATGCCCAATCTCTCACGCAGCGTGGTTCCGGCTCGAATCACCAGATCGGGTAGTGCATCTTCTCTTCCGGTTTCCGCTATGGCAGCGACTGTCTCCCCGAGGGCTGCGTCCTGCAGTTGCAAATCCACGCGCACATTCCGGTCTGGATCGCCGAGGTCGAGGTAGGAGCCCGAAACCACGTAATCGCTACCTAGGTTCTTGTACACACGGTTTAGAGTCTCTGGGGAAAGTGAATCCTGTTCTGGCAGTGACAAGTTGATCTTTGTCTGCGCGACGTTTTCTCCGGGGATTGTCCGCAGTTTTCCTCCTGCAGACAATTCCGTAGTCAGCATCTCCGAGAGCGCAGTCGACAGCCATGCGGTATCCGCGCGAGCCGAGAGATTCTTGAATCCCAGCACAGCTACGGAACGGCGCCCTCGCGATCGCCGGCTGGCCAGTTCGGCGCGGGCTCTCTCGGTGGCCTGGCGCTCTCCCAAGACCGAGAAAATAACTGCAGCGAGCAGAACCAGAACCACCACCGCTCCGGCGATCATTTCCGTTTTGTGCCGGTGCACGAACTTGGAAGCGCGGTAGGTGAACGTGCTCGGCCGCGCCTGGATCGGCAAGTGTGCGAGATGGCGCTGGATGTCCTGCGCGAACTCCGCCACTGAGCGATAGCGCCGTTGCGGGTCCTTCTGCAGCGCCTTGAGTACGATGTTGTCGAGGTCGCCCTTCAAAGAATGGCGCAGCTTATCCGGCTTCCCCTCGCGCGTACGGCTGACGGTTTCGGCAGTGACGCTCACCGTCGTCCCGTCCGGCAGCGTTTCTGTCTCGACCCGGTTCACCGCCGTGCTGGGTGATTCTGGTTCTTGCTCGCAGATGGCGCGCTCCATGGCAGCAGGCGTGCGCTGCTCCAGTCGGTACGGACGATGCCCAGTAAGCAGCCCGTACAGCACCACGCCCAGCGAGTACACATCGGTGGCAGCAGTTACAGGCTCACCGCGCACCTGTTCCGGACTGGCATATGCCGGCGTCAGATGCCGGCTGGTCGTGCGCGTAATCTCTGATGCTCCCGTTGGATCGAGGACCTTGGCGATGCCGAAGTCAAGTAGCTTGGGCTCAATGCCGGCGGTTACCAGGATGTTATTGGGCTTCAGGTCGCGGTGAATCACCCGGTGCTCGTGCGCATGCTCCACCGCTTCGCACACTTTGCAGAACAAGTGCAGACGTTCTTGAATCGAGAGACTGTGGGTATCGCAGTATTCGTCGATGGGGCTGCCTTCGACATAGTCCATCACCAGGTAAGGCAGCCCTTCTTCCGTGCTACCTCCATCAAGCAACTTCACGATATTAGGATGGCCCAAGGCCGCGAGTGTCTGACGTTCGTTGAGGAAGCGGCGCAGCAGTTCGGCGTGATCCAGGTCAGGCCGCAGCAACTTGACCGCTACCTGCATGCGAAACTGCTCATCGGCGCGGGAGGCCAGATACACCGCCGCCATGCCGCCGTAGCCGATCCTGCGATCGATTCGATAGGCTCCAATGCGCCGCCCCAGCATCGGATCTTCGGCCGCGCTGACCGAAGGCTCAGCCGCCTGGGGCGCAACTGCCTTGAATACATCGGAGGTCACGGCGCCAGCGCCGCCAGCCGAGGCCAACAGGGACTCTACTTCCTTCCGCAGCGCTTCGTCGCCGTCGCAGGCTTCTTGCAGGAAGGGGTTGCGCTGGCTGGGCTCACGTTCCAGGGCCCGGCCAAAGAGTTCCTTGATCTGCAGCCAGCGCTGGGGAGTTAACGAGGGACTGCCTCTTGGATTGAGAGGGTCAGAAGGCGAATTGATTGGTCCACCGTCGCCCATGAACAAAGCCCAGCGCCCCACACGGGGGCCACAGCGGCATTTGAGGAAGGCAGGCGAATGCCGCCTATGCGTCGCAGAGTATATACCTCGCGACCAGCACAGCAAAGGAAGAACCTCCTGGAGGCCGCTCCGATTCCAAGGGGAGATACCGGCACCGCACGAGTTTCTTCCTCGCCATGATCCCTTTTCCCCCGGACTTGCACGTTACAGGTAGAGGGTGGCGTTGGGGATCTCCCTGCCTGGGCAGAAAAGCGGTTGGCGATTGCGGGGAAGGTATATAGTTTCGCCGTCCTTTTTGGCCGTCGACCGTGAGAAACCCTGGGCTCCTGGGATGCTTGGAAGAACGTTACTTATTCCTCCCCGAGCCAGTGTGTTCAGATACTTAGCCCGAATCATCAGTATCGTGGCTTGCCAATTCCGCACGCTGGGGAAGGCCCTTCGATGAACGAGCCATCTATTGACGTGACGTTGCTGCTCAAGCAACTCAGCGACGGCAACCAGCAGATCCTGGCCGAACTGATTCCCCTGGTGTACGACGAATTGCGCCGGCTTGCCGCCTACCACCTGCGCCAGGAGCGCAGTAATCACACGCTGCAGGCGACCGCCCTGGTGCATGAAGCTTACCTGCGCCTGGTGGACCAGCGGCATGTGGACTGGAAAAACCGCAGCCATTTTTTCGGCGTGGCGGCGCACCTGATGCGCCGCATTCTTCTGATGCACGCCCGCAAGCATCACGCGGCCAAGCGCGGCGGTTCGGCGCAGAAGATTTCCCTGGACGAAGCCATCGTCTTCACTCGCGAAAAGTCCGCAGAACTAATTGCTCTGGACGAGTTGCTGACTCAGCTGACGGCGCTCGATCCCCAGCAGGCGCGGGTGGTTGAACTTCGCTTTTTTGGCGGACTCTCGGTGGAGGAAACGGCCGACCTGATGGGCATTTCTGCCGCGACCGTAAAGCGCGATTGGGCCATGGCTAAGGCCTGGCTGGCGCGGGAAATGGGGTCAGTCGCGGGCCGGGAGGCTGCTTCTGGCGGAGCGGTCCGGCAGCAGCCGTAATTTGGCGTGAGCTCTTTTTCTCCTTCTTGGCACGTTATAAGGTGAGGCGCGGTGTGACAAACCGAGAATGGCCATTGCAACGCACCATTCTCCAACTGCCCTCTCTTTTTTGCCGGGCGGAGGATGGGTGAAAAGCAGTTGCAAATCCATTCAACGTCGGAAGGAGGCCGAGGATGGCTTACTCAAAGTTCGTTGCTGGTGGTTGTGAACCGAAATTCGTTGTGGCGGCTTTACTGCTTGCGGTCTGCTTTTTCACTCCGCAGATCGGAGTGGCGCAAATTACATTTGGGCCCCCGACGGACTATCCAGTTGGAACCACGCCCGGAGCAGT
>JBGPJK010000178.1:0-9368 GCA_041485425.1 Terriglobia bacterium | reverse complement strand
CCTACGACCCGGCTTTCATGAATACGGCTTCGTGCCGCAGCAGCATTACTTTTATCGACGGCGATCGTGGCATCCTCCGCTACCGCGGCTATCCCATCGAAGTTCTGGCGGAGCACTGCACTTTTCTCGAAGTGGCCTACCTGCTGCTGTTCGGCGACCTGCCCACCGAGCACGAACTCAAGGATTGGGTGGGCGAGATCACCCACCACACCATGCTGCACGAGACCACCAAGAAGTTCATGGAGGGCTTCCGCTACAACGCCCATCCCATGGCCATGCTGGTGAGCACGGTAGCGGCGCTATCCACCGTGTATCCCGAGGCCAAGGACATTCATGACCCCGCGAACCGGCTGCATCAGATCAAGCGGTTGATTGCCAAGATACCGTCGATCGCGGCCCTGGCGTACCGGCACAGCGTCGGCTTCCCCTACGTTTATCCGGACAATGATCTCAGCTATGCCGAAAACTTCATGAACATGCTGTGGAAGATGGTGGAGCCCAAGTACGTCGCCAACCCGGTGCTCGCCCGGGCACTCGACATCCTCTTCATATTGCACGCCGACCACGAGCAAAACTGCAGCGCCAACGCCATGCGCGCGGTGGGCAGTGCCCACACCGATCCCTACCTGACCACTGCCGCTGCGGCTGCGGCCCTGGCTGGACCACTGCATGGCGGGGCCAACGAAGAGGTCCTCAAGATGCTGGACGAGATCGGCTCCAAGCAAAACGTTCCCGGCTACATCAAGAAGATCAAAGAAGGACATGGCAAGCTGATGGGATTCGGGCACCGCGTGTACAAGAACTACGATCCGCGCGCCAAGGTCATCAAGTGGGCGGCGGAACGGGTATTCGAAGTCACCGGACGCAATCCCAAGCTCGACATCGCACTGGAACTGGAGCGGATCGCGCTTGAGGACGACTATTTCATCAAGCGCAAACTCTATCCCAACGTGGATTTTTATTCGGGAATCATCTACCAGGCCATGGGCTTCAAACCGGAGATGTTCACCGTGCTCTTCGCCATTCCGCGCACCGCGGGCTGGCTGGCGCAGTGGCAGGAGATGCTGACCGATCCCGAACAGAAGATTGCGCGTCCGCGGCAGGTATGGACGGGGCACGAGGTGCGACAGTTCGTGCCGATGGCGAAACGCAGCCCAGTGGCGGCGGCACGCTGATCGTTGTGTAGCAAGCACGAAGCTGGTACCACATTTTCGCAGCAGCTTGTGCTGGCTTTTTCGATTCAGGGGACCCGGACAGCGGGTCCCTTCTTACTGGCGGAGCTTGATAGACACTGACCGAGAACAAGGTTCGTTTCCGGTCTCATCCGTGATACAACACCAAGGTCGTCATTGGAAGTACCCTTCTTTGGGAAGCAGTGGACAAGTTCCAAAACAATCTTCAGGAGACATATTATGGCGCTGCGCAAACCTCTGTATCTGGTAACCCTGGGAGTGCTTCTGTCGAGCTTGATTGCGGCCGCTGCAGCCAACCCGGCGGACAAGATCGCCCCTCGCGTGCTTGCCGACACGGCCGCCGGTGGCAGCACCGAGGCTCTCGTCGTACTGGCTGAGCAAGCGGACCTGCGCCCGGCCGCGGCCCTGCCCAGCAAGTTGGAGAAGGGCCGTTTCGTGGTGAATGCGCTGCGCGCCGTCGCCTCCCGTACCCAGGCGCCGCTGCGGGCCTTTCTCGATCAACGCGGCGTAGCGTATCAGTCGTTCTACATCGTGAACATGATCAAGGTTACCGGCGATCGCTTTCTGATGCAGGAACTCGCCGCCCGTTCCGAGGTGAGCCGCATCGATGCCAATCCCCACGTGCGCACCGCCCTTCCGGTGCCAACCGGCGCGGATTCCAAAACCGACGCGGTCACCAGTGTGGAATGGAACGTGACCCGGGTCGGTGCACCCAAGCTCTGGGCCAGGGGCATTCGTGGGGAGGGGCGAGTGGTCGCCAGTGCCGACACCGGTGTCCAATGGGACCATCCTGCCCTGAAATCTCATTACCGTGGCTGGAATGGCACGACCGTCGACCACGACTACAACTGGCACGACGCCACCAGCCAGCACTCAACCAGCCCGATTGATCCCCACGACCACGGCACTTTTACGACCAGCGAGATGGTGGGGGATGACGGGGGCAGCAACCAGGTCGGGGTCGCGCCCGGCGCGCAGTGGATTGCGTGCCGCAACATGGATGCCGGCGGCAATGGTGCTCCGGCCCTCTATACCGAATGCTTCGAGTTCCTAATCGCTCCCTATCCCATCGGGGGAGATCCCAGTATGGGCGACCCCAGCCTGGCGCCGGATTCCATCAACAATTCCTGGACCTGCCCTTCCAGCGAAGGGTGCTCGGCGAACACGCTGCTCGCAATCGTGGACGCGGTACGTGCTGCCGGCATTTTCCCATCCATGGCCGCCGCCAATTCCGGTCCCGGCTGCTCCACCATCTCCGACCCGCCTGCCATCTATGACAGTTCGGTGAGCGTGGGTGCGACCGACATGTCCAACCGCATTGCTTCATTCAGCAGTCGTGGTCCGGTCACCGCGGATGGCAGTAACCGGCTTAAGCCAGAGCTTTCCGCCCCCGGCGTCAACATCCGGGGCGCAGTCTCCAATCCTCCGAATACTTATCAGTCCGGTTGGCAAGGCACTTCGATGGCGGCTCCGCATGTGGCCGCCGGGGTGGCGCTGCTGTGGCAGGCCAAACCCAACCTGATCGGCGATATCGACGGCACGGAGGCGAAGCTGACCAGTACGGCGCATCACCTGATGACCTCGCAAAACTGCGGAGGCACGGCGGGAAAGATCCCCAACGATGTATTCGGCTGGGGGATTATCAATTTGCCGGCCGCGGTGAAGGCGCCCTGATTCCGGGCCCGGTTAGATCAGTCCGTCTTTCACCCGCCGCAGGAAGTCTGCGGCGTCGGCATGAGCTCGTTCCGTCGCTCCCGGCTCGTGGCGATGCTCCAGGAGGATTTCCTGGATGGTAATCTCGGCTGCATCTTTGGGTTTGAAGCCCCGGATTACGAGTTGGCGCGCTCGCTCTGCGAAACCTTCATGGGCGGGCGCAGTTCCGCGTTGGCCATGCTTGGCACAGTCGTGCTCCCTGAACTTGACCGAAGCCAGCCGGTCATAGGCGCTTTTCGCTTCCGGATCGGTCAGGAGGGGTGGGACAGGGAACGTCCAATCACATTGCGAGCAGGCCCAGCCCTGGAGCCGCTGGTCCGAGACCCAGGTTAACCACCTTCCCATCGTGTCTTCCTTGGCGCTTGATTACTTGGTCGAATGCTGGAGAATTCAATCCATTCGTGGGGGAAACGGCGCGAGCGAGATCGACCTGAGCGGAGGTCAATCGACAGCACGAGCGGGTGATATGTTACAAGAAATGGTTCAAGCTTAACAGTGACACCATTGGAGCGGCGAATTGGGTGCCACTGAACACGATTTGCGCCGCAAGACCTGAAAGGCGACCGGACCCTTTTTCGCCGGCGCCGAGGTGAATTACCTGGGCAGCGATCCGCGCAGCGGCCACCTGTGGTGTGCCGTGACCAGTTTGTGGTGGGGCACTGACGCGCAGGTCAGCCGGAATGACGGAAAGAGAAAGACCTGGCAAAAGTCGAGCAAGGTGCTGAGTGCTAGTCCCCCCTGCACTTAACCCGCAAGGTTCCGCAAGTAACCCATCAGTACACTCCCTTTTGGTAACCCTTAGTAACCATACGATTCTGGGTAACCAGCCTTACAATGACCGTGTCCGTAAGGCCATCGTCACATCGGTCCAAATTGCCGATGGATGGTTGACCGTCAGAACATTCCCAGGAAGGATGGTTCTCCGGCGGCAGCGGAACCGGAGTCCGCACTTATATGGCGTTTGGTTTTGGCTTCAACAAGCAGAAGGTTCTCAGTGCTGCGGAGAAGTTCGTCCAGCAGGGCAAGCTGCAGAACGCCATCGCTGAGTACGAAAAAATCCTCAAAGCTGACCCCAAGGACCTGACGGTCAACAACACCGTCGGGGATCTTTACGCGCGGATTGGCCAGAGCGAACAGGCCATTGACTGCTTCAAGAGCGTTGGCGATGCCTATGCTTCCCAGGGCTTCACGGTCAAGGCCATCGCCATGTACAAGAAGCTCACCAAGCTCAAACCCACGCTGGAAGGCGTGCTGCGGCTGGCTGAGCTTTACACCCAGCAAGGTCTGTTCAACGATGCCCGCGCCCAATATCTGCAGGTAGCGGAGGAATTCCTGCGTACTGGCGAACTGGAACAGGCAGTCCGCATCTTCCAGAAGACTCTGGAAATGGATCCGGAAAACGTTGCCATGCGCATGCGGCTGGCCGAGGTTTACATCCGTCTGGGGAAGAAGACGGAGGCCTGGCAGATCTTTTCGGCGGCAGCCGAAAGTCTGCGCGCGCGCGGTTCGCTGGGGCCGGCGGAAGAAATTCTGCAACGCATGCTCACGCTGGATCCCGGTAACAGTTATGCCCTGTTGCTGCGCGGGCGCAATGCGCTCGAGGCCGGCGACTTTGCCGGCTGCATCCAGCACCTGGAAAAAGTCGCCGATCTCGATTCCCATCCCGATGGCCTGCGCACTTTGTTACAGGCCTACCTGCAAACCGGGCGTTTCCCGGAAGCAGGCACGCTGGCGGCAAAATTATTTACGGTCCACAACGACAGCGGCGCCCTTACCAGCTACGCTGACAGCCTCATGGCCGCGGGCCACTTCGAGGACACCCTGAAGGTGTACCAGGAGTACGCCGATCGCCTGCTAGCGACCGACTCGGCCAAGGTTCTGGAAACGCTGCACACCATCATCGGACATGTGCGCGAGGACACCGCCTCGATGGAAACCCTGCTCGAGCTGTTCCACAAGGCGGGAGACAATAGCCACGTTACCGAGGTTTACGAGCTCCTCGCCCATGCTTACGTGCAGTCGGGAGAACTGGAGAAAGCACGCGACTATTACCTGAAGCTCACCCAACTGGAGCCGCAAAACCATTTGCATGCGCGCAATTACCAGCAGGTGATTGCCCGGTTGGGAGGCAGCACCGCTTCCACGCAGCTCATTACCGCGGAAGAAGGCGCCATGATGGTGGACGAACTGGAAGCTACCGCGCCCAGTATCGACCAGCGTTATCCGGATGACATTGCTCTGGCGGTTCGCGCCGCTCTAACCGATGGGGAACTTTTCGTCTCCTACAACATGCCAGCGAAAGCGCTGGGGCCTCTGCTCTCCGTGCTGCCCCTGGCGCCGAGTGATCAGCGTCTGAACCAGCGTCTGGCCGCCTTGCATACCCGCGCCGGCCGCTTTGCGGAAGCCGCCGTTTGCTGCCGCACCCTGGGAAGCATCTACCACGATGCAGGGCATCCCGACGAAGCCACGCGTTACGGAGAGCTGGCTGCCAAGTACGAGGAACGGGCTTCCGCCAGTCCCATCGAATTGGCCGAGGCGCCACCCGTTCTAGCAGAATCGACTGCCGCGGCGGAGCCGGTTGCCAGTTCCGCCCCCGTCGCCGCTCCTCCGCAGCGACCAGCGCTTTTCTTCCACGCTGCGGCTGCAGCCTCGTCCGCGCCGGCAGCACCGGATAGGCAAGAAGCCGCCGAGTTTGAGGTGCAGTCTGCGCCTCCCGCTGCCGAGAGCGAGATTGATATTTCGGAGGAGTGGGAAGGCGCACTTACGGATGAACCCGCGTCGGCCCTCGTCCAGGAGGATGGCGAGGTTGTCCCGGCTAAAGAAGAGGAATATTCCGAGACGGCCGTTGCCGAGACGGTTGAAGAAATCCGTTTTTACCTGGCGCACTCCATGGGCGAACAGGCCCGCGACGCCATGGCCAAGCTGGAAAAGCTGACCCAGGATGCCGCCCAGGTTGCAGCCCTCCGCGCCGAGATCGAGGCTGCCACCGCGCAGGCCCCGTCTTCTGAGTGCGAAGCTGCAGAAGAAGTCTCCATCGAAGCGGTGGAGTCGGTTCCCGAGGAGGCGGATACTCCTCCCGTCCCGGAGCCCAAAGCGGGTGTGCTGGACGAATTCGTCAGCGACCTGGAGTCTTCGCTGGGCGACAGTTTTCTGCCGGAAGCCCCCGTGGCGCGCCCGGCGCCGCAAGCTCATCCGGAGCCCGAGCCTGAGAGCGTCGAATATGCCGAGGCCAGCACGCAGCCCGAGCCTGCCGGTGCACTGGGTGAGTTTGTCGCCGATCTGGAATCCTCGCTGGGCGACAGCTTCTTGCCGGAAGCGCCCGCGTCGCGGCAGGTGCCGCAGTCTCATCCCCGACGTGAACCCGAGCCGGAGCCGGTTTCGGCGGAATCAGAGATTGGAATCACCGCTCACGCGGCCGTGCCCTCAGCCTCGGGTGCGGCAGCCGCTGCTACGCCTGCCCTGGATCCCGCAGCCGCATCTCCCACGTTCCGGGTTCGGCCCACAAAGATTCGGCCGCTGGCCCCGGCTGCAGCCGCCGCTACGCCGAAATTCGACACCGGCGCAGGCGTCGACCTGGCCGACATGTTCGGCGAGTTGAAGCACGAGCTCGAAGAAGATGTAGCCTCGGCTGACGAGGATCCCGAGACTCATTACAATCTTGGGGTGGCTTTCCGCGAGATGGGATTGCTGGACGAAGCCATCGGCGAGTTGCAGAAAGTCTGCCAGGCGGTGGATCGTGGGCATCCCTTCCCGCAGATCATGCAGACCTACACCTGGCTGGCCCAGTGTTTCCTCGACAAAGGTGTTCCGGAAGCGGCCATTCGCTGGTATGAAAGCGCACTCAAGCTTCCCGATCTCGATCAAGACACCCGCATGGCCGTGCACTACGAACTGGGCTCCGCGTACGAGACTGCGGAGAACAAGCCAGCGGCGCAGAACCATTTCATGGAGGTGTACGGCAGCAACATCGATTACCGCGATGTGGCTGAGCGCATTAAGGCCCTGAAGTCGTAGAATGTCGGGATGGGTCTTGTTTTAAGACTGGGGGCGTGCGCGGGCACAACCCGGCACTTTGCGCCGCCGGCACTGGTCAGGAGCGCGGCGTGACGGCGGACCCCAACACTCCCCTGCATGGCATTCCTCCCAGCTCGCTCGGAGCCAACCTGCCTTCTCCGGACCGGAGTGTCAGTCCCACAGCCGGGCTGCCACCGGCGCCGCAGAATCCCGACCGGGCCCGCCCCGCCGGCGTCGAACTCTGGCTGCATCGCATCACGGTACTGATGTTCGTATTTGTCTGCGCCAGCGCGGGCGTACTTTTGATCATCGTACCCTGGACGCAGAACTGGACGGACAATTATCTGCTGCTGATTTATCCGGGTCTGCGGGAATTTGTGGCCAGCGGTTTTGTGCGTGGGGTTTGCAGCGGCCTGGGAGTGCTCGACATCTGGATTGGATTCTGGGAAGCAGTTCACTACCACGAGGACAAACGGACCTGAAGTAACCGCCGGCTGTGGCGATGGAGTTCCGTCCCGTCTGCCGTTTGCGTATGCTCAATGGTTAACGGCTCTACAATTCTCCATGGAAAGACAGCGCCATCATGAGTGAAAGTAAAAACAGACCTGCGCCGCTGGCATACCAGAACCAGCCCTTTCTCGACAGTCCCGACGGCCGCATCCTGCGCATCCTGTCCGAGTACAGTGAGCCGCTCTCGCGCTTCCGCCGTGAGCAGATCCAGGACACGGTCGTGTTCTTCGGCTCAGCCCGATTTCACAGCCTGGCCGACGCCCAGAAAACCCTGACCGAACTCGAAGCCGCCAGCACTCCGCTCTCCGCCGCCCAGCAGGAAACTGAGAGGAAGCGGGCGCTGGCCGCGGTAGACATGTCCCGCTACTACGAGGATGCCCGCCGCATGGCCTTCCTGCTCACTCAGTGGGCCAGCCAGATTCCCGCGCGCCGGCGTCGCTTCGTCGTCACCACCGGCGGTGGCCCCGGCATCATGGAAGCGGCCAACCTGGGCGCGCACGAAGCCGGTGGCAAGTCCATCGGCCTGAACATCAATCTGCCCTTCGAGCAGATGCCCAATCCCTACATCACGCCGTCGCTGAATTTCGAGTTCCACTACTTCTTCATGCGCAAATTCTGGTTCGCCTACCTGTCCAAAGCCCTGGTGATCTTCCCCGGCGGCTTCGGCACCATGGACGAACTGTTCGAAATCCTCACCCTTGCCCAAACCGAGAAATTGGCCAAGAAGATTCTCGTGGTCATCTATGGCAGCGAGTACTGGAAGCGTTTGGTCAACTTCCAGGTGATGGTGGATGCTGGAACCATCTCCGCGGAGGACGTCGACCTGTTCCGAATTGTCGATTCCCCCGAAGAAGGCTTTGAGTTTCTCCGTGACGGCTTGACCCAGTACCACCTCGGCCCGCAACCGAAGCGCGTCGGGGAGCACGTGCCCGAAATCGCCAAAACCAACCCGTAGACTGTTTGTGGAGGGACGGGCGTCCCCGCTCCTCGGCGGCGAGAGCTGATGGCTGATAGCTTCCTTCTGTACTACATCACCGACCGAGCCCAATTCCCCGGAGATGAGGCCAATCGTCGCCGCCTTCTGCTGGAGAAGATCGCGGAGGCTGCTCGCTCCGCCGTGGACTATGTCCAGTTGCGGGAGAAGGATCTCACCACCCGTGAACTGGAGTCACTCGCCCGAGAAGTCCTCCACACAATCCGCCAGAGTTCGCGGCAGACAACTCGTCTGCTCGTCAATTCCCGGGTTGACGTTGCCATCGCCAGCGGCGCGGATGGTGTTCACCTGCGATCGGAGGATATAACTGCCCGCGATGTCCGTACGGTGTGGAACAAGTGTGGCGCGGGCGCCGCCCGTGTACTCGTTAGCGTCTCCTGTCACTCTCCCGCCGAGGCTGCCCGCGCTGCCGCCGCCGGCGCCGACTTCGCCGTCTTTGCTCCTGTCTTCGAAAAAAAGGGCGCCCCGACTGCCCCTGCCGCAGGCCTCGAAGCTCTGCACCAGGCCTGCCAGGCAAGGATTCCCGTGCTCGCTCTCGGCGGAATAACTCTTGAAAATGCCCACGCGTGCGTTCGAGCCGGCGCTGCCGGAATCGCGGCCATCCGTCTCTTCCAGGAAAACGATATTGCCAAAATCGTTTCTAGCTTGCGGACTGTGAACGGGCGGCCCAACTCGTAGAAACAGCCGCCCTTGGCTGGTTCGTGTGGGGACGGGTCTCTGACCCGTCCCGGCCGAGCAAAGCTCGGCATCCTCATATTGATTTATCCTTGTGAGAGCATCCATGACGCCTCAGCCCTCGACCGCGCCCTCTGCTGAATCCGCTTCCGTCGCACCGACGCTCGTCCACATCCCGGCTGGCTGGTTTTCCATGGGTTCCGACACCGGCCAAGACAACGAGCGCCCTGTCCATCGCGTCTGGGTCGATGCGTTTCTCATGGCCAAGT
>JBGPJK010000177.1:0-9380 GCA_041485425.1 Terriglobia bacterium | reverse complement strand
GGTGACGCTGCTTCCGGGCCTCAACAAGGTCTTCACCGCCGGCGGTACTCTTTCGTACCCCGGTGGCGGAGCGACGGCCACGGCTGAGGTGATTGACTTATCCCAGCCGACCCCGGCATGGAGCTTCGTCGCGCCCATGAACTTCCCACGCTACAACTCCAACCAGGTGCTGCTGGCGGATGGCACCATCCTCGAGGTGGGCGGCGGGCAGACCAGCAAATACCTCACCCCGGTCACGACCCCGGATCTTTATGATCCGGTCGCCAATACCTGGACGGAGATGGCAGTCCAGCCGAATCCGCGCACCTATCACTCCACCGCGCTGCTGCTGCCGGATGGCACGGTGATCGCGGCTGGTTCGGATGATCCGGCTAACGTAACTGCGGGCAACCAGTACGAAATTTTCAGTCCGCCCTATCTGTTCAAGGGGGCTCGTCCCACCGTCACGTCCGCGCCCATCTCGCTTACTTACAAGCAGCAGTTTACGATCACTACGCCGGACGCTGCCTCCATCACCCGAGTGGCGCTCATCCGTCCGAGCGCGACTACCCACGATAACGACTTCGATCAGCGGTATGTCGACATGTCGTTCACGGTCGGCAGTGGACAGCTCACGGTCACTGCTCCGACTAGCTCAAACTACGCGCCTCAGGGCTGGTACATGCTGGTAATTGTGAACTCCAGCGGGGTACCTTCAATCATGCCGTTCCTGCAGATTCAGTAAGCAGCGCGGTTCCGGCACTTTCAAGGAATCGGGCAAGAGGATTCAACCTCTTGCCCTTTTCTATTGCAGATTGCGAAAGGAAGCGGGCCGTTCGTCAGGCCGCCCGAATCAAGCTGCACCATTCCCAAAGACCCACAGTCACCGCAGGCGCACGACTACGAGCTTCCGATCAGGCTATAGAGCAGAACCGCAAGCACGATCAGGGTAAAGGCCACGTACATGCGATCGCGCTCGGCGGCAAATCCATACACGGCGAACGCCACGCGGGCCACCGGGGTGGCGATCAGCAACAGCAGTCCCAACTGGATGATGCCGCGGCCGTGCCAGCCCGCGGCGTTGCGGATGATTCCACCAATACTACGAAGGTCGGTGGGTTCGCCACGGAACACGTGATAGTCCGCAGGGGAGAGACCGTGGCGAGCCAGGTAGATGATCGCGCCGCACAAGACCACGGCCCCGGACAGCAGCACCCCGGTACGCAACAAGTTGCCGACGATTACCTCCACTCGCTGGTCGGTCCATTTTTCGACTGCCGTCATCTCAGATCCTCCCCGCCAAGCCCTGGTAGATCATTTGCAGCCCGAGCACGACAATCACCACGGCGAACACCAGCCGCAGCCACCTGGTTTCTGCCTTGATGAGGATGCGGCTCCCCATCATCGAGCCCGCCAGCACGCCCAGCATCACCGGCATCGCCAGCCCGGGATCGATGTAGCCGCGGTTCAGATACACCCCCGCGCTGGCGGCGGCGGTTACGCCAATCATGAAATTGCTGGTGGTGGTGGAAACCTTGAAAGGGATTTTCATAGCTTGGTCCAGGGCCAGGACCTTCACCGCTCCTGAACCAATGCCCAGCAGTCCCGACAGCGCGCCGGCGCCGAACATCAGGCTGAACCCCGCTGGTACCCGGCGCACGTTGTAGTATCGTACGCCCTCCGGGGTGGGGAAGCTGCCGTTCATGCGCAGGCGGGTGGCGAGGGGATCGGGCGGATCATTCCAGGATGACTTGGGACGGGGCTTGCGGGAAAGATAGGCAGAGTAGAGCAGAACCAGCCCGAAGATGGTCGCGAGAGCGCTGGTGGGAACCTTGGCGGCCAGGAACGCTCCCAGAACCGCCCCTAGCGTGGTGGCGATTTCCAGGAACATGCCAATCCGTATGTTGGAGAAGCCTTCTTTGACGTAGGCGGCGGCTGCCCCGGAGGAGGTCGCGATCACGGAGACCAGCGAGGCTCCAATGGCGTAGCGGATATCCACTTTGAAAAACAGGGTCAGCAAAGGGACCAGAACCACGCCGCCGCCCAGCCCGGTCAGCGCTCCCAGCAGGCCGGCCATCAACGACCCCAGCCACACCAGGATGGTGAACTCCAAAATGGTCATCCCACCTCCCGCCTAGATGTTGCCACATTACAGGCTGACTCCTCATCCTAAAAGCAGCTTGCGTTCGGAAGACGTACCTCTGGAATCAATTTCCGCAACAGCGATGTTGGCGGGGCGAGAAGATTGGTTATTTCTTCTTCTTGCCAAAGATACCGGTCAAGGCATCGATCGGTGACGGTTTGTTGCCCGTCTTCCCGGACAACACGTTCTTCAGTGCGCCGCCGGCCATTCCTTGTATATCGGGAACGAAGGCCGGGTTCGAGGTCGTGCCCTGGATCAGGAACGGAATGCTTCCACCCTGGCTGCCGAGTCCTGCGATTTGCGCAACTCCGGTTACGGCGCCGCCCGTCAAATTGGCGTTCATGCGGAAATTGAGGGCGCCGCCCGGACTGATAGTGCCACTGCCCGTGACCTCTCCCAGCGCAGGGATTTTGAGGTTGATGTTGTCGGTGCGAATGCCTTCCGTAGCGGCCCGCAGATTCGTGCTCAGGTTTTGAATGGAGGTGTCATTCCCACCAGTGGTCTTACCCGACAAGGCAGAGATGGCAGAGAGCTTCGAACCCAGGTCGAAACCGGCAAGACGGGTCTCGGCAAGCCGCACCGGACCGGTGACCACCAGTCGATCCGCGGGACCGCTGATGCCAAGGTCGAGCGAAAGCGTGCCTCCCCGGAGCGCGGAGCCGGACGGCAAGATCACGCCCACGGAGGGCAGCATGGCCTGGAGTTCATCCACTGGCATGTTTTGACCCACCAGCTTCATGTTCAGCAACGTGGACTCGCCCTGCGCGCGGTAACTCCCAGTTAGGTGAGCGATTGCTTTGCCCATCGCAATGTCTCCCTGGGTGAGCGTCCCGGACTGGCTTTGCAGAGTGTGCTCGAGGGCGTATTTGACTTCTACCGGCTTGTTGGCGGGCGCGCCCTTTTCTGCCAGCTTGAGCTTGTCCGCTTTCAAGGTGCCGCTGACGCGCGCGGTTTTACCATCGGAGATCATGGTGCCATCCAGGTTGGCAAGTCCTGCGATGCCTGTGGCGGGATCAACGAATCCCGAGGCGGCGAGGTCGAGCCGCTTGATCGCAAGCTTGGCCTCGAGCGGCGTGAGCGAGGCATCCGTGGGATTGATCGGGCCGGCGGTGCCGTCGAGCTTCAGGCTGCCCCCGCCCGGCAGGTCAGCAGTCATGGTAAACGGGAACTTGGAGCTGGCAGAGAAGTCCCGGACTTCGATGTTTACCTTGTCATACACCTGCGGCTGGGCGGACGAATTCGCCTTCCCTACCGACACCCGGCCATCGTTGACGTTCAACTTTGCGACCGATAAACCGCCGGTGGACGACTCGCCGGACTTGGGGGTACTTGGCTTGGCCGCAGACTTGCCTCCCAGGCTGGAGAAGTTCCACTTGCCCGAGGAAGAACGCAGCAGCGCGATTTGCGGCTGGTCCAGCGTCAGGCCAGTCACGTGGAGAGTCTTGGAAAAGATCAGCGGAAAGATTTCCACGCCCACGCGCAGCGCCTTGGCGCGCACAAAGAGCTCTTTGCTGAAGGCCGGGTCGTCAGCGATGGAAATGTCGTCCGCGCCCACGCTGCCCGAGAGAAGGGAAAATGACAGGTTGCCGACTTTCACCTGGCGGCCGAGCGCGTCCGTCAGCTCCGACTCCAGCCGGGGACGAAAGCTGTTGGCGTCCACAAAGAAGGGAAGAGCGATGACAATTACGATCAGGACTGCGACGATGATTCCGACGATGCGAAGGGTGCGTTTCATGGCCCGCCTCCTCCATGAAGGCTGATTCTTGGGCTGGCTTGCGTGCGAGCCGCGGGGCCGGGGCTTGCCCGCAAGGGTGGGTGCGCGTGGTGGTGCGCAAATCAACTGCCCCTCAAGGAAGATGATACTGGAAAGGGACGGGCGCGTAGTTGCGATTCACAAAGTGAGTGTCAAATTCCGGGGAAGCCCTTTCCCAAAACGGACGAACAGGTGCCCGCCCTTCCGCAAAAAGCGCGGAGGAACGGGGCACCCCGAGGTTTTTCTTGATCTATGATTACGCGTCGAAGGGCGGGCCAGCCACCTCTTATCCATCATCTCTTGTGGGGGCTTGGGTGGGGCAACCGAGGTATAAACTCCACGGGGAAGAGATGGGCCAGCCCCCTACAGGCGGCCGAGCGTTTTCTTGGCAATGGCGCGGAGCTTATCCAGCATGTCGGGAAATGGTGTGTTTGCGTCGGTCGCAGCGGAAATGGAAACGGCGGTGCCTCTTTTGAACACATAGACGGTCTGAGCGCCTTTGATCGTGGTGGAATAGGCGCCCGCACCTACACCCGGCTCGTCCTTAACCGTGCCACCATATTTTGAGACCATCAACTTAGGCATCTCCATCCCATCCTTGGCGTGAGGACCGGAATCGGCGGCGACCGCTAAGTGCAGCTTCTGGCCCGCAGCGCCATAAACGCAGTTCTTGCCGGTGTCTATCTGCTTGACGGCAGTGGGCCCGACAACTGCGACGGCATCCTCAACCGTGACCAGAGCGCAGGAGTTCTTGGGGGAAGCTTGGGCGGCCGCCGTGGAGACGAGCGCTGCGCACAAGACTACAACCCATCTCATAAATGCCTCAGTAGGATGATGCAGCAGCCAAGATGGAGCATGCCCAGAAAGTTCTCTGCATAGCGTTCGTAACGGACAACCAACCTGCGGAAGTTCTGAAGCCATGCAAAGAGTCTTTCAACCTTCCAACGGCGGTGATACCGCTTCAAGCGTCGTCGATCCTGCGTTTTATTTATTCTGTTGCTTCGATGTGGGGAAATCAATTCAATGCCGTACCCTCGGAGTTCTTCGTCGAGTTGGTTAGAGTCGTAAGCGTTGTCGCCGACCAGGTTTTGCGGGGCTTCTGGGATCACCATTTCCAGCAATGTCGGAAAGACTAATTTCACCTCGTGTGGAGTCGCACTTTCGACGTACACTCCAACAGGAAGACCGTGGCGATCTGCGACGGCCATGATTTTCGTCCCTTTGCCACGTTTAGTTTTCCCCACTTTTGGTCCCCTTTTTTCGCCGGAGCAAAGCTGCCATCGATGAATGCTTCCTCTACCTCTAAACGACCCCGGAGCTTCACACTAAGGGCGAGCGCCTCAAAAACTCCCTTCATCACACCGCTGCGCACCCATTGCTGAAAACGCCGATGGCAGGTCTGAAAAGACGGATACCGTTCAGGAAGGTCGGCCCACGGCGCACCGGTGCGCAACACCCAAAGAATGCCATTCAGGACGGACCGCCGTGGCTTCCAGGGTCGTCCACGGCCATCCTTGCGGCATTTCGGCTCAGGGAGAAGTGGATCAAGTATTTGCCATTGTGTATCACTCAAGTCTCGGGATTTTGGAGCCATGGAGCCTGTTGATGCTGTAACCCTTGGAGATGGTTGCGACATCGCCTGGGAAACCAAGAACTTGGAGGCTCGCACAGTTTAAACCAGAGTCTCTGCTTGACTTCTCTGGATTTTCGCAGGAAAATCGCGGGCCAGAGCGGTTTCCCGTGAAGTTCCTTCCTTCCCCTGAATCCGCTATACCGTCCGACCCCCCAGCTACGTAGATGATTACTACAACGCCGGTTACATCACGGTGCAGGTCGCCTGGGCTTCAACATGGTGGGACAACACGGACGAACCTCCCATTAAGAGCATTTTGGATGAGGCCTGCCGTCCGCGTCCCTTTTAAATTACATCAATGGGCACTACGCTTATTCCCAAGCCCCAATGTGTGCGCAGGGCCAAAGTGGAGGAGCTGCCGCCGTTGGTTACTCGATGGCGTGGTACGGAGCTGATAAAGGGTCAGGCGGTTACTTGCAAACTGCGCTTCTCACATCGGGACCGGCATTGTCGGATATGCAGTCGGGGTGCGAGTATCCTAATGGCCCCGCGCCGTCGACCGTGTGCGGCAGTGGGAAGTGCTTTGGGGGAGCCTCCACCCAGTCGTGGCACAGTTGTTTGGAGTACCCGGAGGGCAGCAAGTCTGATTGCTTCTCATCACCCCTCCCTTATCCTAACCTTGCGTTGTACGATGCTGGACAGAGCGTCTCACACAAGACCATCAGCATGCACAACCAATTCTCCAACGAGAACAACTGCAACAACTACTCCGGCAGCGGCATGGCTACCACCGACCTGAATTCGGAATGGGCGAGTATGAGCCTTATTGCACCAGGAGCCAACTTCACCTATTCCCACACCTTTGTCTATGGATACTTGTGCTCCGGCCGCGACCTCAACCCCGAGAACGAGGACATCTCCAACAACACTGCCGCTCAGGGGTGGAGCTATCAAAGCCTCTTGACGACTTCTTC
Organism: Terriglobia bacterium; assembly: GCA_041485425.1. Taxonomy (GTDB): domain Bacteria; phylum Acidobacteriota; class Terriglobia; order Terriglobales; family Acidobacteriaceae; genus JAIQET01. Next base: position 2,958 of record JBGPJK010000177.1, on the reverse strand, counting down.
CCTTCCGCCGCAGAACGGGTTCCCTACGATCTATCGCATCGACGGTTGTACGGACCCGGAGATGATCTGGGGGCCGAACGCGATTGCCGTGGGAACGGGGGGTAACCATGGATTCCAGCAGTCCGAAAGTGACATGATGACCAATTGCAAGGTTCCCCACTGACCATCTCGGCGACGGGGGGCGGCCCGCTCGATGGCTGCCCCCTGCCGCTCCAGATGTAAAAACGCAGGGAGTTGAATATGCCTAGTCCGAGAGAGTTGATCCGGGTAATCGCGGTTGCTGCCGTTGCCCTGGGGACGGCGGCACTGGCACATGGCGTCGGCTTTAAGGTGGTTGGGATACTAGCGGTGGATGCTAGCCCCCAATCCGTGGCGCTTGCCGACCTGAACGCCGACGGAAAGCTGGATCTAGTGGTGGTGAGCTTGGACTCGAACCAAACCGTCTCCGTATTTCTGGGAAATGGTGACGGCACCTTCCAGCCACAGGTTCGCTATGCGGTCGGCAGCTTCCCATACGGTCTTGCGGTAGCGGATGTCAATCTTGACGGGATTCCAGACATTCTGGTCACGAACGAAAACGACGGCACCGTCAGCGTTTTGCTGGGGAATGGCGATGGCACTTTTCAACTACAAGCAACCTTCCCCACCGGGCAGTTTCCGACGGGGATTGTCGTGGCAGACTTCAACGGCGATGGGTTACCCGATCTGGCGACGGCCAGTACTCCGCTCGCCGTGCTGCTGGGCAACGGCGATGGGACCTTTCAGCCCCCGACCTTTCCGACCACGTTATCCGTAAACTCGGTTGCCGTCGGCGATTTCAACCGCGACAGTAAAATTGACCTGGCTTTCGGATATGGGATTGGGATCAGGGCGCAGGTACAAATTCTGCTCGGCAACGGCGACGGCAGCTTTGCCACCGGCGCTGCCTATAAGCTCGGCGTAGCGACCCCTTATTCCATCGCCGCCCGCGACCTGAACCATGATGGCAAGCTGGATCTCGCAGTGACTACATTTGAGCTGGCAGTGGGAGTGCTGCTGGGCCATGGCGATGGTACGTTCAGCCATGTCAAGTTTTATAGCACCCCGCAATCCGCCTATGCGGTCGCAATCGATGACTTCAATCGCGATGGCAATCAGGACCTGGCGGTAGCGATTTACAGCAAAATGGGCGCAGCCAGTGTGTTTTATGGCAATGGTGATGGCACGTTCCCGCCGCCGAGCGACTACAAGACGAAAGGCATGTATGCGGATGCAATCGCTGCCGGGGACTTGAACGGCGACGGCAGCCCGGACCTAGTGGTTGCCAATAATAGTGGAATGAACACGGTGAGCGTTCTGCTGAACACGGGGGGCACTCGGCTGCAGACGGCGAGTTCGCTGAATCCCTCGCAAGCCGGGCAGAGCGTGACGTTCACGACCACGGTGCGGCAGAGCGTGCCGGGAACCGGCGTGCCCACGGGCACCATCAACTTCCTCGACGGGACCACGAGCCTGGGCACGGTTTCGCTGAACGCGGGAGTGGCGATGCTAACGACCTCGACGCTCAGTCAGGGCACTCACGACATCGTCGCCGCGTACTCCGGAGACACGAACTTCAACCCCAACACGGCCAAACCGCTGGTGCAAGTGGTCAATCCGTAATTCTAAATCGGGGGGACGCCCGCTACCGGTTATCTTTTCACGTTGTCACCTGGATGGAGTTCAAGCCACGGAGCGGATGCGTGTCGGAGATGCATGGGTGCTTCGCTCCGCTCAGCATGACAAGGCATAATCAGCACCCAGGTTCGCGACCAACGGTTCGAGCAGCACTGGTCACCCGATGATCATGTTTTGCGGAATGTGTGGCCCTCGATATTTATGAGATAGGTTGTAGCCAAACATATTTGAAATTTTCAGCCACGATTTCCGTTTTGGATTCTTTGGATTCCTAGTCAGCGTCGATTGTACATCCTGACGCCTCCGTTGGAGCGCAGAGACCTTGATTCCAGCAGGAACCCCGAGGGTGTTCCATCCTAACGTCGTGCGGTTCGGCGTTAGGCTGGGGTAGTTGACTTTGGTCTTGTCTTGCCTGCTTTGCGGAATGAATCGCAACTCGGCGGCTTGGGTCACCAACTGGTCAGTTGCTTTCGCCCCAGTCTGGAGCTCAGCTAATCCGGGCTTATGTCTACTCGCTCCCTGCACGCCTGCTCGTGAAGTGGTCCATTCTGCACAGTATTCCGGAAGGAATTGAGCCAACCTTATTAATGCGGTCCAGCAGGAGGACGGAAGATTCGAGGGCACGAAAATCATGAGATCCATCACAAGGCAGCCAGGTCTTTGGTCTATGAGGTTCAAGCAGAGGGTTTCATCGCGAGGCGCCATAGCCAAGGGTTGGCGCCTGCTTTCTGTCCGTGCGGCGGCATTTCTTCTCGTCGTGCTGATGTGCAGCGGCGGTTCGTCCGCGTACTCCGTTCTGACGCACGAGGAAATCGTAGACCTGCTCTGGACCGATGAGATCCAGCCGCTCCTGCTCAAGCGATATCCGGGACTGTCGGAAGACCAGATCAGGGAGGCGCATGCCTACGCCTATGGAGGCGCGGTCATCCAGGATCTCGGCTACTACCCATTCGGCAGCACGGAATTCAGCAACCTGGTGCATTACGTCCGTAGCGGAGACTTCGTTCGCGAGTTGCTGCTCGAAAGCCAGGATGTCAACGAGTACGCCTTCGCCTTGGGATCCCTGTCCCACTATGCGTCGGATATCGCCGGTCACCCGGCGGTCAACCAGGCCGTCGCCATCCAATATCCGAAGCTACGGGCGAAGTTTGGCCAGTCAGTTCGGTATGCGCAGAACAAGACGGCGCATCTGAAAACAGAGTTTGGGTTCGACACGGTGCAGGTCGCGAAGAATCGTTACGCCTCGCAGCAGTACCACGATTTCATCGGATTCCAAGTGTCCAAGTCCCTGCTGGAGCGGGC
>JBGPJK010000176.1:0-9400 GCA_041485425.1 Terriglobia bacterium | reverse complement strand
TGGGAGTAGAGCGACCCCATGAAAGCGCTGAGTGCCAGGCCGACGCCAAGAAAGACCAATCCAAGCAGCCAGATTCGCCGCTCGATCGCCCAGACCCCTTGCTGCAAGACGGTCGACGGTTGTTCCACCAGAACTCCCCAACCGTACTGCGGCACTGGTTCGTACCGGGTAAAGAAGGCGATGCCATCACGCACGAATGTCCCCTGGCCGGCCTGGGCGGTTCGCAGTTGCTTGACCGGCTCATAGCCGCTTAGGTCAACGGGAGCGGCATAAGAGTCCATGTTGTGGCGGGCAGACAGATGACCGTTCTGGTCTACCAGCGAGATTATCCATCCGCCCTCGAGTTTGGTCTCCACTAGCTGCCGGCTCATCGTGTCGACCGCACAGGGAGCCATGAGAATACCCACCGGCTTGCCAGCGTCGTCTCTTACGGGAACCGCAATCGCCACGACCAGCTGATTTGGCGCAGCCGCGGTTTGATATACCTCGGAGACGTAGGGATCCCATTGACGAGTTACACCCTTGTACCAGTCGCGGTAGGCGAAACTCTGATTGAGTAAGTCTGGATGGGGTGGGTAGATTGCGCGCATCGTGCCATCGAGGCCGAGCACGCTGATAAAGGCGAAGTCTGGACGCAGACGAGCCGCTTGCTCCAGATGCCACTGAATCAAACCGAGATTCCCATCCTTCCAGCCGCTGAGGAGTGTCCGGCGGGTGGCAATCGACTCCAGGAACGCGGTGCTTTGGCGAAAGTGCTCTTCGACCAGCGTCGCCGAGACGCGTGCGATCTGCGTGCTCTCGGTGACCGCTTGCATTTCGGCTTGGTGTTTCAGCACGCCGCCCACGGAATAGGCAAAGAACGCGATCGGCAGGACCATCAATAGAAGGAACAGGGAGGAAAGTCGCCACCGGCTACTGGATGCCCACTTCCCAACCTTGGCGGATGTTGTCATTGGCCCCTCGGTCTTTAGGCTCTCGTCTCCATACCCAATTGGCCTGCTTGCAAGGTGCGCTTCCGCAATGTTCGGCCACGCCGGACCGAAATGCTAACTCGTCCGACTCTCGCGGAACCAAGGTAGTACACTTTTCAAAAGGCTTCTACTGGCCGACCGCCGCGCCTCGAGACAGGACATTGGCTGTGCCATCCCGGACCAGTCGCTCGAATTGCTCAAAAATGTGCGGGTCCCACCACCCTTGGGCGACCTCTTGTTTCATGGTTTGAAGTGCATCCCTGGTGGAAAAGGCAGGCTTGTACGGTCTCACCGTGGTCAGCGCATCATAAACATCCACAATCTGCAGCACCCTGGCGGTGACCGGGATGGCATCTCCTCTCAGCCCATCTGGATACCCCGAGCCGTCGAGTTTCTCGTGATGGTGCCGCAGGATCGGAAGCACTGACCGGAATGATTTCAAGGGCGCGCAGATGCGCTCGCCCACGACCGGATGCTCCTGAACAAGTTTCCACTCTTCGGCGGTTAGGCGGCCGGGCTTCAATAGAATCGCATCGGGCACAGCGACTTTCCCAATGTCGTGCACCACTCCAGCACGCCGCAGCGCAATAATCTGGTCTTCAGGAAGCCCAAGGTGCTCACCCAGGCAGGCCGAATACTCTGCCAAGCGCTCACAATGGCCATGCGTGTACGGATCCTTGCCTTCTATGCTCCGCGCGAGCGAAAACAGCACTGACTCGGCCCGTTCCAGCTCGTCGGTGCGGTACTTAAGCTTCAAGAGTGACCGCACGCGGGCCAGCAGCTCCGTTCGATCCACCGGGCGGGTCAAGAAATCATCCGCACCTACCTTGATCCCTTCGATCCGGTCCTGCTTGTCCGAGAGTGCCGTAATCAGGATCACGGGTATCAAGAACGTGTCCGGGTCACTCTTGATCTTCTCGCACACCGCAAACCCGCTCTGATGCGGCATCATCACGTCCAAGAGCACCAAATCGATCTGCTCTTTGGCCACTGCGTGAAGAGCCGATGCTCCGTCCGGTACCGTGACTACTTTGAATCCCTGCGGTGCGAGAAATTCCTTGAGCAACTCGCGGTTCGAGCCTAGATCATCAGCAACCAAAACAGTTCCGGTAATTGACTGGCTGGACTGATACACCATACTTCACCCCGATGGATGGTCGATGCGATCTCAAAGCCTTGCACAGGAGGAAACACACGCGCTAGTTACCGAGGTTGCGAATGTCATTAGACATCTCGGTACCACCACGTCTCCCTCAACAACTTTAAGAACTCACTTACAGCAGATGCGTGACTAGCTGGATTATCAAGCTACCCCACATTTGCCTATCATGATGTCATCTTTAAGTGGAAAAGAAATCAGTACGAAAGTAACGTGCGGTTGAACTGTCTTCCGGATAATGTGTGGGCGGAGGCAGCTACAGTGCAGCTCCTCTGGGAGCTTTAAGATTGCAACCATCCGAGTTCCAGTGGCGAATGAGCAGTAGACGTCGCACTGCCTCTGGAGAATGAGGAGACAAACACGTTGTGGCAGTGAAGGTACTTATCGTAGAGAACGACGCGCCAACGCTGGAATTGATGGACGAAATTCTCACCTCGCTTAAGGTGGACGTGCGTGCTGTAAGTGATAGCGAGCAAGCGGCGGCGCAGATTGATCAGGAGAGGTTCGACGGCATTTTCTTGGATCTCCACATGCCAAAGGTGGATGGTTTCGAACTTGCTCGCCGAATTCGAGCGTCATCCTGGAATAAGTCTGCCCCGATTGTCATCGTCACGGGACACGATGACACAAAGACCATGCAAGCAGCGTTCGCCGCTGGGGCCACCTTTTTTCTCCAGAAGCCCGTCGACAGGCAGAGACTAACCAAGTTGTTTAGAGCGGCTCGCGGGAGGATGTTCGAGAATCGCCGCCAGTTTGTGCGGCTGTCCCTTCAAACCGAGGTGGTCTGCCAGATCGAGCATCAGACTTTGCGAGGCATGAGTTCGAACATCAGTCAAGGAGGAATCCTCTTCGAGGTGGGCCGTTCGTTGTCACCGGGTACCACTGTCCGGCTATCGTTCCGGCTGCCCGGTCAGGAGTTAAGAATCGACGTCACTGGTGTCGTGGCCAGGGTCGATGAGAAACAGCGGGTGGGGGTTCGCTTCACTCACATTGGCACCAGAGAACTGCAGCTTATCCGAGAGCTGCTCGGCAGTAACGATGAGAGTACAGATGAGGGAAAATAAAGCAAAAGTGTAGCTCCAGATTCGACATGCCAGGATTGAGGCATGCCACGACCCCCAAGACAGCGTTAAACAAGACCGCGCTTCAGATTACTTCGGTACCCGGAAGCCTGATCCCGAGGGCACCGCACTACCCTTGATTTGGTAGGCTACACCTTCGGAGTCATATCAGCGATGCCGCAGCGGTCAAACAGCATGCTCGCCCGCGTCAGCAAGGAGCTCTCGCATCTGGAAAAGCGGGACTGGGAGCTGTGGATGATTGTGTCGCTTACCGGCATTCTGGTTGGCGCCGGATTCCTGGCCATCCTTCTCCCGGCAGCATTTCTGAAGCAAGATAGCGTGCACTTCGAGATCACGGTCTCGAGACAACTAGTGATTGGCCTGTTTACCCTCCTGATCCTGCTCAACAGCTACGTCGTCACACGCCGTCTGGAATTGCGTCGAGTGCGGGAAAAGCTGATCTCCACGACAATTCAGCACGAACTGGTTCGGTTGCAGTCGTTTACCGACCCTCTGACCGAGATCTACAACCGGCGCTCACTTGAGGAGATGGCCTCCCGCTTCACCAGCCACGCCTCACGCCTGGGGAAGCCGCTCACTTTCATGTTGATGGACGTGGACGGTTTCAAAGAGGTGAATACGCGGTTTGGACATTTGACTGGCGACTTTGTGCTGGCTGAGATCGCTACCTTGCTGAAGAGTTCAGTTCGTGGAGCCGATGCAGTCATCCGATACGGCGGCGATGAGTTCCTCTTAATCCTGGCGGATGCGTCGCGCGCTGATGCCTGGAAGGTGATAGAGAGGGTCAGAGTTTACCTGGACGATTGGAATCAAGCCGGCCATCTCAACGCTTTTCAGGCAAGCCTGAGCTTTGGAGTCGCGGAATGGTCGAAGGGTCAAACCCTCGATGGAGTGCTGGATTTTGCGGACCGCGACATGTATGAGTCGAAGTCACGGCTGGTCTCGCCAGCAAGGGTCAAGACACCAGCCGATCCTGCGCAACGGCAGCAGGCCACATCCATGTCACCAATCGACAAGAGACCTGTATCCTAGCCACGCAAATTCCCAGCCTGCTCCAAGGAGGAAGTATCGTTAACCGCTTCCGTGTTTGAGCATTCTAGAAAAGACGGCCGGCTGTTAACTAGCGCCGGCCGCGGCGGGTTTGGTGCTGGATCCGGTGGCTTGTTCTTTCTTCATCTTGCTTAACATCTCGTACAGCGTGGTGCGGCTGACACCAAGTATTTCAGCGGCGCGAACCTTGTTTCCGCCAACCTGCTCCAGAACACGCGTTAGGTGCCGATTCTGCGCTTGTTCCATCGAGATGAAAATCTCATCTTCTTCAACCGCCCCTTCCAGGTGACTTCGCAGTGCCTCCGGAAGATCGCCCAGGTCAATCGTGCTGCCTTCTGTCATCATGGCTGCATTTCCGACCACATTTTCCAGTTCCCGCACATTCCCGGGCCAAGCGTAGGTTGCCATGCGCAACTGAGCACGCCGCGTGATGCCGCTAATCCGTTTTCCGTATTGAGCTGCAAATTTTTCAACGAAATGCTTTTGCAGCAACGGGAGATCCTCTTTTCGGTCTGCGAGCCGCGGGAGAGGGATCTCGACCATTGAAAGTCTGTAATATAGGTCTTCCCGAAACTGTTTATCCGCTACCATCGCGCGAAGCTTACGATTGGTAGCCGCGATGACCCGCACGTCTACGGCGCGACTCATGGGCGAACCCACACGCTGCACTTCCTTTTCCTGGAGAACACGTAGAAGTTTGGCCTGGGCCGACAGAGGCAGCTCTCCGATTTCGTCCAGAAACACCGTGCCGCCATTCGCGTATTCAAAAAGGCCGATCTTGTCTTGCGTGGCCCCAGTAAAGGCTCCCCGGACGTAACCGAAGAGCTCGCTTTCCACCAGCGTCTCGACCAGAGCTGAACAATTGCATACCGCAAACCGACCATCCCCGTTGGGACTCAGACGATGAAGAGCCCGTGCCGCCAGTTCCTTTCCGGTTCCCGTTGCCCCCGTCAGAAGGACAGTTTGAAAATGCGGTGCCACGCGACGAATCTTGGAGAATGTGTCCAGCATGGCTGGACTGCGCCCGATGATTCCCTCGAACTGATAAGCATCGATCAAGGCATGGTCCAATTGCAGGGCTCGCTGCCGTTTCTCTGCTTCTGCCAAGAGCCCTGAAATCCGGTTGCGGAGCTTTGCCAGATCAAGCGGTTTCGTCAGGTAATCACAGGCCCCTTTTTGAATCGCCTGCACGGCAGAGTCGGTGGAGTAGTGCGCGGTCATGAGGATGACATCGACTCCCGGATCAGCCGCCACGATGCGCTCCAGCAGTTCCATCCCGTTCACGTTTGGCATGACCAGATCAAGGAGCACGATATTAGGGCGGCTGTTCAGGAAGAGTTCTAGCCCTGCCTCGGCGCCGCTGGCCGTTAGGACCTGAAGGCCGTCTTGCGCGATCGTCTCGACAATCAGCTCAAGGTTCTGCGGGGTATCATCGATCGCCAGCAGTTTGAGGATCATGCCTTTAGTAGCCATACGACTCAACTCGTTGACAGTTCAGGCACAGCTTCGCATGCACGAATGGTCACGGCTACGTTACCGAGGTCACAATCGGATCGTGCGGGTTTCGGGGTGCTTGAACCGAGTCTCCAGTCGGGAGCGCATGGGTGGTAGTCGATTAGGCGTACGGCTGTGACCAGCCCCTTCTGGACACGTGTCCGTTTTCCGAACAGTTTCGTGGGCTTGGGCCGGCCAGACACAAAGCTGACCTATCTGCTTCAATGTGAGTCCCTTACAGGTCCTCCGTGCCCCCAAAAGTGGATTGGCAACGAGCTTGCCTTCTACAAGCCGGGGGTTAGTAAAATGCACACAAAACAATCTTCGACATATCACACCTTTGTAACGAAGTTCTTGCTGGCTCTACCGCTTCTATGGATGCCAGCTCTGGTGGGCTGCGGTGGCGCCGCCGCCTTTAAGTCCAACTCCAACTTCGGCGGTGCGGTCCCAGGCAGCAGCAGCGTACAGGTCAGAATCACCGACGCACCTTCTGATCGAGTCATTGCACTCGGACTCACGCTGAGCTCGGTCAAGGCCATATCGTCATCCGGAGCCCAGTATGATCTGTTACCGGGACCAGGCTCGGTGGAGGTGACTCACCTGGCTGCTACCAATGAGCCACTGGCGGTGCTCGATGTGCCCCAGGGGGAATACACCCAAATGGAAGTATCTGTGTCGGGTGCCCAAGTCACGTACTTGGACGCATCCACTAACCAGCCTGTCGAGAAGCAGTTCAGTGACAGTTTGACCGTCACGGTTGCGCTCAACCCACCCATCACGATTGGTGCTGAGCCGAGCGTGCTCAACATCGACGTAGACGTAGCCAATACGGTCTATTTGGACCTGGCCAACAATTCCGTCAATGTGAACCCTCCGGTATTGAGGGTTTCCAGCCAACCGGTATTGACTTCCGGCGAACAGCACCCGGAAGACGGTCGAGTAGAACATGTGCTCGGATCGGTGAGCTCCGTAAGCGGCAGCTCCTTTACGCTGAGTCTGGGCCACAGCGGCATGTCCCTTACGTTCCAGACCGATGAGAACACCACGTTTGATGCAGCAAGTCTCTCCATGCTCACAGGGGCGAAGGTCGAGGTGAGTGGCTCGAGTCAGGCCGACGGTTCCTTGCTAGCCTCGCGGATACGAAACCTGGGCTCAGGTAACGATGAAGTCGTTATCGAGGGGCTCATGACCGGCTTTACGGACTCGGGTTACCTGTCTTTGGTTTCGCAGGATGGCAGCGGAGCGGGCATGGCTGGGGATCTGCTTGGCTCCAGCATTGGTCTCAATTTAGATGGTGGCGCGACCTATGCTGTCGACACTCACGACTTCGACATGGAAGGGCTTCCGTTTGTCTTCGCTGAGAGTTCCATCATGCCTGGCCAGCGGGTCGCGGTCGGCAGCCACAGTTCTGTCCAGCCGGATCCACAGGGCGGCGCAACCGGCTTCATTGACGCAACCGTGGTGGAGCTTCAGCAGCAGACGTTGAATGGTACGGTAAGCAACTACGCTCCGGCAGAAACGCCTGGAACAGCCACGTTCGACCTGGTCCTGCCCGGGGACGGCACCTCTTATCTGAGCGCTAGCAACCCCGGCACGATGGTTGTCCATGTCTACCAACGATCCACGACGGACGTGCACGGCCTTTCCGGCGCTGTCAGCGACGGTCAGTCGGTGCAAGTGCGCGGCCTGCTCTTCTATTACAACCCGGCAATTCCCTCCTCCAGCCGGAAAACCAAGGCGTCCACGGCCGGTATCTTCTCGCAGCCCTTTTTCTTTGTGGCAGGCCGGATCAAGGGCCTCGTCGTACCGCCCATGTGAGACTCTCCCCCGAGTGCGGCAGCCATTTCCGCAGGAACCCCCGAATGGCTGCCGCGCCCAGCAGAAATGACCTGTACGAGAAAGCTCAAAGGGTAGTCGCAGAAGAATGGAGAAGGTTATGAATAGCTTAAACGTTGTCGGAACGGGTTCCTACACCAGACCAATGGAGCGAAGAGAACATTCCCGGGTGAATGCGTGCGTTCAGATCGAACTCCGGCAGGACGGCAGTCCGGCAGTAATCCGCACAAAGACCTCTGATATTAGCCCGGGGGGCTGCTACGTTGAGATGATGTTCACACTTGAGACGGGCAGCAAACTGCATCTGGTGCTCTGGATCAACGGTGAAAAGCTACGTTGCAAAGGTGTCGTTATGACCCGGCACCCGCAGTTCGGCAACGGCATCCAGTTTCTAGACATGAGCGTAGAGGACCGCCACCGGCTGCGAAATCTCCTGCAATCGCCGCCCCAGTAAATTGGGTGTCCCGCAGTCCGGTCCGTTTTTGAGAGATCCGCGACCCGAACAAGCAGGATTCGAGACCCAAACCCCCTTTTCCAGGCCTGAAAAAAGATCTTTAGGTCAAATTCGAATCGCTGGCGCTTGCGGCATACTCGGGTCGAGTGACGGCCTACTCGGAAATAACCTACGCCAGGTGTGGGATGCTTTTAGTTGCCCCGAAGTCCAATTCTGGGAGGTTCGAGTTCGCAATCCATTTGTCGTAGTAATCAACTACTGGGAAAGTTGACTCGAAACGGTCTTCATTCGGCCAGGATGCAGGAACGTCGCCAGCAAACGTAAACCCCTTCAACCATTCAGTCGGGTGAAAAACCGAAAAGCAACGGACCTCAAATTTCTTATACGTAGAGCGGAATGATACCCCACGGCAGCTCCGCCGCGCGATCCCGGTACACTTGTGGGGCGTGATCGGTAGCGCTCAGGCAGTGGTCGAGCATGGGTCCGACTTGGGTCCGATAACATCCAAATACCATCGAAAACCAGGGTACAAGACGCAGAGCCGACGTAAGCGGGCTAATCACATAGCTTCAGTTAGTTTGCCTTGGGCGCAGGGGGTCGTAGGTTCAAATCCTATCGCCCCGACCAATTTTCTCCAGGCGCCAGGAGGCTGACACCGGGACCTCCTGGTGCTGGGACTCGTAATGCCTTTCCTCAAACCGCACTTCGTCGTCCGCTCAGTAAGTTGATGACCAGAACCACCAACCCCACGACCAGCAGCAGGTGGATCAAACTTCCGCCCACATTCAAACTGAAACCCAGAAGCCACAAAATCAGAAGAACAACGAAAATGGTCCAAAGCATGTCAACCTCCCGTGCTCACATGCGAGCACCTGAATGTGAATCTCACCCAAACGTCCGCGAGAGAACTGCTTCGCGCGAACGGAACAAGAGGGTAAATGATGGGACTGTGCCGCCACTTGAACATCACAGAGTCGGCTGAATGACAAACAGCGGCAGCCCAATTCTGCAAGTCCTACTTCTTATCTTTCTCTTTGGCTTCAGCTTTCCCTTCAGCTTTTCCTTCTGTCACGGCTTGGGCTTTTGCTCCGCGAATTTCCGCAAGGAACGGCTGGGCTGCGGATGGAGCCGGCACTTTGCCCAACAGCAAAGCCCGAGTCGTGACCTTGCTTCCGTACATCGCGTGCCGGGAATCATTGTCTTGGCGGATCGATGCGCCTTCCAACGTGAGCCCAGCGAACACACCCTTGGCACGGGAGTAGGTCAGGATCTCCGTATCCATCTTCCAATTCGTACCGGCCTCGGCATGCCGTCCAACTGGACCCGCTGCCGCTGAAGCGTCCGCTCCAACGTG
>JBGPJK010000175.1:0-9404 GCA_041485425.1 Terriglobia bacterium | reverse complement strand
GATCAGCTTGATGCGCGCCCCGGCGGCACGAATGTCGGCGATCAGCTTTTCGTGGCGCGGGCGATCGAGCACGATGACCACCAGGTCTTCGACGTCGCGCCCCATGCGTTTGGCGATATTTTTCAGGTTGTCGCCGACCGGGGCATCCATCTCGACCGCGCCTTTGCACGACGGTCCTACGACAATCTTTTCCATGTAGCAGTCGGGCGCGTTCAGCAGGCCACCTTTTTCCGACGCGGCCAGCACGGTGATCGCGCCCGGTGAGCCAGTCGCGCAGAGATTGGTGCCCTCCAGGGGATCGACCGCGATATCCACTTCAGGAACCTCACGGCCGTCGGGGAATTCAGCCCCGACTTTCTCGCCGATGTAGAGCATGGGAGCCTCGTCGCGCTCCCCCTCGCCGATCACGATGGTGCCCCGCATGGGAACCGTGTCCATGGTGTGGCGCATGGCTTCGGTGGCCACGTGGTCGGCAAACTTACGGTCGCCCTGGCCCATGGTGTGGGCCGAAGCGATGGCGGCATTTTCCACCACCCGCACGAATTCCAGCGCCAGGTCGGTTTCAATGTTCTCGCCAAAACTCTTGGCTTTGGCTTCAGGTCGGGTCTGGGTCGACATAAGGGCCTCCGAAAAACTGATCTGAGACTATAAACCCAACGGGCGGGGGAGGAAAAGGACTGGTGTAGGGACAGCCGCCTCGGCTGTCCCGCGAGCGAGGTGGCGAGTTCCTCAAACACAAATGCTTCCGGCGAGAAGTCAGGCACCGCGGCGGACTTGGATGACACCTGACCCCAGAGGCTCGAAAAGGAGGCTCACAGAATGAACGGGCAGCACAGAGCGCGCAGGCACTTCCACATGGCTGAACTGTATTTGCCTTTACCAGGGACAAAAGGCGAGCAATTACGACCGTACCAAATCTCCTTCTGGTAATCTTCCCGCATGACAACCGAACGCAAAGAACCTAATTACCTGCTTACCGAGAAGCAGGTCGCTGACAAGAGCGATCTGGCGCGGCGCTTCATCGACACCCGCGCCAGCCTCAACGCCAACGTCGACAAAGCCGATAACTTCCTGCTTAAGCGCTTCTACAACATCGATCACAACACTTACCTGGAAGGCGCGATCCCGGCGAAGTACAAAGAGTTAATGGGGCTGGTGGTCTCCGCCGGACTGCGCTGCGATGACTGCATCAACTATCACATCATCCAGTCGTACCGTCTGGGGGCGACTCGGCCGGAGCAGGAGGAGGCACTGAATGTGGCCCTGGTGGTGGGCGGGAGCATTGTGATTCCCCATTTGCGCCGCGCTTACGCCATGCTGGAAGAACTGTACCGCTAGCCCGCGCTGCCCCCAGTAGCGACGCAGGTTACTGTGTCTTGCTTAGTTACTAGGTCACTTGACTAAGTCCTTTCTTCCCGATACGGACATTGTCCCGAAAGTGGCAACGTACCGTTACCTTCGTGGTATGTCTCGCATTACTTACTTCCGATGCCTGCTTGTGATGTGGGTCACACGGCATGCGCCCGCTTTCTGCGAGGCTATGCCTGTGCGCAACGGACTTCCCCAACCCAAGCGGACACAAGCTGTGCGGAAGGACAATCACATGCTGTTCAACAGAAACCATCATTACAACTCGCATAATGTTTCGATAACTGTTCTGGCGGTGGCTTTGCTTGCGGGGTTGCTTCTGCTGACAACCGGCTGCGGTGGCGCCGGGGCGAACCTTGCCAAGAACCCGGGCGACGGCGGCGTGGGCGTATTGTTCAGTGCGCCGGCAACGACCCCGGTGCAGGTGTGGGTGGGCGCTGAGCCTACCGACCGCATCCTGTGTTTGCGGCTCGACGTGAGCTCGATCCAGCTGCAGAAGTCAGACCTAAGCGCAACGGCGGACCTGCTGCCCGAGGCCAGCGACATCGAACTCACCCGGCTGGCAGCGACGTTCGAACCGGTGGCTTTGCCCGATGTGACCACCGACACCTACGACCAGTTGAAAATGGTGGTGAGCGGGGCTCGCGTCACCTATCTGGATGCCAATGGCGTGATCCAGCAACAGGACCTGGTTTCCGATCAGACCACCCTGCTGACGCTTAGTCCGGCGGTGGTGGTGGGCGACATACCCAGCATGCTCAGCATCGATGTGGACGCGGAGCAAACGGTACAACTGGATCCAGTGACCCATGTGGTGAGCTTGAATCCTCCGGTCATCAGCGTGACGCAGAGCAATATCGCGAGTCCCGACGCACCGGTGCTGTCGAGGGTGCAGTCCGGGCCAAAGCTGCAGGCCTTCTCCAGTTCCAACAAGGGTCAAATCGAGCGTCTGGTGGGCCAAGTGACGGCGACTGACATCGATCAGTTCACCCTGCAGTTAGGACAGTCGAAGTCGTCCCTGGTGCTGCACACCGACACCAACACTGTGTTTGACAATGCTACCCTCGAGACCCTGCAGGGAATGCTGGTGTCGGTGGGGGGCAAAGCCCTGACCGATGGCTCGCTCTATGCCGAGGAAGTGGAGACCCTGTTTCCCGACACGGGAGTGGAAGTGGAAGGGACGCTGGCGGGTTTGAATCCGTCGGGCCTGCTGAACCTGGTTCCGCAGGATGGTACCGGGGCGGGAATGACTTTGGCCCTGGTCGGAGCCAAAATCAGCGTCAACCTGGCTGGCGGAGCCGCCTACGCGTTCAACAGTGGAAGCGAGGATCTGGCCGGACTGCCGGTGGTGTTCGATGAGAGCCACATCTCTGCCGGCCAGCGAATTGAAGTCGAAAGTTATCAGTCGCTGCAACCGGACTGGGCAGGGAACCCCGCCCAGGCCCAGCCTTACATGGTCGAACTGCTCCGGCAAACCTTGAAGGGAACGGTGCAGAACTACCAGGCGGGAGGCTCGGGAACGGCGGAGTTCGATCTGGTTCTCTCGCAGAGTTCTTACCTGAGCATCATGAACGTGGGGACGGGTACGGTACACGTGTACCAACGCTCCACGACTCAAGCCTCAGGTGGGATCCAAGACGGAAACAGCTTGACGGTCCGGGGTTTCATGTTCTGCGCGGATCCCACCGACAACGTTCCTCCCGGCACGACGTTGCACTTTGCCATGGCAGCGAGCACCATCAACAGCAACGACTGAGCTGTGAAGTGGGCGCTCCACGGTGTAGTGCGGCGACAACCCTCCCCCAGGGCGCCTGCAAGACCGGGCCAACGAAAGGTCCGGAGACGAGCGGCTCAGTGGAGTCCACCCGGACTCGGCCGCTCGCCGGTTTTTTGCCAGCGGCGTAGCTCGGAGAAGCCGCGGTCAATCTCTTCCGGCTTGATGTTGCAATGGCCGTCATGCTCCACGTATTGCTGCACGAACAGCTTCGCACTTCCGCTCTGGCGAGTGAGCAGCGAATAAGACTCCAGGATCGGGGGTGGAACGACGGGATCGTAGGTGGTGTGGATGGCCAGCAGCGGACGCGTGAGGCGGCCGGTGGGAGTGTAATAGCGCTGCAGGTAATTGAGCGCCCCGGGATCGGCGGCGTAGCGGCGGACTACGTCGTTGAGCGCGTTGTCGTTGGGAGTTCCGGTGTAGATGGTGTTGCCATTGTCAAAAGGATTGCCCCCGGCCCGCTCTTCCAAGTCCTTCAGGACATAGGTAGCGAAGACCAGCCCTGCGGCGAGGTCCCGATTGCCGTGAGCGCCCAGGATGCGGCGCAGCGTGGCAGCGGCCTGAGGTTTGCGATCCAGCTCGCCCTGAATGCGCTTGCTTAAGGCATCATCCATCTTGAAATCGGCTGGAACCTTCGCGGGAGAGGGAAGTGCGCCGGGGAAATAGTAGTCGAACATGACCCGGCCGTCGAAAGCGTAGCGCTGCATCATTTCTGCGGTGTCGGCGAGCGCTCCACAGAGAGCCAGGCCGCCGTCGTAGGACTCGGGCGACTCTTCGACGGACATCATGGTAAGCAGGCCGCCCATGGAGTGCCCGGTCACATAAGTTTCTTCGGGCGCTCCGTATTTCTTGATGAAGTACTGCCGGAGGCCTTCCGTTTCCGGGACTGCCTGCTCCACCGCCCAGCCGCCCTTGGAGTATCCGGACTGCACCAACGCATACCCCGCCTTGACGAAAACTGCTAGTTCCGGCTTGAGCGGCTCTTGTTTGTAAGTCACGGGATCAGGATTGTAGCCGTGAAAATACACGACCAGGCCGTGGTTCCAGTGGTCCGGGACATCAATGCGGAACTGGACGTGGTTGAGTTCGCCGATTTCGGTTTGGGCATGGGCGGAAGGGCAGGCGGCGAACAGGAAGAAAAGCCAACAGAAGCGTTTCATCGCAGACCTCAGTCTCGGGTGCGGTCGGTCAGGCGTTTTGGGACATGGCTCAGACGGCGTCCACCCCGGTGATCTGCTTCCCAATGATCAAGGTATGGATATCTTGCGTTCCCTCGTAGGTCTTCACCGACTCCAGGTTCATCATGTGGCGCATGATGGGGTAGTCGTCGGCCACGCCGTTGGCCCCCAGGATGTCGCGTGACAAGCGCGCGCATTCCAACGCCATCCACACGTTGTTCCGCTTTGCCATGGAGATGTGGTAGTGCTCCGCCTTACCCTGGTCTTTCAACCGGCCGACCTGAAGCACGAGCAACTGAGCCTTGGTGATCTCGGTGATCATCCACGCCAGCTTCTCCTGCACGAGCTGGTGCGAGGCAATGGGCTGGTCGCGGAATTGTTTACGCAGTTGGGAATATTGCAGCGCGCAGTCGTAGCAGGACATAGCCGCCCCCACTCCGCCCCAGGCAATGCCATAGCGCGCTTGGTTCAAGCACTTCAGCGGCGACTTCAGGGCGGAGGAGCCCGGCAACAGGTTCGATTCCGGAATCCGAACATCCTGCAATGACAGACCCGAAGTGACCGAGGCCCGCAGCGACCATTTGCCGTGAATGTCCTCGGCCTTGAAACCCGCACGATCGGTTTCCACCAGGAATCCGCGGATGGTGTTGTCCTCATCCTCCACTTTGGCCCAGATCACGGCCACGTCCGCAATGGAGCCCGAGGTGATCCACATCTTCTCCCCGTTGAGTACGTATTCTTTTCCCGACTTCCGCGCCCGCGTACGCATGCCGCCGGGATTGGAGCCGAAGTCCGGTTCAGTCAGGCCGAAGCACCCCAGCTTCTCGCCTTTCTGCAGCGCAGGCAGCCAGGTTTGCTTCTGCTCGTCGCTGCCGAAGGCATAAATCGGATACATCACCAGCGCCGATTGCACGCTGACAAAGCTGCGCACCCCGGAGTCGCCGCGCTCCAATTCCTGCATCACCAGGCCATATTCCACGTTCGACATGCCGGCGCAGCCGTAGCCCTTGAGGCTCGCGCCATAGAAACCAAGATCAGCCATAGGCTTGACCAACTCGCGGGGAAAGCGCCCGGCACGGTTGCACTCCTCGATGATGGGGATAAGGTTATCTTCGATGAATTGGCGGGTGGTCGAGCGGACCAGGCGCTCATCGTCACTGAGCAGCCCGTCGAACTCGAGGAAGTCAACTCCCCGAAACTTGATAGCCATGAGGTTCTCTTTTCCGACCGCGGAACAGGCGCAGAAATTGGGGAAGAGGAAACTCTAGAAGGTAGCAAAGGGGGCAAAGGGCGTCAAACGGAGGAATCCCGATTCCACCTATTTGGGCCAAACCGGTGCCCGTAACCTTTGCTGTCTCCGTCACCCCGACATTCACCGGACGGCCGACGCCAACCGGCACAATCACGCTGAAGGATGGGGCAACGACCTTAGCGACCCTCTCGCTGCAGCAAGGTCGCGCTCGCTTTGTTACATCCAACCTCAGCCAGGGCACCCACATCATCTCCACGACATACTCTGGCGACCGCCACTTCAATCCCAACGCCGCTCCCTCGATTACGCAGATTGTGAATCCTTGAGCGCTCCCCGGTACTGGGTAGACAGTACCCGGTGCAGAGCCTGGATAACTGGAATTTGCCAAACATTTTGCGTTTCGGCGGTGATTTTTCCTGGCCTTGCGCATCTAATTTCATAGCCCCGAATCGGGCGTGGCGCGGTAATTTGCGCTCAGGCTGGGTGAACGGGCACAATAGACGGACGAGGATGGCTCTCGGATTCAATCACCGCGCGCTCGGGTGCGGCGCCGCACTGCTGCTGTGCTTTTGTCTGCAGGCGGCTGCCGCCGACCTCAATGCCATCGCACCCTCTTTGGATCGCGGTTTCCAGTTGATGTACGCTCTCAACTTCGACCAGGCCCACCAGGTTTTTTCCTCGTGGCAGCAGGAGCACCCCGACGACCCGCTCGGCCCGGTTTGCGATGCGGCCGGCTTGCTGTTCTCTGAATTTAACCGCCTGGGTGTGCTGGAAGCGCAGTTCTATGAAGACGACCACGCCTTCCAGGGCCGCAAGAAACTGGCCCCGGACCCTGCCCTCCGCGACCGTTTCAACGCCCAACTGAACCAGGCCGAAACCCGTGCCCGTGCCCGTCTCGCCCAGAATGCACAAGACCGCGACGCGCTGTTCGCCATGACGCTCTCGTCGGGATTGAGAGCGGACTATGCGGCACTCATCGAGAAGAGCAATTTCACTGCCTTGCGTTACACCAAGGAAGCCACCAACTGGGCCGCCCAGGTGCTGGCCGTCGATCCCGACTGCTACGATGCCCACCTGGCCAGCGGCATCAGCAAGTACATCATCGGCAGCATGGCGGCCCCGGTGCGCTGGTTCCTGCGCCTGGGCGGGGTCTCCGGCGACAAGAAAGCGGGTATCGAGGAAATGCAAATGGCGGCGCAGCGCGGCCACTATCTGGCGCCCTTTGCCCGCGTCCTGCTGGCCATCGCCTATGTGCGCGAGAAAGACAATGTGCGGGCGCGCGAATTTCTGGCCTCCCTGCGGGACGAGTTCCCCAGTAATCCGCTATTCGCCCACGAACTGGCACGGTTGGACTCCGGCCCCTAAGGATAGACCCTGGCAGGCTTCGCAAAACCCTCACGTCTGCGGACGCTGGGAAGCGCACGACTTTTACAGGCTGCGGAAAAACTCGGGATTCAGTCGCCGATTTGAAAGGGCGCGCCTTCAGGCGCGCCGCAACTTGCCTGCAATCAATGCGGCTTCAGCCGCTGGGGTTAGCTGTTGGGTGCGGAAAAGAGTTTTTCCTCAACCTGTTCAGTCGTGCCACAAGTGATCCAGAAGCACGCGGGCTTTTAGCCCCTGAGGTGAGCCGTTTCACCTTTTCAGGATGCCCCTCTAGGAGAACACCGTGAAGCTCATCACGCTTGCCGTCTTCCTATGCCTAACCATCCCAGTGCTCGCCCAGCAGGACGAGATCCCCAAGAACATTGCCGACAGCGTGGGTGGCGCGCTTGGCTGGACCGAGGGACAATTCCTCTCGGTGGCCGAGGCCATGCCCGAGGCCAAGTATTCCTTCGTTCCCAGTGCCGGCGAGTTCAAAGGAGTGCGCTCCTTCGCCGAGCAGGTGAAGCACGTGGCCTGTGCCAATTTCGCCTTCTTCAACGAGATTGAGGGCAAGACGCCGCCGGAGCACTGCGAGAAGGGTGGACCCGCGCCCGCCAAAACCAAGGCCGAGCTACTCAAGTACCTGCGCGATTCCTTCGATTACGGCAACAAGGTTCTGGCCACCATCAACGCCCAAAACGCTTTGACCCGGGTGGACGGTCCCTACGCCGGGCCCAATACTCGGCTGGGAATTGCGGTCGCCGCCGTGTGGCACATCGCCGACCACTATGGCCAGGTGGTCGAGTACCTGCGCATGAACGGCATCGTCCCGCCAACCACGCAGAAGTACGGACTGGCAGTTCGCTGAACGGGGCGGGAGATTAGAAGCTATCTAGCTATCTCATAAATGGCCGTTCGGGGTTGGTAAACGCCTGCTTACGCCAACAACACACTTTCCTCTCCGACCGGCCTGTTTTTCGCCCCGGTGGATTGGGTCCGAGTGGGCCCTCACTCGGCCGGAACCCTGACGGCCGTCGCTATCGCGGAAAAGCGGAAAAGTTCGGGGTTGCTGCGTCTACGGCAACTTCGCGTACTCTGCCTTGGCTTCCTTCAGGATGGGGATGTCGGAGTCGGCGTCTTTCCAGAGGGCAAAGAAATCCTGGTAAGCGGTGCGTGCACCTGCTGAGTCGCCAGAGCGCGCGCGGGCCCGCCCCAAGCCGAGATGGGATAGGGCACTCAACGGAAAGTTTACGATCACGCCGGGATGATCGAGGACCTTTTGAAACTCCGCTGCAGCCAGTCCGCCATTTCCCGCACCCAGGTACGCTTCGCCACGCAGGTAAACCGGATACATCGTCCCGGCCGAAAACGGCGCCGGGTCCGCCAATTCGTACGGAACGGACGCGTGCAGAATCCCGATTGCCTTGGCGGAATCGTGTCGCTGCAACTCAATCGCTGCCCGCACCGTAGGAAGCCAATAATTTTGCATGAGTGTATCCAGCGGGAACTCTTGACTGAGCGCGTCCACCAGTTTCTCTGCGGTAGTGACATCACCGCCACGAGCCAATGCCAACGCAGCTTCCACCTTTACATCTCGCCCGGGGGCCAGGTCCAGAGCCCCGCGTGCCTGCTTGAGGGCATCGGCTGCGTTGCCGAACTCAACCTCCCGCAGTGCCTCATTCCCTTGCCAGAACGCCGCCGTCTCTTTGGAGTCGTTTCGCTTGGCTGATTCTTCTGCTTGCGCCGACAGCTGCCGTGCCTTCTGCAGGTGGCCGTAATCGGCCTGCGTGTCAGATTCAGCCGACAGCAGGATGTCCTCAGCACCCGGTTTGCCCAAAGCCCACGCGAACTGCTGCTGCATGCCGAGCGCATCTTTACGCAAGAAGTCCAGGTAGTAAATGGATTGCCGCAGGTAGGGCCCATCCAGCTTTCGAGCCAGCGCTTCATCGAACGTGGACTTCGCCTCATCCAGCCGGTTCATGGAAAAATAAGCCACCCCAAGATTGTTGTACCCAAGTATGGAAGCAGGTTCCAGGCGCAGCGCGTCCCGTGTGATTGCAGCCGCTCTCTCGAACTGTCCCAGCGTGAAGTAATTCACTCCGAGATTGGTTGCGGCGACATAATCCCTCGGGTAATCCTGGATCCACAATTCATATTGTTGAATTGCTTTTTCCAACTCGCCCGTGACCAGCGTGAAATAGGTACAGGAGATGTAGTACTTCTCCCGCTCGCTGACCCGCTCGCGCAATTCGTAAGCTCTGCGGACGTTCTCAATCGCCAGACTAGCTTGGCCGAGATTGTTGTAACGCACGCCCAGTGAGGCATAAGCACGGGCAAAATTGGGATCGAGTTCCACCGCCCGCTTGAGGAAGGGAAGAGCGTCGGTGTCGCCCTTTTCGCGGGCCAGTCTGTCCCCCTCAGTGTAAGCCTGAAGAGCCTCGAGAGAGGGAGTGGTGGCTTCGTCGAGCGG
>JBGPJK010000174.1:0-9469 GCA_041485425.1 Terriglobia bacterium | reverse complement strand
TATCCCTACGTGAAGCTGACGCTCGCCGAGCGCTTCCCGCGCGTCTACGTAACCCGCCGCCTGCGCAAGGACGGCAGCGCCTACTACGGACCCTACTTCCCCGCCAACCTCGCCTACCGCATTGTCGACCTGATCCACCGCCACTTCCTCGTCCCGTCCTGCAAAGTGGACTTGACGCGCTACCATCCGCGTCCCTGCCTGCAGTACTACATCAAGCGCTGCCTGGGGCCGTGCGTGGAAGGGCTGACTACGCCCGAGGTGTATCAGGAGGCGGTACGCGACGTGAAATTGTTCCTGGAAGGACGCCCCACCGACCTCTCACGCTCCCTTCGCGAGCGCATGGCGAACGCCTCCGAGGCCGAGGAGTATGAGCGGGCCGCCAAGTATCGCGACCTGATTTCCACCGTCGCGCAGTTGCAGGAGAAGCAGCGCATCGCCGCGGTCGAAGGCGATGATGCAGACGTGTTCGGCTATCACTACGAGAACGGCATGCTGGCGGTGAATCTATTTCACATGCGCGGCGGCCGGGTGCTGGACCGGCGGGAGTTTTTCTGGGAAAAATTACCGGAGGCGGCAACTATCCCGTATCCCCGTAGAGACGTAGCTTGCTACGTCTCTGCCCAGGGCGCTGTAGACAGAGACGTTGCAAGCAACGTCTCTACGGAAGCTGGGTTCCAGCCCGGCGAGTTCTTCTCTGCCCTGCTGACGCAGGTTTACATCGGCCAACCGTATGTCCCGCGGAACATCTACGTGCCGGTGGATTTTGAAGATCGCGAGATGCTCGAAGAGTTATTGTCCGATCAGATCGCCGGTGAGGGCGCCCGCGCCACCCGAGTACACATTCTGGTCCCGCAGCGTGGCGAGAAGCGTTCGCTCATCGACTTGGCCGGCAACAACGCCAAGCAGTCCTACGATCAGCGCTTCCGGGTGATGAAGCCGAACACCAAGGCCATCCAGGAAGCCCTGCAGGACGCGCTGGGGTTGCCCGAGTTGCCCCGCCGCATCGAGTGCTTCGACATCTCGCACCTCCAGGGCGCCGAAACCGTGGCTTCGATGGTGGTCTGGGAAGATGGCCAGATGAAGAAGTCCGACTACCGCAAGTTCATTATCAGGAGCGTGGACGGGGTGGACGACTTCGCCTCCATGCGCGAGGTGGTCACCCGCCGCTACAAGCGTCTGCAGGAAGAAAAAAAGAAAATGCCCAGCCTGGTGCTGATCGACGGCGGCCTGGGCCAGTTGCACGCGGCGGCCGAGGCGCTCGAGTCGCTGGAGATCATTAACCAGCCGCTCGCCGCCATTGCCAAGCGGGAGGAGATCATCTACGTGTACGGTCAGGAGAACGAACCCGTCGTCCTCGACCACCACTCTCCGGTGCTGCACCTGGTGCAATTGATTCGCGACGAAGCCCACCGCTTCGCCGTGACCTTCCACCGCAAGCGCCGCCAGATGCGCGATCGGTCGACCGAACTGCTCGACATCCCCGGCGTAGGCGAGCGCACCACCCGCCGCCTGCTGGAGCACTTCGGCAGCGTGCAGGCAGTGAAGCAAGCCGACGCGGGAGCGCTTTCCGCCGTGGTCACACGCAGCCAAGCCAAAGCTATCCTGGATCACTTCCGCAAGTAGAAGGGAAAATCTGGCACCGCAGAGATCGCTGAGAACCGCCGCAGAGAGCGTCAAGAAAAGCCTTTCTCCGCGAACTTCGCGGCAGTCCTTCGCGCCCTTTGCGGTCTAAGGTTTTGCTTCGGGTGCGGGCGAGGAATTCCCCATGTCCATAACCACTTTCCAGCTTCCGTCCTTCTGCTTCTTCCAGACGGTGGCGTACTTGCCGTAGCTGACCGTGGGTTTGCCGTCTTTGTCCTTCGAGCGGAACTCGTAGGTGCCGTAGGTGTAGCCCAAGTCGCCCGAGGCGGCCATATCGGCGTAAACCGGGGTCCAGGTCAGCCGGTTGTCCTTCTGGTCGAGGAATCCCATGGTCTTGGAGATGTTTTCTTTGCCCTGAACCACATCCGCCCCGTTGGGCAGTTCGACCGCATTGTCGGCGTAGTAAGACATGTATCCCTGCGCGCCTCTCTCGGCCGCAGCCTTCATGAATGCGGCCTCAAGCTGGACAAGTTGGGCCGAGCCGTCCGATCCGGCGTTGGCCTTCCAGGCAAATCCCGCGGCAGCCAGGGCTAGCACGAGCGTAGGGGTCAGCAATCTGAGTTTCATCGGTTATCCTCGTTCTGGAGATGCGGGAATCTTACCGCTTCGAGCAAGGAAAAATCTTAAACCGCGGAGGACGCGAAGGCTGCGCAGAGATCGCAAAGAACCTCTATGCGGTCTCGGCGGCCCCCTTTGCGCACTCTGCGGTTAAGCTTTTGACTTCCCCCCGCGACAAGCTACTCCGCTTCGGGTATCTTCTTAAAGTCCCGCAAACCAATCTCATGACGAAATCGTCGTTTCTTATTTTGCCGCTTGGAATCGTTGCCATCGCGTTGTCGCACCAGGCTTCCACCCAGACCTCGCCGACCCCAGACGCTGGCGCTGCCCAGGAAAAGCATCTGCGCAACATCCGCCAGCTAACTTTCGGCGGACAAAATGCCGAGGCTTATTTTTCTGCCGACGGCAAGAAGTTGATCTTCCAGTCCACCCGCAACGACCTGAAGTGTGACCAGATCTTCACCATGAACATTGACGGTTCCGATGTGCGCATGGTTTCGACTGGCAAGGGACGAACCACTTGCAGCTACATCTACCCCAGCGGGAGAAAGATTTTGTATTCCTCCACCCACCTTGGCAACCCGGAGTGTCCGCCCAAACCGGATTATTCCAGGGGATACGTCTGGGGTGTGTATTCCACCTACGACATTTTCACGGCAAATCCTGACGGCTCCGGCCTGAAGCAACTCACCTCCGCGCCGGGCTACGACGCTGAAGCCACCATCTCCGAGGATGGCAAGAAGATCGTCTTCACTTCCCTGCGCAACGGCGACCTCGACATCTACACCATGGACGCCAACGGCAAGCACGTAAAGCAACTCACGCACGAACTGGGCTACGACGGTGGGCCGTTCTTTTCGCCCGATCGCAAGTGGATCGTGTATCGCGCGCATCATCCCAGGACGGAGCAGGAAACCGCCGACTACAAAGCCTTGCTCAAGCAGAACCTGATTCGCCCCACTTATCTCGAGTTGTGGCTGATGAAGGCCGACGGCAGCCAGAAGCGGCAAATCACCGATCTCGGCGCCGCCAGCTTTGCGCCGTCATTCTTCCCGGACGGCAAGCGGATTATGTTTTCGTCGAACGTCGGATCCACCGGCGGGATGGGCAACTTTGAGCTCTATGCCGTGGACCTGGATGGCAAGAACCTGGAACGCATCACCTACACCGAGGACTTCGACGGCTTCCCCATGTTCAGTCCCGATGGCAGGAAGCTGGTATGGATTGCCGGGCGGAATCGCAAGGTACCCCACGAAACCAACGTGTTTATCGCGGATTGGGTGCCGTAAGAACAAAATCTCAAACCGCAAAGTTCGCTAAGCTAGCGCCAAGGACGCAAGGGAATGCGGGAGGTTCCTTTGCGAGCTTTGCGATTCCTTCGCGCCCTTTGCGGTTAAGCGCTTTTGCGCGGCCAGCCCAGCCAGGCAACGGTACTCAGCATTCCGCACCACCCCAACCCTCGCACAGCCGCCGCGATGGTCGTGTCGTACTGCAGCACGCCCAGGCTGGAGAAGATGGTGTGCCAGTCGTGTTCGACGAAGTCGGAATCTCCTGCCGTGACCAGCGGCAGCGCCATGGCGCGCGCATCCGCCATGTAGGTTGCGGTGTAGAGCCAGTTCTCAAAGAAGAAGAACAGGCAGAAAGCGAAAGCTGTGGTCTGCCGCTGGCTGAAGAAGTATCCCGCCAGCAGCAGCGGCAGCAGCCATTGCAGAATGGTTCCGCCCCAGATTCCCAAGCTTGGTCCAAACCAGCCGAACAAGAGATGTCCACCCTCGTGGACAATCAGGTTCACGAAATCAATGAACAGGAACGCCCCATGCATGGTGAAAGCGTAGACCAGGAATATGGCATAAAAAGCCAGCCACGCGCCCAGGGCCCACCGCGGAACCGCGCGCCAGTCTTCCTCAAACACAGCCTGCAGATATTCGTGCATGCTGAGTGATTGTAGGCGGGCCGCACTGGTCCCCGCAGGTTACGGCGGTACTGACACCCCTCGCACAATGCAATGTACCGGCGAATCATGATCCTGGAAACCCCGCCCCGTATAATGAGACCTATCATTCCCGCGACTTGCCTATGGAATGGGTGATGAAAACTCGCCAGTGGGTCGTGACCTTCGTCCTGTTTGCCCTGGTCGTGCTGGCACTCGTCGGACTGATCCTGACCCGCGACTCCGGTGCGCCGGTTGCGCGCACGAGACCCCGCCGGGCTCCGCTGGTGGATGAGCGGCCCATGCAAACCGCCCGCAGCATGGCAGCGCTGGCTTCGACCCGGGAAGAACGGCGATTCGCACAACAAGCGTTGCGCCTGGCCGATCATGCGGTTGACCTCGCATTCGCTGACGCGATGCGCGACGCCGCCGAGCATCCGCTGGCGCCCTCTCCCGAAACCAAAGAACTCTACGCCCGCATGAGCAGGGCCGAGGCCCAGGTCAAGTCAGACCAGGACATCATCGATGAACTGAAAAAAGAATCCACCGCGGCGCCTGGCTCGGGACCGGACATCCAGCAGCAACTCGACCTGGTGCAAGCCCAACTGGAACTGGACAAGGACGAACTGGAGGATGCCAAAGGCGACCTGCTCCGGTCCGGGGCCGATCCCTTGAGCCGGATCCAGCGGCAGTTCGCCAGGTACCAAGCCGCCCAACAACAGAGCGACGCCTCTCCTGCGCAAATCAGCGCCACCGGGCCAGAGGCAAGTTCCCCAGCCAACAATTTCATTGCGCAACTCAACCTCTGGCGGACGCACAGCGGCAAAGCAATGCAATTGCAGCAGGCACGGGATGAAGCGCTCCAGAAGCTCGACCAACTCCGCCACGACCATGACTTGACGGAAAACCAGGCGCCCGCCGGACAACCCAACGCCGGCCAACCCCAGCCGGCCCCTCCTTCTGCCGACAGTTCCCAGGCGGTCATCGCCTCGTTGCGCCGTCTTTCCGAGCATCAGAAAAATCTTGCCGATCTGGACAAGCGCATCCAGGATCATCAGGAGCTGGCCGATGTCTACAGCAACTGGATCGGGGTGGTGCAATCACGCCAGCAGGCCGCCGTCCACAGCATCATCCAGTCGGCGCTGCTGATTCTGCTGGTCGTGCTCGGCGTTTACCTGGGCGCGAGCGCTATCGATCGTTTCTTCACCAAGCTCACCCCCGATCGCAAACGGCTGCGAACTTTGCGCGTGGTGGTGCGCTTTGCCGTACAGACGGTGGGCGTGCTGCTCATCTTGTTCGTACTGTTCGGCATGCCCAACCAGATGCCCACCATTCTTGGACTGGCCGGCGCTGGGCTCACCGTGGCCCTGAAAGACTTCATCGTGGCTTTCTTCGGCTGGTTCGCGCTGATGGGACGCAACGGCATCCGCGTGGGCGACTGGGTGGAAATCAAAGGCGTTGTCGGGGAAGTCGCCGAGATCGGGCTGCTGCGCACGGTGCTGCTGGAGACCGGCAACTGGAACGACGCCGGGCATCCCACGGGACGCAAGGTAGCGTTTGTGAACAGCTTCGCCATTGAGGGACACTTCTTCAATTTTTCCACCACCGGGCAGTGGTTGTGGGACGAGTTGCAGATTCTGGTGCCCTCCGCCCAGAATCCGTACCCCATCATCGACGCCATTCAGAAACTGGTCACCACCGCGACCGAGGCCAATGCCCGCATGGCGGAGGAAGAATGGCAACGCGCCACCCACCGCGAACGCATGCAGTCGGTTTCGGCTGCCCCCGCTATCAACCTGCGGCCAACCACCTCGGGGGTGGAGGTGCACGTCCGTTACATCACACGGGCTCACGAGCGCTACGCCACCCGCACCAAGCTGTACCAGGAGATCGTGGGTTTGCTGCATCAAAGACGGGAAGAACCAGCAACGACGGGCAGCTCGGTGGGAGCGGTCAAGCAGGAGGTCCGGTCCTAGACTTCTTCTTCGAACCCTTCCGTCGCGCCGGAGGGTTTGGCTCAGATGTGGCGGCTCGTCCTTGCGGCCGATCCGGCGTTCTCCCGCTGTGCCAGTTCCCTGACCACATACGACTTGATGTTGCGTGGCAGACGGGATCCGTTCAGGATTTCGCGAACCAAAACTGCAGGAAGCGTGCGCGCAAATTCCAGAGCGCGGGCGAGCGGAGTCTTTTCATTGCGAAGCAGGGCAATGCGGATTTCGCGACGCACCGACCACTTGGCATGGCGGCATACGCCTTCCACAAAGGCCGCGGGGGCATCGTGACGCGTCAAACCCTTGATGACCGCCGCCTCGGTCAGGCGGGAGTTTTCCAGCGCGGCATGAATCACCCGCGCTTCGGCATCCAGCAGAAGCGCCCCGGCCACGCGGCCCGAAGCGCGACGCGCGAGCGACAATTTTTCCCCCGTCGAGACCGTTTCCAGGCGGTTGATGAGCGACTCGTCCGCCGCCATCTTGATGTCGGCAGGAACCACCGGCGTGAGTGCTACCCGCATCAGGTCGAAGGTGAACAGGTGACGCACCATGGGCAGCGAAATGTGACGCGGCGTCCTGGGGTGTTCGACCACCGCCAGCTTCACCTTGCGGCTCTTCATCGCACCGCCGTTCTTGCTGAGCTGTTCGAGTACTTCAGGCGGCACGTCGGCACGCTTCAGCAGGGCAAGAGCGAGATCTTCCGTGAGTGCAGGATCGGCGGCAGCAGCTCTCAGAACCCCACTGGAGGAGCTGTGGATGGCCTCATCCAGAGGAGTGGGCGAGGCCAGTTCCGGGGCCGTTCGAGCCGAGGTTGATTCAGCGGAAACCATGCCTCTTGAGTGTGGCTTTCATCGAGCGCCGCCCGGGCGCTGCAGCCGCGCGCTTTTTCGTGCCAGTTCCAGCGCGCCCCGCACCGGGTCAACCACGGCTGCGTTCACCGCGGCCCGGGGATACTCCGACCGAAGACTATTGTAGAAAACCTGGCGCACCAGGGCGGAGTTACGAAACACACCGCCGGTCATGGCCACTGGTACGGTGTCGGCGTCCGGGAACAGCCGGCGAATGACGATTTTGGCCAAGGTGGCTAACTCGGCGCCCGCCTGGGCAAGGACCGTACGAGCCAACGGGTCGCCGGCATCCGCAGCGGAAAGCACCGCGGGCAGCAACGCGGCGAAGTCGGGTGCAGGCGAACGGTTGGCGGTAAGCACGAACTGCTCGCGTGTGGTCAGGCCCCAGGCCTTCATCGTGCTTTCGAACAGCAGCGACTGCCCGCCTTCGGCTTCCGCTTCATCACAGGCACGCAGGGCGGCGGCAATGGCGGCGCGCCCGATCCAATGCCCCGAGCCTTCGTCGGAGATGGCAAACCCCCACCCACCAGCCCGTGCGGTCTGGCCTGCGAAGTTGCGCCCGTACGCGATTGACCCGGTGCCTGCAATCACGGTCACGCCCGGGCCGCTGCCGAAGGCTGCCTCCAGGGCGATCACCATGTCACCCACCACTTCAATCTCCCCGGCAACAATTTCTGAAACCATCCGGCGGACCACCTCGCTGATTTCCGGGCGGGCGCCGCCAGCCACGCCAACACAGGTTTTCTGCAGTTGCGCTGGAGAGATGCTGGCCACGGTACACGCCTGCCGGATCGCAGCGGCCAGCGCTTCCCGCGCCTGCGCCTCGCCGACACGGACCACGTTACTGCCTCCGGCCGTGCCACTCCCCAGCAGCGCAGTTTCGTCTCCGATTACGCACGAAGTCCTGCTGCCGCCGCCGTCGATGCCGAGAAAGATGGCCACGCGGTAGTTCTACCATAAGACTCTGTTTCCCCGACCGACAGAAGAGTTGGCGTTGTTGATTGTTGATCTTCAATTTCCACTTGCCAGTTGGAAAGCCAGGCTTTCTCTGTGCCTGCGACTCTGTGGTGGCCTGATCCGGCCCGGATTAATGAGCTAGATACCCCCAAGGCCCACATCACGACGCAGGACCGGCCAAAGCCCGATACTCTTGAGAAGCTTCCTGGCACGATGGAACTCGTGCTTTGCCCATGGGCCTAGACAAGCTCGACCTCACCATCATCGCGCTGTACCTGGCGGGGATCACCCTGTTCGGGCTGCGCTTCCGCAAGCGGCAATGCTCGTTGCGCGATTACTTTCTGGCCGACCGCAACATTCCCTGGTGGGCGATTGCGCTCTCCATCGTGGCCGCGGAAACCAGCACGCTGACCATCATCAGCATTCCCGGCCTGGCCTATGACAGCAATCTCACTTTCCTGCAGGTCGTGCTGGGGTACCTGGTGGGGCGAGTCATCATCAGCTTTGTTCTGCTGCCGCACTACTTCCGTGGCGATCTGTTTACTGCCTATGAACTGATCGAGCGCCGCTTTGGGAGAAAGCTGCGGTCGCTGACGGCCGGACTATTTCTGGTGACCCGCGCCGCCGCCGAAGGAGTACGGGTCTATGCCGTTTCTATCGTGGTGGTGATTGCGCTGGGCACGGGCGAGATTACTTCGATCGCCATCATCACCGCGCTCACGCTGATCTATACATTCGAGGGCGGCCTGGCAGCGGTGATCTGGACCGATGTCGTCCAGACCGTGATCTACGTCGGTGGAACATTGGTTGGATTGTTCACCATCCTGCACCTGGTCCCGGGCGGCTGGGCCACCATCCACAACGTGGCGGACACCGCCGGCAAGCTGCGCGTATTCGATTTCACCCCGGACTTCTGGAAGCCCTACACTTTCTGGGCGGGGCTGATCGGCGGTGCGTTCCTGACCACCGCCAGCCATGGCACCGATCAACTGATCGTCCAGAGGCTGCTGGCGGCGCGGAATCAACGTCAGTCCGTGACTGCACTACTGTCGAGCGGTGTTGCAATCGTCTTCCAATTCGCCCTCTTCCTGATGGTGGGGGTGATGCTGTTTGCCTTCTACCGGACACCCTCGGCGAACTTCGGCAAGGCGGACAGGATCTATCCAACCTTCATCGTCAGCCAGATGCCGCACGGAATTTCCGGGCTGCTGATTGCCGCCATCCTCGCCGCCGCGATGTCGAACCTGAGTGCGGCACTCAATTCCCTTTCTTCCAGTTCGATCATCGACTTTTATCTGCAACGCAATCCGCAGGTGGACGAGCGCCGGCGCGTGCAGCTTTCGCGGCTGGCGACGCTGGTTTGGGCGCTGGTCCTGTTCGGGCTGGCGGTGCTGTCACTGCACAAGGTGGGACGCGTGGTCGAAGTCGGACTGCAGATCGCATCCGTGGCGTACGGCGCGCTGCTGGGTGTATTTCTGCTGGGAGTGCTGACCAGGCGAGCGAACCAGAACGGCGCCATGATCGGCATGCTGTGCGGTTTTGTT